>JAIPBX010000156.1 GCA_021738485.1 Bacteroidales bacterium | reverse complement strand
GATAATTGAATATTGATATTTTGAAATTATTTGTGATTTGATGCTTCATGTTTCCGTTATATAAATATTTCAAAAATACTCACATACTTAATTATATATTGATATCAAACTGTTCTATTTCTTCCCTTATGGTTTTCAGGAACAATGATGCGGGTCCTCCGTCAATGGCTCTGTGGTCATAAGTGAGTGACAATCCGATATAGGGTACAAAACCAAATACACCATTGCCCAGATCAGCCGGTCGGTTTACGATGGCATTAACTCCCAGGACACCTACCTGGGGAAGATTCAGGATGGGGGTAAACATTTCCACGCCATAGGCTCCGAGATTGGATACTGTAAAGGAAGCCGCCTCGCTGGCAATCAGTTCGGGATCGATATCTCCCTGTTTACATTGGTCGGAAAGGGCTTTCATCTGATTCGATAAGCTTTCCAGCGTAAGGTCGTCGGCATTTCTGACGACCGGAACCATCAGACCGCGGTTTGTGTCAACAGCAAATCCCAGGTGGACTTTGTTGAAGATTTTGATGTGATCCTGGCCAAAATGAGCATTGGCATCGGGATGTTTCTTCAGTGCTTTTATTACTGCAGAACAAACCATATCATTCAATGTAATATTGGATATCATGCCCTTTTCTTTTTCAGCCTTCACGGTTTTTCTCAACTGCAGGATATTCCGGGCATCTGCACTGGTATGGTGGGTAAGCTGAGCTGCATTCTGCAGGGAGGCATGCATGCTGGAAGCGATGATCTTCCTTACATTGGAAAGTTTTTTGACTTCATAATCTTCCTGGTATATCCTGTCGGTAAGGTCCTTGTCGGTCACTCTGCTTCCGACACCTGTCCCTTCAGAAGGAGCGACTGCTCCTGATTCTTCACTCATTTTATAGGCCAGGGAAGTGGCTTTCTGTCCTGCCTGGATAGCCTGCTGGATATCCCGTTCTATAATCCGTCCATTGGGTCCGGATCCTTTCAGGTTCTTATAGAGTACTTTGTGTTGTTCGGCCAGTTTTTTGGCTCTGGGGGATATGGCGGTCTTTCCCTGTATTTTTTGTTTTTCTGTTTCAGGGGTTGCCGTAGTTTCATAGGAAGGTGTCTCTTTGGCTTTCTCCTGTTTATCTTCTTCCGGAGTTGACGCCTCGGTTTGTTTTTTGCCGGATTGTACGCCTACGTGAGGGTTGAATTCATCTACCGCTTCCCCTTGTTCTCCTATAACAGCTATATTGGTGAGCACAGGAACTTCATCGCCCTCCTCAAAGAACATCTCCAGAAGCGTGCCCTCTGCTTCGGCTTCGTATTCAAACGAAGCCTTATCGGTTTCATAAGTGAAAAGAATTTCGCCTTTGTTCACGTATTCACCTTTTTGCTTATGCCATTCGGTGAGAATACAGCTTTCAACGGACTGCCCCTGTTTGGGCATCATGATTGGTGTTGCCATATATGCCTGTGGTTTGAAGTGTAAATTTTACTTGTAAATACAAGCTTCATTGCCTTTGTTTACCAAAAATAATTATATTTTTGAAAATTCAAATAACTATGTTTGATTTTATAAAAATTTTTATATGACTTGTATATACAAGATTAAGTAATATTGGGTATGCCAAATCAAAATTGTTATTTTTATTATATATTAGGAGTGGTATGATTCATAAATCATTTTGTTGTTCGCCCATGTCAACATTATTTATGGAACATTGGGGTTAACACAATGGAAATGGAATTCCCAATCCCCCCAAAAACAGTTTATTGATGCGTATGGATGAACTTCATATTCCCCGATACAGAAAGATCTACGAAATGCTTCGTCGTCATATTGAGGAAGGTGTATATCAGGAGGGAGACTTTTTACCAAGCGAGAATGAGTTATGTAAATTGCATAATTTAGCAAGGCCAACCGTTCGTCAAGCTTTGGATGCTTTGGTTAAGGACGGATATATTAAAAAACACAGGGGAAAAGGAAGTATTGTTTCAAGAAAGGATCCCAAGGCCATTGGAATTTTGTCAATAGTAGGCACTACCTCGGCAGTAGGCAGACATAATTTACAGACAAAGATCCTTACCCCGCCTACTTTGGAACAATGGGAAGAGCCCTTCTTTTATAAGCTTTCCAATAGGGAAAAGGAGTCGGGATGTATTCGCCTGGAACGCTTACGGCTGGTAAAAGAGGTTCCTGTTTTCTATGACATCAATTATCTTCCCAATATCAATCTGCCCCGCTTTACTTCAAGGAAAATGGAAAATAAGTCGCTTTTTGAAGTGTTGCGGAAAAATTATAAGATCGATGTGATTGGCGGGGACCAACGTATACGGGCAATTCCTGCTAAAGAAAAAGTGGCCCGGTATCTCCAAATAGCTGAAGGAGCGCCGGTGCTCCATCTCCAGAGAAAACTGGAAACCAACCGGAACGGATACTGTTTTTATTCTTCCCTTTATTGTAATACCGAGGAATATTCCCTGTACGGTAAATTTTAAGCGGTTATTGGTTTTTATTAATGGTTTACGTCATCCGATTTTATATTCACTCTTTTAAACTGATTTTGAAGGAATAAGCATGATTGCAAGGCTTCCCGGAGGGTGTCTTAATGATAAGGCCTTCTTCCGAGATACTCCAATCCAGCTCTCCATTTACACCCAGCATGGATACCGATTGGATCCGCTTCTCTGCTTGTTCATCGAGGGACTGAATGGTTATCTGATCACCGGGCCACTCCAGCGCAATGGCATATAGGGTATGATCCTCTTTCCTGGTGAAACGAAGGTTGTCTTCACCGTAGGTTTTCCAGTAGTCTGTTCCGTAAATGGCCTCTCCGTTGATCTGTAGCCATTTTCCAATACCACGAAGTCGCTCCTTTTGAATGTCAGGAATGGTACCGTCCGCTTTCGGTCCGATATTGAGCAGAAGGTTTCCGTTTTTGCTTACAATGTCCACCAGCATGTCCACCAAGGCATTAACCGACATATAATCATCAGGGCCTTCATTCCGGTTATACCCGAAAGATCCGCCGATACCCCGGCAGGATTCCCACTTGTGTTCAATCAGGGTGTCCGTCTGAATGCCATATTCATATTCCGTGGTATAGAAATCGCCCCGTTCTCCTCTGACTTCACCCAGCCGGTCATTAACCAATACTTCTTTGTCCCAGCTTTGGGCTACATTATAGTAATCGGCTACTATCTGCTTCGTGCCCCATACTTCCACAGGAGCCATCCAGTCGCCATCCAGCCACATAATGGCAGGTTTGTACTTGTCCTGAAGTTCTTCCCATCTTTTCTTCCAGTTTTTTACGAATATGCTGTCCGGGCCTTCTTCTGAATAATGGGGGTTGTTAAAATGCCCGTCTTCGAAACGGGGGTCGTAATAATTCATCATCCGGTGATAAGAAGGGGCATACTTCATATCCCTTTCCCTGACAGCTTTTGCAAGCTCTCCTATGATATCCCGCTTCGGCCCTTTGTCTTTGGCATCCCATTCAGTAAGCTCACTATCCCACATGGGGAAACCGTCATGATGCTCTCCTACCGGAACCACGTATTTGGCTCCAGCTTCATTGAATAGTTTTGCCCACCTGTCGGGGTCCCACTTTTCAGCAGTAAATTTGGCGATAAAATTCTTGTAGCCGAATTCCGACAGTTTTCCGTAATGTTGCCGGTGATACGCGTAGGTAGTGTCTCCTTCAACATACATGTGAAAAGGGTACCATTCGGAATACTGGCTGGAAGATGATTCACCTCCTACCGGTGCCCAGGCAGGAACAGAATACACACCCCAGTGAATAAAAATTCCGAATTTGGCGTCGTCATACCAATCAGGTACTTCATGTTGTTCGAGCGATTCCCAGGTTGGCTGATAAGTTGCTTTTTGTTTGCTGCATGAAATGACAAGGCAGCCTGTAATGACCGCCAAAAAAATAAGTTGTAGCGGAGAAATGAATGAGCGTGTTTTCATAGCCGTTTAATGGTTTTTGAGGTTTGTTAAAAATAAAACTTTATATAATGATTTGCAACCCTTCTGCTAAGAAATATGGATCGTAACCAGGGAATAGTTGTAGCAAAAACAGCTCGTTTTGCGGGAAATTCGGAATGCATCGTTTCTCCAATCTCTTGATATTAAACCTTTACCTCACTTTAGGGGGAATGATGGTAACAAAAGTTCCCCCGGCATGGCACATTTTTATCCAAAATTTCTCAAATTTGGCCCCTGGCAATTGTTTACATTATATCTATAATTTTGATTTAATCAAGTATCCGGCCGATATTTGCGTGGATACTTCCAAAACTTATTATGTATGAACACTCGAATGATTTTTTTATTTCTACTGGCGTGTATTACAACTCAGATGACGGCGCAGGCGCAAACTGCCAATGAAATGAGCAATAACCGTCGAACGCACCAGATCCGGATAAAAAAAACCAGTGAGAATATTACCATTGACGGCAGACTGGATGAATCTGCATGGCAGGAATCTGAGGTGGCCGATGAATTTCATCGTGTGCTGCCCATCGATACAGGTTATGCAAATGCCAAAACCACCGTCGGGCTGACATATGATGATGAAAACATCTATTTTGGGGTCAAATGTTTTGAAAGCATGCCGGGAGATAATGTGGTGGAATCGTTGCGGAATGATTTTGAGTTCGGCAAAAACGACAATGTCCTCATCTTCATGGACACCTATAATGATCAGACCAATGGTTTTTCTTTTGGAGCTTCTGCCGGAGGCGCCAAATGGGACGGTTTGCAATCAGAAGGAGGGGATGTGTCCCTATCCTGGGATTGCAAGTGGAAAATGGAGGTTATAGAATACGAGGATTACTGGACCATCGAGATGGCCATACCTTTCAAGAATCTGCAGTATCAGGAAGGTGTCAAGCAGTGGGGCATCAATTTCTCAAGACTGGATTTAAAGGAAAATGAAAAGTCGAGCTGGGCACCGGTTCCCCGCCAATTCCCAACCGCAAGCCTCGCCTTTACAGGAACGCTTATCTTTGAAGAAGCCCCTCCGGATCCCAAAATGCATGTTTCCCTGATTCCCTATGTGATGGGCGAGGTTTCCAAAGATCACCTGGCAGGAGAAGA
>JAIPBX010000045.1 GCA_021738485.1 Bacteroidales bacterium | reverse complement strand
GGGGAGGCTTTGAATAAGTCGGGATGGTTGGCTTGCCGCTCCTATCGTTAAAGCCTATCATTTTATGGGGTAGTACTTTGCGCCATTTGGGATTTTTTTTGCGGTAGGAAAAGACATTGCCTGAGTGATTGACAATAATGTCCAGGATGACGTACAGCCCCATCTCGTGAGCGGTTTTAACCAGCCTCACAAAATCCTCTTTCGTACCAAAATGCGGGTCAATGTCCAGGAAGTTCTGTGTTCCGTATCCGTGATAAGTCTCCTCAAAGGCCACTTGTTTCAATACCGGGCTAATCCAAATAGCGGTGACTCCCATGCGCTTCAGGTAGCCCAGCTTGCTTTCCAGGGCCTTGAGGTTGCCGCCGTTCCAGTGAAGACCGGCTTTTTCCCATTCTTCCGTTCCCTTGTCACGATAATCTTCAGAGGGATTGTATTTTGGGGTTTGACCGTTTTCCACTACTTCCCCCGCATTATCCCTGTAGCCATTCTCCTTTCCATCCGAAAACCGGTCCAGCATCAGGAAATACAAAACCTGGTCTTCCCACCGTTCAGGAGACGGATAAAAGGATTTCCCTGTGGTTAAATCCTTCAGTTTGATGTCGTTTATGCTTTTCATTTTTCTATCTGAATTTGGGTAAAATTAGGATAAAAAACACGAAGATCAATAACTCGTGATTTTCTATTCATTGTCCTGTTTTTTAAATCAATTATTTGTAAATTAGTCTTTTACCCTTACTCACATTTTTATTTTCCTATCCATTGCAAATAGTTTTCAGTCGTTATAACGTGAAAATCCGATTTCGGATAGGCTTTTCTGAAAGCCGCAGGTTCTTTCACCTTTTTTTTGCGATTCCATTTTATCTCGTAGGCGTGCAGTCTGCCTCCTCTTTCCTCAATCCAGTCTATCTCTTGCTGCTGATAAGTTCGCCAGAAAAAATTTGATGCATAAATTTGCCTGTACGATTGATATTTAATACGTTCCGAAATAAGGTAGTTCTCCCATAGCTGTCCATGATCATCGCGTATCTCAAGATCATTGAGATTGTTTATCAAAACGTTTCTAATGCCGTTGTCGTAGAAATACCATCGACTTTTTTTGGATATTTCACTTCTGAGGTTTCTGCTGAAACCATCAACTTTGTAAATAACAAACACTTTGCTTAACAAAGCTAAATACCGGGCGATGGTTTCCTTGTGCATTTCCAGATTTTGAGCCAACTCGTGTAAAGATACCTCATGGCCTATCTGAAAAGCAATCAACCTGAGCAGGTTTCGGATTTTGTCTGCATTTTTTATCCCATCCAGTTCAAGTATGTCCTTAAAAAGGTATGATTTAGTTATTTCATATAAATAAGCTTCTTTTTGCTTTTTGTTTTCCAGGTGATATAATTCCGGATAGCTGCCATAGATTAATCTTAAAGGCAGTCTGCTTTTTGTTTCCAGAATATTTTCCACATGGGTGTATTCCAATTGCGAAAAAGGGTACAAGTAGAAAGTCTTTTTACGTCCGGTAAGCGGTTCTCCCATGCGGTATTCCACATCGAAGGCCGAAGAACCGGTAACCAGTACCTTAACTCCATCAATATTATCCACCAGCAATTTTAATTTTTTTCCCACTTCCGGGATTTTTTGAGCTTCATCAATTATAAGAAGTTCAACATCGCCGAAGGTCACCCGGTAATTCTCAATGGTCATGGGCAGGAACATATCCTGCACTGTTATATCTTCACCATTCAGAAAAAGTTGATTTTCGTCTCTACTTTTAGAAATATTTTTAAGCAATTCTGTTTTTCCGGTTCTTCTTGCCCCCAATAACATGATTACCCGATTAGGAGTCAGTGATTCTGCTATATCATTTTGAATATATCTCTGAATGTATTTCATCATTTGCTTCAATAAAAAGTAAATCTTTGTCTTCCTACACAATATTAATCAAAAAATTGACACCTGACCAACAAAATTCATATAAATTTTGACAATCGACCGTCAAAATTTTAATAAAAATTGGCGGTTTATCTTTATTTCTTAGCTATTATTTCACGTTAATCCGCTGATTAATAGCTTCAAATTCAAAATTTCTTACTCCGCGTCCTCTGCGTATTCTTGTCTCTGCGATCTCTGCGTGAAAAAAAAGGTATCATAAGTTTACCGTAAAATTTTCGAAAGAGTAAATGCTCCTTACCCTATCCAACTGAAAAACACAAGGAGAATTATTATCTTTGTTAAAAAGTGACTTATGATTATTGAAAGAAAAGATAACGAAATATTAGTCAGGCTTTCACCGGATACCAATATGTCTGATCTTCAGGATTTGATAGACTATCTGGAATACAAAGAATTGGTGTCCAAATCCAAAGCGAAACAAAGTGACATCGACAAGCTTTCAGAAGAAGTTGATAAATCCATTTGGGAGAAGATTAAAAACACAAGAAAACTATAGTTTGTGATGCATTTCGTTATTGACTCCAATACTGTATTTAGTGCCATACTCAATCCAAACAGTAACATAGGTCAAATCATATTAAATGGTTCGAAATACTTTACTTTCCTGTCATCAGACCTGCTTTTTGAAGAAATCAAAAATCATGAAAACAAAATACTGAAAATTAGTGGATTAGAATATCAGGATTATTCACTCATATATTCTTTAATTAAAACAAAACTGAAATTTATCAATCAAAATTTAATAGAGGATAAAATACTTCAAAAAGCATATCATTTAACTATGGATATTGATCCCAAAGATACTTTATACATTGCACTGAGTATTCAGTTTAATTGTAAACTTTGGACCGGAGACAATAAGCTTATCGCCGGACTTAAGAAAAAAGGTATTGACCAGTTTATTACGACAAATGAGATTTTCAGGCTTTATCTTGAAAAAGAATATAAAAGCAGGAAAAAATAAACTGTTCATAGGTTTTGAATATGATGTAAAGTTATTCCTTTAGGATTATTTCAAATTCTATTACTCTGCGTCCTCTGCGTGAAAAGATGCCTCCATAACCTTCAATCACCCCATACCCCTGGAATCTCCGCTCCACAATAATCGCATTTTCCGTTGGTTATTTTTATACTTGAGGTACCGAAACCATGGCGATTAATCAGCTTTTTTCCGCATTCAGGGCAGAAAGTATGCTCATCCTCCGTGCCAGGGACGTTGCCAATAAAGACATGTCTGATACCGGCATCTAAAGCAATTTGTTTAGCCTGTTTGAGTGTTTTGAAAGGTGTCGGCGGCGCATCCATAAGCTTATACGTGGGGTGAAAGCGACTGAAGTGCAGGGGAGCATCCTCAAAGCCATTTGTTACAAGCCAGTCACACATTTTTTGAATTGTATCCATATTGTCTGTCCAGCCGGGAATAACGAGGTTGGTAATCTCTACCCAAACACCCTCTTCTTTAAGAACCTGTAATGTTTTGAGTACCGGTTTCAGTTCTACCTTATTGATTGTCCGGTATATATCTTTATCAAAGGATTTCAGGTCGATATTGGCGGCATCCATGTAAGGAGCCAAATCCCGCAAAGGCCTCGGATTGATGTATCCGGCCGTAATCATCACATTTTTCAGCCCTCTCTCATGCGCCAAAACCGAACTATCGTACATGTATTCGTAAAACACAGTGGGCTCAGTGTAGGTGTAGGCAATGATGTGACCGTTATAATCCAGCGTTGTGTCAACGACCTCCTGCGGGGAAAGACTGATATTTCTTATCCGGTCGGGACTGCACTGGGAGATTTCCGCATTCTGACAGTTAAGGCAGTGCAGGTTGCAGCCGGCGGTTCCAATAGAAAAGGCTCTTGCTCCCGGGTAAAAATGAAACAGCGGCTTTTTTTCGATCGGGTCTACATGAGCCGCCACCGGATTCCCATAGGCTTTGGTATACATCTCCCCGTCTTTATTCACTCTCACGCGGCAATCGCCTACCTCACCGTTATCCAGGACGCAAGCTATAGGACAAAGGTGGCATTGCACCACATCCGCTTCCTTTTTCGTAAAATATTTTGCTCTATTCATAGGATTTCCTTTTCGTATTCCATATCAACTCCAAACGCCACTAATACTAGTATCACAATACTTACATTTTCCATTTTTGATGTGATTTTCAGTCACCCGGAAACCTTTCCTTTCAATAAGCACTTCTTTGCAATCAGGACAAATGGTATCATCCGAGTCAGCACCGGGTACATTACCGATATACACATGCTTTAATCCTTCTTTTTTGGCAATTTTTTGAGCTTCCTTTAATGTATATTCGGAGGTAGGCTGAAGCTGAGTGAGCTTGTAGGTCGGGTAAAACCGGCTGAAGTGTAGCGGATTGTCTTCAAACCCGTTTTCGGCCAGCCAGTTACACATGCGTTTGATCATGTCCAGGTCATCGGTCCACTGCGGGACGATGAGGTTGGTAATCTCCACCCAAACGCCTTTATCTTTCATCATCTTAAGGGTGTCAAGCACCGGTTGCAGCTCACCGGCATTAAGCTTCAGATAAATGTCATCACTGAAAGATTTCAGATCTACATTGGCCGCATCGATGACTTTAGTTAGTTTTTTAAGCGGCTCGGGCCGGATGTATCCCGCTGTAATCATTACGTTCTTCATGCCCTGTTGATGTGCCAGTTTTGAAGTATCGTATGTGTATTCGTAAAAAGTAATGGGCTCGGTATAGGTGTAGGCTATCACCTTGCTGTCATAGTGAATGGCTGTATCAATCACTTTATCAGGCAGTAAATCTTTGTTATCCGTCTCGCGTGGCCCTTTCTGAGAGATTTGATAATTCTGGCAGTTCATGCAGGAAAGATTACACCCGGCGGTAGCTATCGAAAAAGCCGTGCTGGCGGGCAGAAAGTGATATAAAGGCTTTTTCTCTATCGGATCCAGATGAACGGCGGCGGGATTTCCGTATGCTAACGTGTAAAGCTTATCGCCTTCGGCCACATGGTTGTGGCAATCGCTCACTTCTCCCTCTTTAAGAGTACACTTGTTGGGGCATATCTCACAGCGGATGCCTTTCGGGGTTTTGATGTAAAACAGGGCCTCTCGCTTGTGTTTCGGCTTTACTTCGTCGGAAGGCAAGGCTCCCCGCACGGCCATTGGACAGGCTGAGAAAGCCATAGCGCCCAGGAAACCTGCCGAAGTATATTTTAAAAAATCTCTTTTACTAAACGTTTGACTCATTAGTTCCTCCTTTCAAGAAATCTTTCTATTCACAAAAATAACGATTCCCGCTCCCACATTCAACAGCGCTATAATGCCACCTGTCATAATCATCCCCAGGTTGGGGATAAGAAAAACCCCAACCAGCAGGGCCCCGAGGGCAGCGCCGGCCAAATCGGCTGAATAGACCGACGAAGAAAGCACGGCATAGGAGCGCTTATCTACTTTTGACACTGTAGAAAACTGCAGACCGGTCAGCAATCCAGCCAGCAAAGCAAATCCCAGCAACAAAATATAGACCGGCATCGCCGGCCAGCCGGTGATGCCTCCTGCGATGACCGGAATGGCAATAGCCAACAGAGCCAGCAGGAGCTGAATCCGGATTACCTTTGACTTGTCGGGTGTGGGAATTATCTTTCCGGCAAACCAGGCGCCCCCGAACAACCCGGCCATGAAAACCGTGAAAATAATCCCGGTAAGGTGATAAATGTTGCCATAAAGAATTTGAAAGGCAAATATCAGCATGACTTCGGCGGTGGTGCTCGTAAAACCCGCCGCAAAAAGTCCTGAAGAAAGGGGTTTCATCAGCATTATCAGTAGTACTCCTACGGCAAGAACGATTCCACCTATCAGCCAGGGGTCCTGCTGAAACATCCCCATCCACCACTGGATATGCCGGAAAAAAGCCACGGGTTTGAAATCCCGGTTGGGTCTGGCGTCTTTATCCAGTTTTTTCATGACCAAATCACCCCGCATCTTAAGCTGCATGTCGTTGAGGTAGTTGCGATTCACATATTGGGTGTGAATTCCTTTTTTCTGAATCTGCCATGTTACCGGCTTGCTGTATTCTTTCTCAGAACACAGAAAGTAATGCTTTTCGCCCGGTATGAGGCGGATGTGAGGAAAATATTCTTTGGCGCTGCTGTATACCGTTGAAAGGACGCCGGCCTTCTCCTCTTCGAGGTAATTGGAATAGGGAAGCAGCGTAAAAGATAAAATCCCTTCCGGGCTTAGGACGGATTTTGCATCCTTAAAAAAACTCCGGGTGTAATAACGGTTAGCCTGGAGCGTGGAAGGAGCCGGGACATTCAGGATAATGGCATCGTACTTTTTTTGGCTCTCCCGGATAAACTGCCTGGGGTCTTTGTTGAAAACCTTTATTTTGTTGCTTTCCAGTCCTTTGCTGAAATCACCGGCCAGTTTGACGATGTAGGGGTTGTATTCCACATAGTCGATTTGATCGACAGGGTATTTCAGCAGCTCTTCAAGCATCCCCGAAACTCCGCCCGAAACTAATAGCACATCATCTACCGAATCGGGCTGGCTCATGGGATAGTGGACGGCCTCTTCACGGGGTACGATATTTTTGTTATCAAACAAAAATCGGTTATTTAGAAAGAAATTCCGTTGTTCGTGTTTTTTAGTGATCGTGATGTGTCCGTGCGGTGTATCCTTCATTTTGACAATTTCCTGGTTTTGAAACAGAAAGCTGCGGGCGTATTTTTCCATATTTAAGCTAATCCCTGCCACCAGGATGACCACCGCGGCGACCCAAAACGGATAGACGGCTTTCTGTAACCCACTTTTTCGGGCCACCCAGCCTGCCAATGCCAGGGAGAGAAACGATAGCAAAAGCAGGATGAAAAACGAATTGAAAAGATAAACCAGGATAAAATTCACCAAAACGCCTCCTGCGATACTTCCGACAGATTCATAGGCGTAAGCTTTACCTGTATGGTTTTGCTGCCTGATATCTGAAAAGCGCCACGCCAGAAAAGAAAACATGTAGCCCGACAGCAGGCAAAACGGCAGCAACAACACCAGAACCATCAGAGCCATGTCTGTTACGCCAATCATAACCCCCGGCGGAAAAGCGAGGTTTTTGGCGATATTGATCATAAAAGCCGTAAGTAGTGGAATGATTCCGGTGAGTGAGGTTAAAATCAATAAAGGGCGGTCGCTTCTGAACTTTACTGAGTAACGGCCCAGGACGGCTCCCCCGGCTGTCAGCAACATCCAGAAGAAGAGGATTAGACTGATGACGAGCTCATTGCCGTTGAAGATGAGCAGAAATTCGCGGATGAGGATGATTTGGGAAAGCAGCCCTGCCAGGCCCAGGTAAATGAGAAGGTGGCGAAGCGATTTGTCATTCAGGTAATAGGTGGTGCCTGAAGTTGCAGGTTCGTAAAGTTTTTTGTTGTTTTTCCTGAATAGCCGGCCGTAGTAATCCAGATGCCACGACAGGTGAAGAAACCCGATAAGCACCAGGGCAACACCTGCATCCACGTGTAGCGTGTTGTAAGCATCCAGCCAGCTGAGTTCCCACTTGTAATTGACCTGGAATGTCAGCAACAAACCCAAAATCCCTGCTATAACAAAAGCTATCAGCAGCAAGGTGTTCCAAATCTTCCGGTGTGTTGGCCTGCTGAATACCTTAAGCTTATATAATCCGTAGGTTAACAGATACAGCAGCACAGAGGCTACTATAATCTGCACCAGGTGATAAGGTTGATTCATAGATTTACAAAGTCTTGCTCATTGAACACAATGGCCTCATATACATACAGCTCTGCATCTTTCCAGCCTTCCCAGCCAATGCGGGCCTTATCGCGGGCACAATGCCCCAGGAATTCTTCTTTGGTCCAGTTTGTTTTTTCGGCTACCTGGGGTAAAAAGGTGCCACTGTGGTTATCCTTCTTAATATAAATCCCGTGCTTACCGAGCTCAAATTCATCAATGGAACTTATCCTTTTCATCGGGGTAAGGACCGATATTTCTATATCAATATCTTTAAGCTCCTTTTCCTTTACTGTTGGAAAACGCACATCATCCACGGCTGCCGCCACCGCCATTTCCTGCACCACCTTGTAGAGCGGCTTATCTGCCTCAAACGAACCTATGCAGCCGCGCAGCTGGCCGTCTTCATTAAGCGTCACGAAAGCCCCGCACTCAGTTTGTAAGTTTGATGTAATTAAATTCTCCGAAATCTCAGGCATACCATTTCCTGCCAGATAAGATTCAAGGGTGGTCCTTGCTATATCAATCAAATTCTTTTTTTCTTTCCCCGAAAGGGAAAACTCTTCCTTTTCAGAAGATTGTTGGGTTCTATCTTTATCCGGGCGCTCAAAAAGGATAGCCCAGTAGCCCACCACTTCATCTTTCCCCATAAAGCGGGTATCTCCTGAATTCCGGTATTTTAGCTTTTTAACATCAATATCCTTATCTTTTGTAATTTCCAGCAGGGTCATGACAGAAGTCCATCCACAAATGCTGGTGGCCAGGTTACTGATGTTCTTCTTCTCATTTTCCTTCATCGCCTGCTCGAGGTTATCCGGGTTATTGGTAATGATGGCATCCGCCGAATTGTTGTCCACCTCAACGGCAGGATCATAAGGCGGGAAGTGAGAAAAATCCGTACTGACAACAAAAAGGTTGTTTTCATTAAAAAAAGGCTCCAGGATACGGGCAATCTCCTTACATTGCTCCCTGTCGGACACCCCCAGTACTATCGGAACAATCGGAATATCTTTTTTGAAATGATATTGAATAAAAGGAAGCTGAACTTCCAGGCTGTGCTCCATGGTATGGGCCTGGGGCACGTAATCAAAAATATCATTTTCTTCAACCAGTCTTTTTGCCAGCTTCAAATTCACCTTTACCTCACCTAATGGGGTTTCATAGTTACCTTCCGTATAAATGGAAGCTTTTCCGTAATGCCCCCGGTGACTTGAGCCTATAAGGAATATGTTTTCATATTCAGCCTCCGGATCAATACTATGGAAAGACTCCGCCGCGACAGGTCCTGAAAAGGGATATCCTGCATGAGGAACAATAATGGCTGCCGGATTCTTTGAAACAGTGGATTTCGCATTGTCCAGATATTCTGCTACCTCACTTTGAAGCTTAGCTGAATCGGCCGTATAAAACTTACCTGCTGCTATGGGTTCTCTTGTCATCATCTTGTTTTCTTTTTTATTAATCTGACTCTGTGTATTACAAAATAATCCTGTTAATACAATTACTAATAATACTTTATACATCTCCATGATTTTGTTTGTAAAATAATCATAAGTTATAGTAAAAGCAACCTTTACAGTTCTGCAAGAGAAAATCTTTACTGAATTTAAATAATTGTTGGCACAGAAGTTGATTTCTAAAATGAATAAAAATGAAGCTTATGAAAAAAATATTACATACCCTTACAATAATTTTGGTTTTGACCGGCTGGAGTCAGGCCCAGCACAACCCCCAACAACTTTCTCAAGCGGAAAAACGCACAGGAGCTCCTCAAATGAAATCTTTTGATTCGAGAGATACAGGAGATACTCTTTTTCACTTCGACGGATATTATTATTTCGTAAATGATTTTGATTTTCCTGATTTTGAAATGAAATTTTTTGATCTTGACAGCCTGGAACCACATACGAATAATTATTATGAAGACTCGAAATGGCAATTTTATTATTGGGAAATTGCCCCCGGCGATACCTTGAGCTGGGTAGAGGCTACTTCATGGTTCGATCCGGCCGGGCAAGCTAACGACTGGATTACTTTTGGGCCGCTTACCATCCCTTCAGGAGGTGCCACCCTGTCGTGGAAAGACTATTTCAACCCGCAATTTCGAAACGGGTATGAAGTGATTATCAACACCGAAGGTATGGATTCGGCCGATTTTACCAATGAACCGGTATACACTTTAGAGGATTTGTATCAGCAAAGTTCGGAGGATATCGATACCAACAGACGGTTTCAAAATCCCCCGCAGCAGGTGGAGCTCCCCTCCGAATATAATGACACGAGTGTGTATATCGCTATACATCACAACTCGGAAAATATGGATGTGCTGCATCTGACGGATTTTGTGATGACCCGAAAAGGGGTAGGCGTTGAAGACTTCACCCGGCAGTCAATACAAAATGTCAAGAGCTACCCCAATCCCACAAAGGAAAAAGTCAATATCTCCTTCTTTTCTGATGAAGCAGCCAATGTGTCTCTGAAACTTTATGATTTGGCCGGAGCGGTCGTCAAAACCAGGGAAATTGAAATACAGGGCGGCGAAAGGCATACTTTTACTTTAAATGTTTCAGGGCTCACGCCAGGCATGTATTTCTATGAACTGAATAACGGAAAAGGAAAGGTTACCCGGAAACTTATCGTCGAATAAACAAACCGCATAATCCGTGGTAAGTTCGCTTTGATTATGCAGGTCTATTGTAGATTGCTTTTTTTCAAAAGGAAAGCTATTTTTGTTGAAGATTAAAAAGTCATTATCATGAATATCGAGACGAAAAAATCGGAAATCATTGAACGGTTCAAACAGATAGAGGATGAGGCATTGATTGATACCATCCGGAATCTTCTGGATTACGCATCCACGAAAGAAGGCGGGAATGAGGAAATTCCGGAAGAGCATAAAAAGATTGTCATGGAACGCTTCAATAAAGTAAGAAGCAACCCGGACGGACTTATGGACTGGAATGAAGCCAAAGAATCATTGAAAAAGCGATGAATAATTTCAAAATAAGGATTGAGCCTGAGGCCTTTGAAGATATACAAAGGATAGCCGAGTGGTACGAAAATCAACAGGAAGGACTTGGCGAGAGATTTGTAGATGTTGTAATTCAAGATATAGATTCTTTACTTCCCAATCCTTTTATTTATGCAATCAGGTATAATTCAATCCGTTGCCTGATAGTTCACAACTTTCCGTATATGGTACACTATTATATTAACCAACAAACTAACACTATTGAAATTTTAGCTGTTATTGGAACGAGCCAAAGTCCGGATATCTGGAAGGAGAAGTCATCGAATCGTTGAGCTTATCTTGGTGTTCTGGTGTCTTGTTGGTAGTACTTCAAGAAGGCCACCAAGTCACCAATACTCAAAGAAGCACATTAAATAGTATTTACAATGAATATAGAAACGAAAAAATCGGAAATCATTGAACGGTTCAGGCATGTTGAAGATGAGGCACTAATTGACACTATCCGCAATTTATTGGATTACGCATCAAAAAAAGAGACTAATAATCAGGAAATTCCTGAGGAGAATATAAATATAGTACGTGAAAGAATGACGAAATACGCTAATAATCTAAAAAATTATGTAGAGTGGGATGATATTGACAACAAATTAAATACCCACTAATCCGCATACTTCCTGGCCTCCGGGATGAAATTCCTGAGGTTTTGGATCCGCGTTTCATCCGAAGGGTGGGTGCTGAGAAATTCGGGGGGCTTCTGGCCTCCGCTTTGCGACATCCTCTTCCAGAAACTCACTGCCTCTTCCGGGTTGTACCCGGCCATGGCCATGAAAATCAATCCCAGTTTATCAGCCTCTGTTTCATGCGCCCGCGAATAGGGCAGCATCACACCCACGGTGCTACCCACACCATATGCAGCCATAAAAATATCACGACTCTCCTCCTCCTTTTCCTCCAGGTAGGCGTTCAAAGCCATACCTCCGGCCTGAACCAGCAGTTGCTGGCTCATCCGCTCATTTCCATGCCGCGCAATGGCATGAGCTATTTCGTGACTCATTACCGTAGCCAGTCCGGCTTCTGTTTTGGTATAAGGAAGGATGCCTTTATAAACCACTACTTTACCGCCCGGCATGCACCAGGCATTGGGCGTATCATCGCTCACCAGGTTAAATTCCCATTTAAAACCTTTTAGCCGGTTTTTCATATCATTTTTCTCCATATACCTCTCCACTGATGTCGCAATCTTTTTCCCTACATTCTCAACTTTTCGGGCATCACGTGTATTCATCACAGGCGGATGCTGGTCGAGAAACTTATCGTATTGAGTATAACTCATGGACAGCATCTGCGATGAAGGTAACAGTATGAGTTGCTGTCGATCACTGAAAGGCACAGTTGAACATGAATGGATTAAAACGAAAATTACTGATATCAGAAGTAAATGTTTAAATTTCAAAGATGTATTCTTCATAAGTGATATATTTTGTTTTCAGATTATGAAATTATGAGCTCAGTTTAAAAAGCCTTATAATCCCTAAATCCCCTGAAGGGGACTTTTTCAAACTATTGATTTTTACCCCTGACCGCCTCACGCGGATCGGGGGTAAAAATGGTAAAAAACAACAGTTTGAAGGCTTTTTAGACCGGCCTCAATTATAATAACTGCCAAAGGGTTAAAGATAAAACATACAACCGAAAAAAAGTATAAAAGAATATTTTTTTGCTTACCTTTAATAGATAATTTTGTAAAAAGAAACAATCCGGTTCTTTGTTGTTTCCAAACATTCCTTCTGCAAAGGAGGAATACAAAAAACTGAATTTTATAATATCAAACCCTGGAAAAATTGGAGCAATCAGTCACATCACAAAAAATCCTTAAAAAATATTTTGGTCATGACCGGTTTCGTCCCTTGCAATCGGAAATCATCCAGGCCGTGCAGGAAAAGAAAGACACGCTTGTGGTGATGCCTACGGGCGGGGGCAAATCTGTTTGCTACCAGGTACCGGCTCTTATGAACGAAGGACTGACCGTTGTGGTATCACCATTGATTTCCCTAATGAAAGACCAGGTAGAAGCTTTAAAGCTTAATGGTATTCCGGCAGCCTTCCTGAATAGCTCACTGACTCCAAAGGAGCAAGACAAAGTAGAGCAGTCAGTACAAGACAACAAACTAAAATTGCTCTACCTTTCTCCCGAACGTTTACTCAATCCATACATGCTTAATTTTCTTAAGCATATACCCGTTCAGTTGTTTGCCATCGATGAAGCCCATTGTATCTCCACCTGGGGCCACGACTTTCGTCCCGTCTACACCGAATTAAAAACTCTAAAGCAGGAATTTGCCCATGTTCCTCTTATTGCTTTAACAGCTACTGCAGATAAAATCACACGAAAAGATATAATTAAACAGCTTACGCTAAATGACCCGGAAGTTTTTATCGATTCTTTTGACCGCCCCAACCTCAGCTTCAACGTACGACCGGCTATTGACCGTTTCAAATACATCCGCAGGTTTCTGCAAAACCGCCCTAATCAGTCGGGAATCATATATTGTCTAAGCCGGAAAACCACAGAGAGTCTGGCAAGCCGACTCAACCAGGCGGGAATAAGAGCGGCTCATTACCATGCCGGACTGAGTGCAGAAGAGCGTTCCACAACACAAGAAGCTTTTCTCAAAGATGAAATACCTGTAATTTGTGCTACTATCGCTTTCGGTATGGGCATTGATAAGAGTAACGTCCGCTGGGTGATTCATTATAACCTGCCCAAAAATATCGAAAGTTATTACCAGGAAATAGGCCGGGCGGGAAGAGACGGGCTGGCCAGTGAAACCATTCTTTTTTATAGTTATAATGACGTGGCGGTTTTGCGGGGATTTATTCAGGAAAGTGAATTCCGCGATATCAAAATGGCCAAGCTGGAGCGGATGCAACAGTATGCCGAAGCTAAAACCTGCCGCCGCAAAGTCCTGTTAAGTTATTTCAATGAAAATTACCCCAAAAATTGCGGTAACTGTGACGTTTGCCAGGACCCTCCAAAATATTTTGAGGGAACAAAGGTGGCGCAGAAAGCTCTTTCAGCAGTAGCACGATTGAAAGAAGGAGTGGCCGCAGGGATGTTGGTCGATATATTAAGGGGATCGCGCCGCAGAGAGATTTATGACAACAACTATCATCAGATCAAAACATTCGGAGCCGGGGCAGATATTAGCTACCTGGACTGGCAGGATTACCTGATGCAGTTGATACACCAGGGATTGCTGGAGATAGCCTATGACGACCACCATAAGCTGAAGCTTACCGCACAAAGCAAAAAAGTCCTTTTTGAAAATCAATCCGTAAAACTTACCAGACCGGTGAATTACCGCGATCAGAAGGAAAAACAAAGACCTAAAACCAAAAAAGAGCGCCTGCAGGATGAGCTTTTTGAACTACTGAAGCAAAAGCGCCAGGAAATGGCTCGCCGTGACAACGTTCCGGCCTATGTGGTTTTTTCTGATGCTACCCTCCACCAAATGGCGGGTCGGCGACCTGATAATCAAAGCGAACTGTTGACCATCGACGGTGTGGGGGAACAAAAAGCCCGAAAGTATGGCCCGGCTTTCCTCAACACTATCATGGAATTTAAAATAACTGCCGGTGATAAAGGCAGTACTTACCTGGTCACATATGATCTGCTGAGAAAAGGCTATACCAAAGAGCAAATATCCGCAACCCGTGGAATCAATACGGGCACGGTAAACTCCCATATCGCTCATCTGTATGAAAAAGGCCTGGAAATTAATTTATTGGATTTTATTTCTAAAGAAGAATTAAACCGTGTAAAAAAAGCTGCCGACACAATTGGCACACACAATGGTTTGAAAGCCCTCTTCTCATGGCTTAATGAAGAAATTTCGTATGATAAAATCCGTCTTGGATTAGCTTGGTATCATAAGCAGCACCAGTAAAACATCCTGTATTCAACCCTTTTTTACAAGGCTTTTTAGACCGGACTCAATAATACATGCGCCAAAATACCTAAAAGTAGTGATGTCTTGTTAGTAGTTTCACAATAGCTTTGCTTCAAAATACATTGAAACAAACAAATTATGTCCATGGCAAAGCAATTTAAAATAGTAACCGCTATTATTACATTATTCATAGCAACGATATCGGCAGAATTACTACAAGCTCAGACGAAGGGTAACAGTATCAATGTCTCCCTGACACACGACGCCGTTGGGAACCTCAGCGGAGGGATTAAAACCGGGCAAGCTCAATTGGGATTGATCAATCTCGATTTTTCCCTGTCTACCCGGTCAATGAATTTATGGGAAAACGGAACGTTTCGTATCCACGTTCAGAACACCTACGGCCAAAAACCAACCGAAAGTTTATTTGGCGACATACAGGTATTATCAAACATCGAAAATGGCACCTACACTTACTTATACCAGTTTTGGTATCAACATCGCCTGGGGGATTTCACGCTTCTTGCCGGTAAACACGACCTTAACGAAGTGTTTTTTACCAGCCGGCTAGCCGGGGAGTACATCAACAGCTCCTTCGGCATTATGCCCGTGGCATCCCTGAATGTCCCGGTCTCCATTTTTCCTCGCACTACCCTGGGTTTGGTGGGCAGCTACGAATTTGATTCAGGCACTTTCCTGAAAGGAGCCATTTACAACGGGCGTCCGGGAAAGATAACTCATTCGAATTTCGGGCTCGATCTGAACCTCAATGCTGAGAATGGGATGTTTTATATCGCGGAGTTTGAATTTCACGGTCAAATAGGAACAAAGCCCGGCATATACAAGGCCGGGGGATTCCACCACAGCGGAGAATTCCCTCAAACGCCCGTATCGCAGCAAACCCGCAACGGCTCGGGAGGGCTCTATGTTATCGTCGACCAAATGATTGTCGGCGAATCGTTTGAAGAAAGACATGGTCTGGGAGCGCTCCTCCAGGCAGGTTACTCCCCTTCCAAAACCGGTCTTAATGATTTTTATGTGGCCTATGGCTTAAACTATTGGGGATTGATCACCCCAAAAGATAAACTGGGAGCGGCCCTGGCCTATGCCTCCTGCCATAACGCGTTGGTAGGCGAAGGGAACCATGATTATCAGGAATGTGAAACAGCTATTGAATTGACCTACAAATATCCTTTTACCAGGCACTTAACCGTACAGCCCGATCTGCAATACATTATCCATCCCGGTATGCGGGCCGCACATGATAATGCCCTGGCGGGCTTGGTAAGGATTAACTGGTCACTTAATTAAAAAAGACGAAGTTATGAAAGAAGAACCCATCATACAAGATAGAAAAAGCGCCTCAGGGTCGTGCCATGGTACTAAAAGCGGCATAGCTACCGCGCATAAATGGATAGCCCTCACCGGCCAGCCCAATGTGGGAAAAAGTCTCTTATTTAATCGCTTGACCGGATCGCGGGTGGCGGTGTCCAACTATCCCGGAACTACCGTAGCTATTGATAAAGGTCAAATCACCATCGATCAGGAAAAATACGAAATCCGTGATTTGCCGGGAATGTATTCCTTCCTGCCGATTACCGAAGAAGAGCGGGTAGCTAAAATGGCGGTGATGTACGAACAGCCGGAATTTATTCTGCATGTAGTCGATGCCAAAAACTTAACGCGCATGCTTCCCTTGGCTATGGAACTCTCCGAAACCGGCAGGAAAGTGATACTGGTGGTGAATATGATAGATGAAGCTGAACGCGAAGGTATTGCCATCGACTTCGAAGGCCTTTCTCAGAAAGTGGGTATCCCGGTTATTCCAACCAGTGCTGTGACTGGAAAAGGGATTAACGAATTGGTTTTGCACATTATGAACTTTAGGCGCAAAAACCACCGGAAAGTCATCCCTTTTGAAGCAACTATTGAAAATGCACTGGAAAAGATCCAACAGGCTTTACAAGCCGACTACCCGGTGGATAAGCGAACCATTGCGCAATTGCTGCTTCAGCAAGACAGCGACACTGTCGGGCAGATTAAAAAAAATGAAGAAAATTCCGATACGATACAATCCATTGCCGATGAAACCCAGGAAGCTATTGATGAGCCTCTTGTGTATCGGATGAAGCTGGAGATTCATAAAAAGGCCGAACGTATTGCCCGGGAAGTCACCTCTGTCACAAAAACCAAGCGCCTGAAAGTCGGGGAATACCTGAACAACTGGATGACCTGGCCGGTCACCGGTATCCCCATCCTTTTTGCCATACTCTACTTCGTGCTCTACAAATTTGTGGGGGTATTCGGTGCCGGGACGCTGGTTGACTACCTCGAAGGAGTTGTCTTTGGTGAACACATCATTCCGGCCATAGCTTCGGCCGTTAAAAGCGTAACAAGTTCCGAAGCCCTACGGCAACTGGTTATCGGCGAATATGGCTTGCTGACGCTGGGTCTGACCTACTCCATAGCCATCATTCTGCCGGTGGTAGGAACCTTTTTCCTGGCCTTTTCGGTTATCGAAGATTCGGGATACCTCCCCCGGCTCTCTCTGCTTATCGACCGGGTCTTCAAAAAAATCGGGCTAAGCGGCAGGGCTGTGATTCCAATGGTTTTGGGCCTTGGCTGCGATACAATGGCTACCATTGTCACCCGCACGCAGGAAACGAAAAGGGAGCGGATGATAGCCACTATCCTGCTGGCTTTGGCTATTCCTTGTTCGGCGCAGTTGGGGGTCATATTTGCCCTATTGGCGCCCGCACCAATGGCTCTATTGGTATGGGTTGTAGTCATTATCGCCAACTTTATGCTGGTGGGTTTTTTGGCCTCGAAAATCATGCCCGGCCAAAAGCCCACGTTTTTCATGGAATTGCCACCCCTTCGCATGCCCAAAGCTTCCAATGTATTTAGTAAGACCTATACCCGCATCGTATGGTACCTGAAAGAAGTGTTACCGCTTTTCCTGATTGCCAGTGTGGTCATCTGGTTGCTTCAGATAAGCGGTGTGTTTCCGCATATTCTGAAAGGCCTGGAACCTCTGGTGAGCGCTATCGGGCTTCCCGAAGAGTCATCGAAAGCTTTCTTATTCGGATTTTTCAGGAGAGATTACGGGGCTGCCGGGCTGTATGAACTTCAGGGACTGCTCAATGCCAACCAGCTGGCCATTTCGGCAGTAGTGCTTACACTGTTCGTGCCGTGCATAGCTCAGCTGATGGTCATGTTTAAGGAACGGGGCGCTAAAACAGCAGCCGGAATCTTTGTATTTGTCCTGGTCCTGGCATTTTCGACAGGATGGCTGCTTCATCTCGCTTTACAAACGTTTGGTATTAATCTATAAGGAGGAACAATGTATCGATGTAGTTTTTGCGGCATGCAATTTTCAAAAGAACAAGCAATTAGCGCCTGCGGGAGTTGTCCATTATCCAGTTGCGAGTTGGTTAAATGTCCGAATTGTGGCTATGAGTCCCTCCCGGAGGCCAAATCGTTAACATTACTGAAAAAACTGTTTTCTAAAAAAAAGAAAACCGAGGCTCTTGAAAAAGAAAGCAGTAACAAGTAAAAAAGTGTTTTACCAAATAATTTTGAATTATGTTTAAAAAAGCCGACTTGTATCAAATACAAAAGGAAGATTACCAGGAAATTGCCCTTAATAAACTGGCAAAAGGCGATTCAGGGGTAGTTAAACGTCTGGCGGTCAATGATAACAGTCATCTTCACAAATTTCTGGCTATGGGGATTGTACCGGGTCGTGTCATTCAGCTTATGCGCACCTCACCGGTTTTTATTTTGCAAATAGATAACACCCAGGCTGCCATGGATAAGGAATTGGCCGAACAAATTATTATGAAAGTTTTATAGGTTAACCCTACACCTATTTTTGATGAGGTTTTAAAATTTAACACATTGTTAAGATATGCTTTAAAACAGAGTGCTGCAGGTGTTTGTTTATTTTCTTAAATTGTGTAAAAAATGAAATCAATCAACGACATATTAAACCGGGTTTTTCCCAACAGAAAATTACGCAAAGAAGGGATTATACCTTTGTATTCAGGCACTTTGGTACGTTCCAATGAATTCAAAAAAAATTATCATCATTGGAAGCTTTCCAACAGAATGGAAACACTGCTTGATTTTTTAAGAGGTCACTATCAGCAATGCCGCCGACACGGAGAAGATACTTTTTGCTTTGGAATCCATTCGCAGCAGGGCTTCAACGGTTTCTACATCCAGCACAATAATCAGATAGAAGACTACGAATATTCCTACTTGCTGGATTACTTTTTTGAGAATGCCAAAAATTTGAACTATCGCCATTACCATTCTTTTGAAGAACATAAAGAACATAACGACCGTGTTATCAGCAAGGAAATTCATTATCTGAAACCTTTGATAAGCAGTTTTGAACCACCCTTTAATCAGGAATATGGCAATATTCTCCTGGAATTGGAAAGCCGTGATCAGGTCCCCAAATATATCAAGGTAAAAGTAACCTCCTACGCAGGGTTCAACTACCAACCGCCCGGGGAATTTGATGAATTGATTCAGCAGCTTGTCGCTTAACAGGGGTATAAATAAAAGCAAAAATACAAGGTATTATGATCAGAGAACTAACACTTCTTGCAGCGTTAGCCTTAAGCTTTGGGATGAGCACTTTAGCCCAATCATCCTTCTATGCAGGACAGGAAGAAAGAAAAATTAAGGCACTTTCTTCTTCGGAAACAGAAGGCTATTTAAATGGAGCAGGAATGGGGTTTGCCAAAGCTGCAGAACTTAATCATTATCCGGGACCAAAACACGTTTTGGATTTGTCAGAAAAACTCTCCCTTTCACGGGAACAGGAAGAAAAAACTCAAAAGCTTTACGACGCTATGAAACAAGAGGCCGTAACCCTGGGGAAAAAGCTAATTACCAAAGAAAAACATCTCGATCGTTTGTTTGCCCGTGAAAAAATCACCGATCCGGTACTGGACTCCCTTCTAACAGAAATAGGCTCTATCCGGGCAAAAATCAGGCATGTACATATGAGAACCCATTTAAAACAAAAGAAGATATTAACCCCGCAGCAGGTCAACAGATACGACAGCCTACGAGGTTATGAAAGCGGTAAGACACATCATAGGGAGCACCACAACCATTAAACAATAAAATATTCACCAAAAATCCCCGAAAAGATTATTCCAAAACCTTCCCGAGGATTTTTTTACACAACTTCAATGCTTTATCACGCAATTGCATTCCAGCCAAACTTTTATATTAAGAGTGGCAGGGAAACTTCCCCAGCCACTTCATAAATATCATTCGGTATATTGATCAATCACCAGCTTTATGGCCCGCCGGCAGGCCGCACAAAACTCATCATGACGGGTAAACATGAGACAGTTGGCTTCGCTCCTGTACATTCCTTTCGCTTTGTATTGAGCTCCTTCGAAGGCCCCCACATGTCCCGAATATTTCATATTGCTTAAGTGATTTTCATCCCACCTTTTCTGCTTTTTGAACAACTCTTCCATGACCTGCTCAGAAGCATGCTGTTTCCTCAGCTTATTCCTTTTCTTTTGAATCTTTATACTATGCTTATCATATTTCTCTTTTCCCCAGGGAGTGGGAATCGGCGTTCCTTCTGTCACCAATTCTTTCCACTTAAGGGTTTCCGGATCGGGATTGGCTGTAACGTTTAATTCCCAGGGTTCTTTCAAATCCTTGTTCATTTCGTAAGAAGTTGCTGATGTATAATACTCATCAGCCAGGTCGGCAAAGTGGTGCCCGAATTCGTGGACGAATAAATAATCTCTGAAGGCATTATCGGCGGCAGCCGTGATGTAAAGGTTATAAATTCCGCCCCCGCCATAGATACTGTCGTTCATCATCAACACAGTAAACTCATAAGGCACTGTAGAGGCAGCGTTTCGGATTTTTTTGTTGTTGTATCCCAAAGCATAACGCTCTGAATCAAAGGCTCCGTAACTCACCGACAATGCCGAACGCCTGTAGATATCCTGATGGGGATGGTTCAAACCACTGGAAGGGGAAGGGACTTCCACGGCCCTGATATTAAAATCCTTTTTCCTTGAAGCGAAAGGTTTTTGGGAGAGCAGGACCTCGGCAAATTTTTCAGCGTCTTTCCGAAACTTATCCATCTCTTCTTTAGTGTACCCTTCGGAAAGGACGACTATATCCACATTTTTATGGGGATCACCGTTTTCCACGACCGGATACGAATTATAGTAGTCCCCCCGGCTTGCCGGATTAATTCGATAATGGTCTGTTTTGATATGATAATTATAGACCGGCTCAAAATTATGGTTTGCATTGCGTTTATAGATGATTAAATCGACCGGATGCTTAGGCCAGGGAAAGCGCAGCGATTCATGGTAGACCCCCCAGTTCTTTTTTGCATCGGGAGTAGTTTCCCATTCGCCATATATGCTGGAGTAACCGCGTGAATAAAGTAATCTTCCCGTCCCCGGGTCCTTTATCTCAAAGAAATACTTCCCCAGGCGAAGGGTATCAATCAGTTGGGAAGTGGGACCAGCCCAGCTACCGTCTGATACTATCTCATCAAAAGCGAAATGCTCTTCATCGGCATTCCCTGTATGATGGTAATCAAATCGCATGGTTTTGTCTTTAAAATGCTCCTCAAAGTCTACGGCAAATAGCTGTATCAGAGGTGCTATGATTGCCAGAAACAAGATTGTCACTTTTCTCATAATAGGTTCTAATTTAGTTTAAATTGCTATTTAATAGTTCAAATATGAATATAGAGGTTAACAAAGATATTATATCTTTACCCCAATTTTCTGTATATTTTTTATAAATATGCATCAAAATAAGTAAAATATCTGTCTTTACATTAAATTAAAAGCAAGACTATGATAAAACTAATGAAAACTACTATTTTAACACTTAGCTTATTCCTTGTGATAAGTTTTCCGACAAACGCGCAGGTGGCTTTCAGCCCGCTTGTGGAAGACCTCATCAGTGAAACTACTGAAACTACAATTACCGAGCTTGAAGAACCGCTTACAGGGAATGTCCCGGCCATCATCGACGGAGAGGAATATACCATACAAACCCGCAATGCCTACCAGGAAGGGAACCAAATGGCAGCTCAATGGATTTTTGAGCGTTTGGAGGAGTATGGTTATGAGCCATACTATCATGAGTTTGAGGATGACGGCCAGAATGTCATCGCCGAAAAAACCGGCACGGAGTATCCCGACCAACAATATATCATATGTGGGCACTACGATGATATGCCTTCCGGTCCGGTAGCTCCGGGGGCTGATGACAATGCCAGCGGAACAGTAGGTACATTGGAAGCTGCCAGGATTCTGGCGGAATATGATACCAAATATACCATCATCTTCGCTCTGTGGGATGAAGAGGAACTAGGTCTGGTAGGAAGTGAATATTACGCTGAAGAAGCAGCTGCCAACGGGGATGATATCAAAGGGGTAATCAACCTGGATATGATTGCCTGGGAATCGCAAGGGGATTTCAAATGCTCTATTTCTACAAATTCTCTTTCCAACGAACTCACCAGCGATTTTGTAGATATATTGAATATGTACACCCCCGAAATAGAACCCAACTATATCTCAAGTACCGCTTCCGATCATGCTTCGTTTTGGAATGAAGGCTACCCTGCCCTATTGCTGATTGAGGATATGGATGATTTCAACAATTATTATCATACCGTAGATGATGATATGGATATCCTTAATATGGAGTACTTTGAAAAACTCACACGCGGAGCGCTTGCAGGGATTACGACGTTTGCTATGGATTATTTTGTGAACCTTCAGCATGAACCTATCACCTCGGGTCCTGAAACCGGTGGCCGGGAAGCCGTGCTGGTTACCGACAGCAGCAATTCCTATGCCTCCGGGGAGGATGCTCCAAGGCTTTACTACAAAGTAAATGACGGCGATTATCAGCACCTTAATCCTATTGAAACCAATGAAGACACCCTCACTTTCCTGATTCCCGGGCAAAGCCTGGGCTCGGAAGTGGAGTATTATTTTGCCGTACAGGGAGAAGACGATGATTTTGTAGCTACTCTTCCCAGCGGTGGCAGAGGAATCAACCCGCCCGGCACTGAAGCTCCGGATGAAACGTTTTCTTATTTGGTCGACGAAATCTACTTCGCCAATCAGTGCTCTAACACTTTACCCAAACCTATCGAAGATAACGAAACCACGTACGATACCATTGAAATAAACCAATCGGGAACGGTTCTGGATGTAGACGTAAAAGTACACCTAAACCACACTTATGACGGGGATCTAACACTTGTTATGGAAGGACCGGCTGAAGATCCGGTAACTTTAAGTGCAGTAAATGGTGGCAGCGGAGACGATTATCTGAACACCATTTTTGATGATGAAGCTGAACAAAGTATAGAAAACGGTTCAGCTCCTTTCACCGGCCATTATCAACCGGAAGAACCCTTAAGCGTCCATGACGGACTGACTATGGCTGGCGATTGGATCCTCCAGGTGGAGGACAATGGTTACAGCGATGAGGGTACGCTGAACGAATGGTGCGTGATTATTCAGTATGAGCCGGGTATACAAACTGCGGTTGAAAGCAATAAAACAACCCAAAAGCAAATTCAGTTGTATCCTGTCCCGACAAAAGACCGCCTGAATATCAGTTTCCACATGGAAGAGTCTTCCCGGGCTGTTTTAGAAATAAAAGACATGAAGGGGAGAACGGTAAAAACACTGGCAAACAAGACCTTCAATAAAGGACATTACCAGATGTACACTACGGTTCGCGATTTACCAGCAGGCCAATATCTGATAAACCTGCAAACCGGGAATGAGCAAATAACTAAGAAGTTTGTAGTGAGTCATTAAATACTGTCCTGTGAAGAATCAATATAGGAGGGTAACTGAAAGGGTTTAGCCAAAGTGATTCACACTCTAAGCGTCAAACTGATTACATTTTTTTTATAAGCTATATCAAGAAACAATACCTTTAAACCCCCTTTAACTTTTTATAACAAAATTAAAGGGGGTTTCACCTTACTCTGAACGGTATTATTATTTATTTTGGAAAGCAAAATTTTGAAGCTTAAGATTATGATCGATAAAAAATTAATATGGTGTTGTTTGGGTGTAATTTTTTTAGCATTCATGGCTCAATCATGCGGTACCGTATATCAAAGCCGTTGGAAAGCTCTTTCTGACCAAAATGAGGTTCAACAATCGGATGAGCGCTCGTACGCTTATGATGCCTCAACCGGTATCATGTACCGGGTTCTCAATAATGAAGACTCACTTTTTGTTAACCTGAAATTCTCCAGTGAACTTACCCGGCTCAAGGTGCTGGGGTTTGGGTTAACAGTATGGATCGACCCGGAGGCAAAAAGAAACAGACGTTTAG
>JAIPBX010000044.1 GCA_021738485.1 Bacteroidales bacterium | reverse complement strand
TTAAGAAAATAGAAATGTTAAAGCTTGTTTTGTTTGAGACATAAGCCTCTGATTGATTTCACGAGATAAATGTATTGAAGTATCTAATTAAATGCTAAAACTTAGTTATTCGACATTGAGCGGGTTAGAATTGTCTAAAAGCTTCATGGAGAAATAAAATTCCTTCTCCTTCCATTGCGCTTCTGGTTACACTGAAAAAATCAATGGATGTATAAGTGCAATTCTAACCTAATTAATTACGAGACTCTTGATTTACCTTAAAGTTTCAATTTTTCAAAAAATGTAAGAATTTTACTTTTACGTTTAAAGGGAAAGGAGTTCTGTCATCCGGTCAAGCTGCAGAATGAGTTGGAATTTCCAAAAGAAGTTTTTTGGAAAACGTTGGAAAATACGGAGTATCCATATTTGGCGAAACCCCTGAAGATTTACAAAAAATAATCGATGATTTCATCAGTACTATCCTAAAAATAGTTAATCAAGGGTGTCGCTTATCTGACAAACTTATTGATAAGCTCATTGAAGAATACAGGAAATGAATACTGATGCCTCTTACACTTTTAAAGGCCTTTTGAAAACTGTTTTAATACTTATTTCTAATCGCCTCACCATAATACCCACCCCCTGTCCGCCCGCGTACAATTTCTGTTGCTGTGTGAACACCTTTTTTAACATCTTTTAAGAATATATCCTTATTACTCTTTCACTTTCAGGTTTTTGTGAAAAGTGGCACAGCATTGGAAAATGTATTCCAAAGCAGAAAAAAATTATACTATGGATCGCGCAATAAAAAAGAAAAAGTGGACGGTAAAAAAGATTACCTCGATAGCGGCAATATCCCTATTTGCTCTCTTTATCATCTACCTGTTGTTTTTTAGGGATAACCAGAGCAAACTCTATGTGGAAAAAAATCAGCTTTCGATTGCTGAGGTGAAGCAGGACAAATTCCAGGAATTTATTCCTGTAGACGGGGTGGTTTATCCCAAGCATACGATTTACATTGACGCTGTTCAGGGTGGTATTGTCCAGGAAATTTACGCCGAAGACGGGGCTATGCTGGATAAAGGTGACAGTATCCTTAAATTGAAAAACTCGAGCATGGAAATCCGCTACATGGAGCAGGAAACACGCCTTTTCCAGGCATTAAATGATTTGGAGAATACCAAAATCGGTCTTCGAAAAAACCTTTACCAGCGGGAAGAGGAGCTTGTAAACATCCGGTATCAGATAGATCAGACTAAAACCGAATTTAACAGAAAGCAGAAGCTTTACAAAGACGAAGTCATATCTGATAAAGAATATGAAGATGCCAAACGTAATTACAACTACAACATGAAGCGACTCCGCATAAAGAAAAAGCTAATGGAGCTGGATTCTTTATCTGCTGACAGGCGGAAAAGCCAGATCAACGAATCGATGGCACGTATGGACGAGAATCTTGAACTGCTCCATAAAAACCTCGAAAACATGCTTATAAAAGCTCCAGTAAAAGGTAAAATATCTTCATTCAATGTAGAAATCGGGGAGACGAAATCCGCCGGTGAACACCTTGCCCAAATCGACCAGCAGAAAGGCTACAAGCTCAAAGTCCGTGTTGACGAGCGCTATATCTCACGTGTGCACCCCGGACAGCCCGGAGAATTCGACTTTGCTGGAAAGACCTTTGAAATGGAGATAGCCAAAATTTACTCCGACGTCAACAATGGCGCTTTTGAAGTTGATTTCTATTTCACCGGTGAAGAACCCAAAAACATCAAGCGCGGCCAAACCATTCAGATGCGACTGAAATTCAGCAGCGCCGAAGATGCCACTATCGTTAAGCGCGGAGGATTCTTCCAGGAAACCGGCGGCAATTGGATATATGTCATCGATTCGTCCGGAGAATTTGCCAGCAAGCGCGAAATCCGCATCGGACGTCAGAATACACTTTACTATGAGGTTCTTTCCGGCTTACAACCCGGCGAAAAAGTTATCATCTCATCCTATGATTCATTCGGTAATAAAGACAAACTTGTTTTCAAATAAAAGAATATAAACCATTAAAAATCAATAGTTATGATTAGAACAAATCATCTTGTAAAAGTCTTCAGAACAGACGAAGTAGAAACCACCGCACTCAACAAAGTCACTATCGAGGTAAAAGAAGGCGAATTTGTCGCCATAATGGGCCCTTCAGGTTGCGGAAAATCCACGTTGCTGAATATTCTCGGTCTGCTGGACAATCCTTCAGAAGGAGAATACCATTTCATGAATCACGAAGTATCAGACTATTCGGAGAAGCAGCGCGCCAAACTGCGTAAAGCCAACATTGGATTTGTTTTCCAGAACTTTAACCTGATCGATGAGCTCAACGTTTTTGAAAATGTCGAACTACCCCTGATTTATCTTGGTATTTCCTCTAAAGACAGAAAACTGATGGTAAACGAGGCCCTCGAGCGCATGCAAATCGCCCACCGTGCCAAGCACTTCCCGCTTCAGCTATCGGGTGGACAACAGCAGCGTGTGGCAGTAGCACGTGCGGTTGTGGCCAAGCCTAAACTGATACTTGCCGATGAGCCGACCGGTAACCTGGACTCCGCTCATGGCGAGGAAGTAATGAACCTGCTGGAGCAGCTTAACCAAAACGGTACTACAATTGTGATGGTGACGCACTCCCAGCACGATGCAGGCTACAGTCAGCGCATCGTCAACCTGTTCGACGGTCAGGTAGTTACCGAAAACATCAAAGAAGCAGTTATATAATCCGATATTCTCTTTTGGTTTTGACCATTCATAGGAAACTACATGGCAAAGTATCATGAAAAATTAGAAATATATGTTTAAAAATTTTTTGAAAATAGCGACCCGAAACTTCATCCGACGTAAGTCATTCACTTTTATCAATGTTTTAGGATTAGGAATCGGCATGGCCGCTTCGATACTCATCGCCATGTGGGTTTTCCATGAAATCTCTTATGATGAGTTTCATAAAGACTCCGACCGCATCTACCGGGTGGAGCGGGACATGTTTTTCCAGGGGCAACGCCACATTGTTCCGGTAACAGCCGCCACATACGGCCCTGCATTGGCCGAAGACATGCCGGAAGTCAAATCATCCATGAGACTGATGGACAGGGAAATCCCCATGAAAGATTCCAGGGATGTCTTTCAAACCAAAAGAGTAATTTTTGTCGATAGTAATTTTTTCAGCTTCTTTTCTTTTCCACTGGTGAAAGGCAACCCGGAAACCGTACTGAAAGAGCCCAATTCTGTGGTTCTTACCGCCGATGAAGCCCGGCGGTTTTTCGGTGAAAAAGACCCGATCAACAGAGAAATTGAGATTGAATGGTATCGCGAAAGCCAGACATTAAAAGTCACTGGAATTATGGACGATGTTCCTGAAAACAGCCACTTTAACCCAAATATCCTGGTTTCATTTGCCACCACAAGGCCGGAAATGAATGGTCAACACAGCCGGTGGTCTAATAACTACTTGTACAACTACATCAAGCTGGATAAAAACACGGATATTGCCCGGGTAAAATCAAAAAGTCCGGCGTTTATCAGAAAACACATGTCCCACCTTCCGGATATTTTCAATATCAACATCGATATCAATAAAATGCTGGAGCTCAAATTCAGACCCATAGGAAGCATCCACCTGACCTCACAAAGCCAGTATGACATCGCTAAGCAGGGAAGCATGACCAGTGTGATTATTTTCTCGATTATCTCTGTGCTGATTCTTCTGATTGCTGCTTTTAATTTTATGAACCTGTCTACAGCCCTGGCCGAAAAGCGGGCGCGAGAGGTTGGCTTGCGGAAAACAATCGGCGCTTCCAAAAAAACACTTATCATCCAGTTTCTGGGAGAATCTTTACTGATGTCGCTGATTGCATTTATCCTGGCGATTCTGCTGATTGAACTGGCATTGCCTTTTTTCAACAACCTGCTGGATAAAAACCTGACCTGGAACATGCTCACCCAAACAGGGCCTCTGCTCGCTATAATCACCATTGTGTTGGGAACAGGATTGCTGGCGGGTCTTTACCCGGCCTTCTACCTGTCGTCTTATTCGCCTATAGAAGCGCTGAGAAGCAGAGAAACCCGGCGAAAAGGTGGTTTTTCTTTCCGCCAGGTGCTGGTTACTGCCCAGTTTTTTATCTCAATCAGCCTGATTATCGGAACCATTACAGCATACCGGCAATTGAGCTATCTGCAAAACAAGCCGCTGGGTTTTGACAAAGAAAACCTCGTGGTGCTCCCCTATCAAAGAAATCAAATCACACAGGGATTTGATACGTTCACAGGGGAGTTGAAAAAACATTCGTCAATTAAGACAGTAGCCAATTCAGGCTCTGTACCCATTATCACAAACTTCAGTGATACCAGCTTTGAAACGGAACTTTCCGACCAAAACATCTTTTCTATGATACTCCCTGTCGACGGTAATTTTCTGGATACCTATGGCCTGGAAATTGTCGCCGGAAGAGGATTTTCAAACGAAAGCACTATGGAGGATCGTTCAGTGTTCATTGTTAATGAGCGCCTGGTAAAGGAGCTTGGAGTAGATGATCCTCAAAAAGTGATAGGAACGAAATACGCCATGAATGGAAGAGATACTACATACAGCGGAAGAATCATCGGCGTGGTCAAAGATTTCAATGTTCGTCCCCTACGTCATGAAATCAGGTCTTTAACGCTTTTCCCCGACCAGAACTGGGGAGGATATATTTCGGTGAAGGTTGCTGATGGACAAATGCCACAAGCGCTCAGCCATATCGAGAAGACCTGGAAAGATATGTTTCCTGAAATTTTCTACACTTACAGTATCATGGAGAAACGCGTAAACCATGAATATGCCGCAGAACGCCAGATGCAGAACATCCTGCTGGCTTTCACCATTCTGACCATTTTTATTGCTTCGCTTGGGTTATTTGGGCTCGCCGCTTTCATGGCCCGTCAGAAATCCAAGGAAATTGCTATCAGAAAAGTATTGGGTGCAGAAACCGCGAACATCTTGCTGCAACTTAACAGCACTTTCGGTAAATGGATACTGATTGCTGTTGTTCCTGCTATTCCGGTTACATGGTACTTCTTAGATAACTGGTTGTCGAACTTTGCCTACCATGTCGACCTGAAGTGGTGGATATTCCTTCTGGCTGTGCTGGTGAGCGCGCTGGTAGCCTTGATTACTGTTAGCTATCAATCATACAAAGCGGCTACAGCAAACCCGGTAAACGCAATAAAATACGAATAAGAATTTAACGGAATTATGCTTAAAAATTTCATCCTCATAGCACTAAGGAATCTGAAGAAGCAAAGGGAATTTGCCCTAATCACCATTCTCGGACTTGGAATCGGTATTGCCGTCTCGGCCCTGATTATGCGCTACGTGATGCATGAGTATAACTTTGATCGCTTTCATGAAAATAAAGACCGCATTTACCGGATTATGTCGGATGTGAACATGCCGAATGGGAAATCCAAAAAAGCAGCCGTTTCCTCCGGCGATATTGGTAAGCTGGTAACGGAAAAACTACCGCAGGTGGAGGCTTTTACGCGCTTTAACACGCACTCAGATGTTCGTTTAAAACACAACGAGCGCCAATACACCATTAGTGAATTTACCTATGCCGATTCGACATTCTTTAACATGTTCTCGTTTGAGTTGCTTCGCGGAAATCCTGAAAAAGTGCTCACCCAGCCGAATTCAGCGGTATTATCAGCCTCCGCGGCTCGTAAGGTATTTGGCGACAATGAAGCCATAAACAAAACCATAACGATAGATGAAAGAGATTTCAAGGTAACGGGAATTATGGCTGATTTCCCCACGCAGTCGCACCTGCAGTTTGATGTGCTGGGTTCTATGAATACGGTGGATAACCCGCAGGTAAGACTGGTGGAAAGAAACGGCTTATCCTTCCCCACTTACTTCCTGGTCAGGGATAACGCGGAAATAACCGGTGTTATCGAAGAGTTTAAAAAAATCAACCGGGAATACATGAAAGAGCGTTTCGGTGGCATCGGAATCACGGTGAACAGCACGCTACAGCCTATGACAAACGTTTACCTGCACACCACTACCGATTACCAATTCTTTAAGAGCGGTTCTTACGAAGACCTTATCATCTTCTCCCTACTAGCTATTTTTATCCTGATAATTGCCCTCATAAATTTTATCAATCTCATCACGGCGCGCTCTGAAACCCGCTACCGGGAAATAGGTATGCGAAAGGTGCTGGGTGCCGAGCGCAAGCACCTTATACGCCAGTTTATCGGTGAAGCGATGATCACCGTAATGATTTCTCTCATCCTGGGGTTGGTCATCACCGAGCTTTTCCTGCCGGTGTTCAATAATTTGATGGGCACATCTATGTCTGGAGGGATTCTTTTAAATCCGGATTTTACGATCGCAATAATCTTAGGTGTGTTGGTTACCGGACTGATAGCCGGGGCCTATCCGGCGTTTTACATGTCGTCGTTCCGTCCTGCTTTCATTCTGAAGGGAACATCCCAAAAACAGAAAGGCAATGCTTTCTTACAGAAATCGCTGGTGGTGCTCCAGTTTGGAATTGCGGTATTCCTGGCTATTGCGGTCACCGTGCTTTATCACCAGGTGGACTTTATGAAAAACAAATCCCTCGGGTTTGACAAAGAGCATGTGGTAACGGTGGGCGGCCTGAGTAAAAACCTGCGTGAAAGCCGCGATGCTATCAGGAATGAGCTGGTTACGAATACCGGCATTAAACAGGCCGCTTTCTCCGCTTCCGTTCCCGGGAAATCCCGCAATATCAACAATGTGTATGTCGAAGGACAAGACCCGGAAACCGGGCTGATTTTCAACGAAAACCGGGTTTTGAAAAATTATTTCGATACCTACGGTATTCATTTCATTTCCGGCGAACCGTTCAAAAACTATGAAAGCATTGAAGATAAATGCATTCTTAATCAAACCGGGATCAATAAACTGGACCTGAAAAATCCGATTGGTAAAAAAGTAGTTCTTTTCCAGAACACTTACGAAATTATAGGTATCGTAAAAGATTTCAATTTCGCTTCCTTCCACAAACCCATAGAGCCTTTAATTTTTACCGCTAACAGCCACCCGAATTACCTTTCGGTAAAGCTGGAGGGCAACCGCATCCAGGAAAGTATCGGGGAAATTAAAACCACCATAGCCGGTTTTGATCCGAATTTCAACTTTGATTACAATTTCGTGGATAAGCAGTTTGAGAAAAAGTATCAGAAAGAAGAGCAGAAAAGTAAAATTCTGCTTTATGCTGTGCTGCTGGCAATTTTCATATCTATGATGGGATTGTTTGCGCTCACGTCTCTCACGATTCAGCGAAGGTTGAAGGAGATCGCTATTCGTAAAACTTTGGGCGCTTCACTGCAGGAGAACTACAGTCTGTTGGCCCGTGATTTACTCAAATGGGTGGTCATTGCCAATCTTGTAGCCTGGCCGCTGGCCTTCGCCTATCTCAACAACTGGCTGGAGCAGTTTGCCTCACATATCGCCTTTCAGGCATGGCATTTTCTGGTTCCCGGTATGGCATCCGTAATCATCACGCTTTTAACAATCAGTTTCATCACTATAAAAGCAGGCCGCACTGATCCGGCCCGGATATTAACGTATGAATAAAACCAAAACCCATGATAATCAATTATCTCAAAATAGCATTCAGAAGTTTGATTAGGAATAAATCCTATTCCATTATCAACATCTTCGGCCTGGCCCTGGGATTGACCGCCTTTATCCTCATCGCCTCTTTTGTGAGGCATGAGGCTAGCTATGACCGTTTCCACCAAAACTCCCAACGCATCTTCAGGCTGGGCGACAGCCTGAAGTGGTCGGGAAATTGGGAGAAACTGGCGATGACGTCCGCCCCTATGGGGCCGGCCTTACAAAACGATTATCCGATGGTGGAACGGGCTACCCGTATCATGCCGTGGAAACCCTCGGAATTGCGATGGAAGGAGAAGAAAGTAACAGAAAGTCCCCAATTTGCCGACAACAACTTTTTCAAAGTTTTTTCATTTGAATTGGCAAAAGGAAACCGGGAAAGTCTTCTCGAAGAGCCACGCTCTATTGTAATTTCCGAAACTCTGGCTAACAAGCTGTTCGGACAGAACAATCCGCTTGGCGAAATGGTCACCTTCAGCGATAAAGGCTCTTTGAAGGTGACCGGGGTATTTAAAGATTTCCCCACCAATTCGCACCTACAGTATGAAGCCTTAATAAGCACTCAGTTTCTGGAGACGGATGCCTTCGGTGGAGGCGGATTTCTGGATATGTGGGAACCCCACAACTACCACACCTACTTGTTGCTCAGGAAGCAGGAATATGCGGACAAGCTGGCCAAAACCTTTCCGGAGTTCACTCAAAAGTATCTTGGGGAAGAGCAGGCACACAAATTCCGTCCTTTTCTTGAGCCGCTGACATCCATTTACCTGAAGTCGGACGCTAAATACGGAACCGGCTACTCGGGTGATTTGGATACAGTTTACTTGTTTTCGGCGATTAGTTTCCTGATATTGCTTATTGCAGCCGTCAATTACATGAACCTCTCTACCGCGCGATCGGCAAAGCGAGGCAAAGAGGTCGGCATCAGAAAACTGGCCGGCGGTACCCGGCAAAGCCTTATTCGTCAATTTCTGGGAGAGGCTCTGATGATCACCCTGATTGCATTTGGTATTTCTCTTTTACTGACCGAAATCACTCTCCCCTACTTCAACCAGCTTACGTGGAAAAGCTTTGAATTTACCGATCTGCTTACACCCGGTTTCATCCTGTTTCTTACAGGAGTCATCATCCTCATGGGGTTTTTAGCAGGACTCTACCCGGCGTTTTACCTTTCGGCTTTCCAGCCGGTTAAAGTGCTGAAGGGAAGTCTTTCTCCGAAAGGACAAAACGGGATGCGCCGCTTTTTGGTGGTTTTTCAGTTTCTGATAGCCTCAGGACTGATTATCGCCACTTTAACGGTTTACAGCCAACTGGACTATCTTCAAAGCAAAGACCGCGGTTATGCCACCACGGATGTCTACTACTTCCGGCTGAACAGCCCGAAATTGCAGGATAAGGCAGATGTTTTGAAAAACGAACTGGAGACTTTACCCGGCGTAAAAAAAGCATCAGCAACCTCAAGGATGATGGGCAATGTCTACGGAAAGTGGTTCATCAAAACAGAAGCCATGCCAGAGAAGAGCGACATTGTTTTATTGAATGCGGATGAAGACCTTCTGCCCGCCCTGGATCTGGAAGTGGTTAGAGGCCGGAATTTCCGGGAAGATGGTTCGGATAAAGACGGTATTATCCTGAATGAAAAAGCAGCTAATAAATACGGCCTTACCACGGTAAAGGGACAAAAAGTGCAAATCACCGAGAAGTTTGAATATAACCTGATTGGAATCGTTAAAAACTTCAACTATGGCTCGTTGCACAATCGTCCTGAACCACTGGCCATAACTTATCCGATGTCGCCACGATGGAACCGTTTTATGGCGGTACGACTGACCGGCGGCGATAAGCAAAAAATCCTGAATGCCATTGAAGAGAAAGTGAGAGCATTGGATGCTGAAGCAACCACCCAATTTGTCAATCTGGACAGCTATCTAAAAAAGCAATATTCCAATGAAGCCCGTACGGGCAAAATCATCATCACTTTCAGCATTTTGGCGATTTTGATTGCCTGCCTGGGGCTGTTCGGACTTTCCTCTTTTATGATGGAACAAAAACGAAAGGAAATCAGCATCCGCAAAGTGTTGGGTGCAACCGTTTCGATGATAACCCGTCAGCTAACCAACCGGTTCGTTCGATGGGTACTTGCGGCCAACATCATTGCCTGGCCCGCAGCTTACTACTTCCTTGAAAGGTGGTTACAGCATTTTCCCTACCACATCACCTTTAAGGTATGGTTCTTTTTAGCCGCCGCTGTTCTGACGGTCCTGATAGCAAGTATCACGGTAATGTATCAGACGGTAAAAGCCGCCAAAGCCAATCCGGCAGAAAACTTAAAATACGAATAGTCATGAATGATTTGGAACAACCCTACGACGATAATTACTGGAAGATTGAAGCCTGGAAGGCAGCAGTTCGCCTGACGGTGGATATTGATAAGATATTCTCCAACTTCAGCGAGCATTACATCAGCCGCGACCTGCTGGATATTTCCCTCGACCTGTCTTCCCATATCTCCCTTGGTTTTGAGGAACGAAGCTACAGCCGCTCGGTCTACTGGCTGCGCAAAGCAAAGCAGCTTTGTACCACCATTCGTACCCGGCTTTATCTTGCCAGGGAGATGATGGTGGTGAACAAAAACACGATCGAAAAACTCATCGAACAGGCGCGGGAAGTCGCCACCCTCCTGTCAAAATCTATGGAAATAACCAAAGACATTCAACACTAAAACGATACAACTCAAAAAAGCGATTAATTATGTTGAAACACATATTCACAGCAGGATTCAAAAGCTTATTCAAGGAAAAAGGATTCACGATCATCAACATGATTGGTCTTTCCATTGGAATTGCAGCTACGGTTATCATCCTGCTCTATATTACTGACCAGCTTAGTTACGACCAATTCAACGAAAAAAAAGAACGAATCTACCGGGTGGATTGCAATAAATGGGCTTTCCTCGGTACGAAATACGGGCCTGTATTCCAAAGGGAGTTCCCTGAAGTAAAGTCTTACGTTCGATTTGATAATTTTAAGCGCGATGCCCTTTTCAGCTATAAAGAAAAAAATCTCTATGTGGATAATTTTATCTATGCCGATAGCGGGATTTTTAACATTTTCACTTTTAAAATGATTCACGGAAATCCCGAAAAAGCATTTACCGATCCTTACTCAATCGTCCTTACCGAGGAGTATGCTAAAAAATTCTTCGGAGATAAAAATCCGGTGGGTGAAGTTTTGAAATACCACCATTCGGCTGAATTCAAAGTTACCGGCGTCATCGAAAATGTAGATCATTTCCACATGGATATCGGGGCGATAGGAAACTTCGCCTGCCTGGGCGATCTTAGAAATGACAAACACTTTTATGACCACTGGGACACCTGGAATCACCCTACTTACATTTTAGTTAATAAGCATCATGATGCTGGAAAGCTTGAGAATAAGATAAACAACTACTTCACAGGGAAGGCAAGGTGGCGTGAAAAAGGGGCGGTGCCTGACTTTAACCTACGCAATCTTTCAGACGTTTATTTCGAGCGCGAAGCGAAAGTGGTTTCCAACAAGCGTGGAAACCTCAACATGATATATGCCTTCACTGCCATAGCCGGCTTTATTCTCTTGATTGCCTGCTTCAATTTTATCAACCTCTCTACCGCTAAAGCCCTGCGAAGAGCCAAGGAAGTAGGCATCCGCAAAGTAACCGGCGCCACCAAAAATCAGCTCATCACCCAGTTTCTCGGCGAATCGTTTTTCATGGTTGTGGTTTCAGCAATCCTGGCACTCATCCTGGTGGAAATATCGCTACCGGAATTTAACGTGATTGTAAGTAACAATCTAAGCTTAAGTTATAATTCAAGGGTTATCCTTTACCTGGTAGCCGGGATTCTTGTCATCACCCTTCTTGCAGGGCTCTACCCGGCCTTTTACCTTACCCGGTTCCGGCCGGTACAGGTTCTAAAAGGCGATGTGACCAAAGGAAAAAAAGGCGGTTTTTTCCGGAAGACTTTGCTGGTTATCCAGTTTACGATCTCCATTGCCCTGATAGCTTCCACAATCGTTGTTCACCGCCAGCTCAGTTATATCAACAACTACAATATCGGGTTCAATAAAGATCACATTGTGATGTTCCGCATGAACAAAGACCAGCGAAAGAATCTGAAATCATTCAGAAATGAGCTAGTGTCAAAGTCCAGCATCACCCAGGTTTCCTATGCCAATCAACCGCAGGGTAATGTCAGGTGGACCAATAGTTTAGAGATAAACGGGCAAGACATTCCCTACAAATTTGCCCCGGTCGATCCCTATCATATCGACCTGATGGGTCTGAACCTGATTCAAGGCCGTAATTTTCAACCCGGCAATGAATCGGATAAAAATGATGCTTTTATCCTGAATGAAACCGCCGTCAAAGCATTTGGTCTGGAAGAACCGGTAGTGGGGCAGACAGTAAAACGGAACAACAATACTTTTAAGATCATTGGTGTAGTTGAGGATTACCATTTTAACTCGCTTCATGAAACCATTGAACCTCTTGTGCTGGGCTGGACGCCGGAATGGCACTCTTTGGCTTACGTCAAAATCAACGGAGAAAACATCCAACAGGGACTTCAGGACCTTGAAGAAGTGTGGATGGACTTCTCTCCTGAGTTTCCTGTGAAATACAGCTTTCTGGATAAGCAATTCGAACAGCTTTATCAAAAGGAGCAGCGGATGGCTTCGGTGTTCATTTACTTCTCCGGACTGGCTATTTTCATCGCTGCGCTGGGACTGTTTGGACTGGCCGCTTATTCGGTAGGTCAAAAACGCAAGGAAATCGGTATCCGCAAAGTGTTGGGCGCCCCGGTCGGGCGAATCATCGGCAAACTTGTTAAAGACTTCACCGTATGGGCCGTAGTGGCCAATGTTATTGCCTGGCCGGTAGCCTGGTATTTCATGGAGCAATGGCTGAATAATTTCGCCTACGCCTACAAAATCAATGGTGTGGCATTCCTGCTGGCAGCTATGATAACGCTCGTGATAGCCGTAGCTACCGTATTTTACCAGTCATGGCGATCGGCGCAAACCAACCCGGTGGATAGTCTTAGGTATGAGTAATAAGCTTTCTTTGTGGATAGATGGCAAAAAAGAGACACGTATGCAACCAGGTGATATTTTCGAAATGGAGCTAACAGAAGGAAAACATACCATAAAGACATCCTGCATCTACTTTTACCGGTCACCAAAAAGAGAAATAACGATAGAAAAGGGCAGCGAAAAGACCCTTTACACGGCAATTAAAGAGGATGGCCTTGGAACGGCCCGCTTTGGCTTGTATCAGCTAATTGACTTCAAAAGCTTCCTTATTCTCCAGCGGAAGCCTTATACACCAGTGGATAACAGGAAAGTGTACCATGCACCGGCTTTCTTTAATTCATGGAGGTATGCCTTGCTGGTATTCCTGCTAATTACCGTCCCGATGGTGGTTTTGTGGAGTTATGCTCCCGAAACAAGCTGGCTGTATTTTATCTCACTGCTTATTCTTATGTCTTTTGCGGTGAACCTGCTGTATATGTGGCCAAAAAAGAAAAAATTTAAAGCAGTAAACCGCTTTGGGCATTTTATTGATTTCCATGCGGCCACTGTGCTTGCTCTACTAATCTTTCTTTTTCATGACGTACTGGCGCAATCTGTAGTTTTTATCGCAGCCGCCGCTGCCTTCATTTTATACGCCATGTTTACTGCAAAGCATTTTTTATCAGAAAAACAATCCGGTTTTTAGTAAGTTATTTAAACAACTGAATGTAATCGTGAAAAACAAATTGCTTTCCTCTTTTTTGACCGGTCATTTCATAGAGAATGCCTTGTTTTTCCAGTGCATCCAAAACCCTGTACACCGTAGGTAAGGATAACCCTGTTACATCACGGGCTTTCCGGGCGTCAATTGTCGGCCGCTGAAACAAGTAATTTACAATGGTTTGTCCATGTTTATTGAGGCTCCCCAAAGTGTGGAGTTTGGCTTCAACCTCTTTCTGCAGCTTGAGGACACTATCGAAGGTTGAGATGCTACTTTTAGCTGTTTCAATCACCCCTACCATAAAAAACCTGAACCATTGCTCAATATCATTTTTCTCTCTTACTAAAGTAAGATTATCGTAATAAAGCGAACGATTTCGCTCAAAAAAGTCTGATAAATATAGAATAGGTTTCTTCAGTATTCCTTTATCTACCAGGTAGAGTGTTATTAACAACCTCCCTATGCGTCCGTTTCCATCCAGGAAAGGATGTATGGTCTCGAACTGATAATGAATCAGCGCTATTTTTAACAAATGGGGGAAGCTGAGCGTTTCATTATGAATAAATTGTTCCAAATCATTCATATAGTCTGAAATAGAAGTATGTACCGGCGGAATGAACTTTGCATCAGCAATAGAAGCACCACCAATCCAGTTTTGGCTGGTCCTGAATTCTCCGGGGAGTTTATGTTTTCCCCAGACACCTTTCAACAGGATTCGATGAGTATCTTTGAGTAATCTTGAAGATACCGGTAACTCTGATAATTTTTTAATCGCCGAATTCAATGCCTCGATGTAATTTTGCACCTCATCCCAATCATCTCGCCTCTCTCTATCAATGTTTTCTTTATCAAGGATAGCTTCTTCTATTTTCGTTTTTGTGCCTTCGATTTTACTTGATTGCGTGGCTTCTTTTATGATATGCATACTTATGAAAAGATCGATGTTCGGCACATATTCAGAATACATGTCTAATCTCCCTATCTCCCGGTCAGCATTACTTAGCAACTGAATCAAGTCCATACTCTCCACCTGCCTTTCTCTGTTGATAAATTCCGGCTGGAAGCTTTTATAAGATCCCTGTGAGATATATTTACCGGCATTAAAATTTTTCATTTTAGTTTCATTTTTAAAAACTTTGAAAACGTTTGGGCGCTGATTCATCTTAACTTCATACTTATCCTTTATTGTATTCCTGCATAGTTAATTCCTGTTAGTTGGTGTATTGAATAATCGATAGTAGAAAGATCGTTTGCGTTAAACTGCGTAACGGATGAATAACCACAGGCCCTGGCAATGACCTTTAAAAGCTCGTTGCTGGCATCAAAAAAGTTGTGCAGTTGTTTTGCCGAATTTTGCACGATGATGCGGCTCCTGAGGTTTTCTTTTTGTGTGGCGATGCCCACCGGGCAATTATTGGTGTGGCAGGCTCTCATGCCGAGGCAGCCGATCGCCTGCAGGGCCGCGTTAGATACTGCAATGGCATCGGCTCCCAGCATCAGTGCTTTGGCAAAGTCATCGGCCACACGGAGGCCACCTGTAACGATGAGTGTGACATCACCGGCCCCTTTGTTATTGAGGTGTTTCCGTGCCCTGGCAAGTGCCGGGATTGTGGGCACGTTGATGTTGTTACGCAGGATGGAGGGTGCGGCCCCTGTTCCGCCACCACGGCCATCGAGGATGATGTAATCGGCAGAAGCTTCCAGAGCAAAATCAATATCGGCTTCAATGTGACTTGCCGCGATTTTAAATCCCACCGGAATTCCGCCGGTTTCTTCCCTGACCCGGTCAGCCAGTTCTTTGAAATCAGCAGGGATTGTCAAGTCGGGGAAAGCGGCCGGAGAAATGGCGGCCTGTCCTTCTTTCAGCCCCCTGACGGAGGCTATATCGCCGGTAACCTTGTGGGCGGGAAGGTGCCCACCAGTGCCGGTTTTTGCTCCCTGGCCTCCCTTGAAGTGGAAAGCCTGTGCTTTTTTCACCTGGTCCCACGAGAAACCAAACTTCCCGGATGCCAACTCATAAAAATAACGCGAATTGCTTTGCTGTTCCTCAGGCAACATCCCCCCTTCGCCGCTGGCAATGCCGGTACCGGCCATTTCAGCTCCTTTAGCAAGGGCTATCTTAGCTTCGCGCGACAACGCCCCAAAGCTCATATCCGACACAAAAACAGGTAAGTCGAGCACCAAAGGTTTTTGGGCCCGCGGGCCGATCACCACATGGGTATCCACATTGTCATCGTCCATTAAAGGCTTCCTTGACAGTTGTGCCGGCAGAAACTGAATCTGCTCCCACTTTGGAAGGGTGTTCCTGTCCACTCCCATTGCTTCGGTAGAGCCGTGATGGCCGACATTCTTCAGTCCGTTGCGGGCCAACTCCTGGATATATCCGGTAAAAGGCTCGGTATCCTCCGGATGCGTGTCGGCATACTCGCCCATGTATGCATCGCGGTCGAAAGGCTGCGGGTGCTCTTCGGCAAATGCTTCCACTTCATCGGCATCCACCAGCACCTGGCCGTTCTCCACTTTAGCATAAAATTTTTGCAAAGCTTCCTCGTTGTTGTATTCCGAAACGCCGCTATCATAGCGGTAATCCCAAAAATGCACCCCGCAGATGAGGTTATTACCTTCGATATAGCCATCGGCAAGTAAGGCGCCACGGTGAAGACAACGGCCATACAACACCGAAACGTCCTCATCGTAGCGGATGACCACTAAATCGACGTCCTTGCATAGGGCATGGGCAGGGATGCGGTCTTGCAGTTCAGAAAACTTTAGAATGGGTATTAAATTCATACTGGTTATTTTAGATTTGTTGTTATTTCAATTTCAGACAACAGGGTTTTGTGTACCGGGCATTTGTTTGCAATCTCGAGCAGTTTTTGACGCTGTGTGTCATCCAAATCCCCAACTAATTCGATTTCCCTTGAAAACTGATCGATACGGCTGCTTTCGTCGTTTTCGCATTTGGCGCAATCTTCGCCATGTACTTTGTTATGGTTGATGTGCACATTCACCTCATCAAGTTTCCATTTCTTGCGGTCGGCATACATCCTGATCGTCATGGCCGTGCATGTAGCCAGGCCTGATGAAACGAGATCGTAAGGGGTTGGGCCAAAATTGTTTCCCCCGTATTTTTCAGGTTCATCGCCGGTCAAAAAATGATCGCCGGCCTTAATGGTGGTGGTAAACTTGTTTTCTTCGGTGAGGCTGGCCACTACCTGCCTCTTAGTCTGCGGCCGGGCAGGCTCCTTAAAATCGATATATCTTTTGGCCCAGTGGGCAATCACATTCCCAACGTACAGCGAATCATCGCCATCAGACAGCAGGTGGTCGGCCCCGTCGAGCGAAACAAAGCTTTTGGGGTGACGGGCTTCCTGGAATATTTTTGCGGCATTTTCTATTTCCACAACCCTGTCTTGTGGCGAATGGGACACAAGAATGGCTTTGCGGAGATTTTTCAGCACATCATCCATGTTTACCGCTTTCAGGTCATCAAGAAATTGTTTTTTGATTTTGAAAGGCCTTCCACCGATGTTTACTTCTGCCATTCCCATTTCTTCAATATCTTCCAGGCTTGAAGCAAGCAATTTTGAAACATGCATCGGGTCGGAAGGGGCGCCGATGGTGGCTACGGCATCAACCGTTTTCATGGAGTGGGCCGCATACAAAACTGCCGCGCCGCCCAGCGAGTGGCCGATAAGCAGCGAGGGCGCCATGAAATGTTCTTCGAGAAAGCTGGCTGCGGCTTTCAAATCATCGATGTTGCTCGAAAAATTGGTGTCGGAAAAGTTGCCTTCACTATCTCCCAGGCCCGTAAAGTCAAAGCGCATGATACCAAACCCTGCTCCTGTAATGGCCCTGCTAATGTTACGCACGGCTGATAGGTTTTTTGTGCAGGTAAAGCAGTGTGCAAACAGTGCAAAACCGCCCGGCTTCCGGTCGGCGGGTAATTCTACCCGTGCATTCAGTTCAACGCCTTCTTTGTTGGTGAATGTAACTTTCTGGCTTTTCATTGGATTCCGATTTTTGATAGTTCTACATCGTGCTAAACTACTTTTTTAAAAATTCCATCCTGAAACTGATAAACTACATTTTATAATTGATCTAGTTTATTAATGGTGAATTTAATAACTTTTTGAATTTATTTGATGAGTTCATAAGTTTTTAGGTTTGTAAGTTATTAAATTGAAATGCAATGGCTTATATAGAAAATTCTTTATTCATAACCTTTAGAAATACAGTGTATTATATCATTTATCAAATTATATAAAGCTTTTTAAGCCAAACACTTTAATAAATATTCCTATTATTATTCTATCCTGACAAAACCTGATTAAATTTTTTCGAGGGCATTCAAAATTTCCGCCACATTCGACCGTTTTTTGTAATCGGGGTTAAACTGGCGCCAGGTGATGGTCCCGTTTTGGTCTATCACATAGGTAGCCGGTATAGGTAGTCGCTGGCTCTCATCGGAGTGTGTTTTTTTCAGTTTAGCCCCCAAAATAGTGTTGTAAGTGATTAGGGTAGTCTTCGACGGTTTAAAAGTGACATCATAAGCGTCTGCAATTTGGTAACCTTCATCGTACAGCAAGGTGAATTCCGCGCCCGTTTTCTTCTCCATCTTGCCAAGGTATTGGGGCTTTTCGGGGGATATTGCAATGACCCTGGCTCCTTTTTTCTCAATAAGTTTCAGGCTATCTTGTATTTTGCTTAGGTGTTTGTTACAAACCGGGCACCAAAACCCGCGGTAAAAGATTAATACCACCGGCCCTTGTTCCAGGGCTGTTTCGAGTGAAAAAGTATTGCTGTCGGCATCGAGAGCCCTAAAAACCGGGGCGGCTGTGCCCACGGAAAGTCCTTCAGCTTCTTTGGCCGTACGGTAATCTTGTGCTTTCATATCTGATATGTTTAATGTGAAAATAATGGCAAGGATGATCCCTTGACTGGCTGTGATTGCTTGGCTGTTTTTTATCATGCTTGTTGTTTTATGACTATTCAAAATAAATCACCCTATTAGTGTTTGTTTTTCGAAAACCTGACAAAATGAACAGAATTTTTCCGGGAGCCGGCTGTTCTATGTGGGTTTTAGGGTGTAGCCAAAGGAAAAACTAAATTAAAACTCAAGCGCGGGATAGGACACCTTAACAGCATTCATTGTTTTAATCCAATGGGCTTAGCGTGTTTAAATAAAGGACGCAAAGAAAATCGCACGATGACTTTAGCGGAGCCGTATGTGGGAGGAAACGACCAACCACAAAAATATTTGACTCCTATCGGAGTCGGAGATACATAATTCTTATGGTATTTGCTATAAACATGTGATGCCTCTGGCATCAATATTATCCAACCAATGTTTGATTTGGGTGTCTTAAATCCCCTGGGATTTGCATGTTTATAGCAAAATGAGATATCAAGAATTCCAGCTATTCCAGCGGAATCGCATGTTTCAATCCCGATAACCTGCTTATACGGTGTCATTCGTCTCCTATCGAAGTCGGAGACACATAATTCTTTCGGTATTTTTCTATACACATGTGATGCCTGGCATCAATTCTTTGAAACCAAGGTTTGGTTTGTGGGTCTTAAATCCCTTGGGATTTACATGTTTATAGAAATAATTTGCCCTTACGAATCACCCGACTCCAGCGGAGTCGAATAAAGATGAACTATAAATCATCCGCTACCCATTCAAACACATATTCATCTTTAAATTCAATTTCAAAGGCTTTTAAAAACGCCAGGTATTCCTCCCGAAAGGTTTTCTTTCTATGATGCTCCTTCTGATTTTCAATATATTTTATCACATCTGTCAATTGCGAATGACTATAGGAAAAAGCACCAAAACCGTCCTGCCATTGGAATCGAAAAGGGGTGAAGTGCTTTTCTTTGATGAAATTACCTGATGATTTTTTGATTTCACGAACTAAATCTGATAAACAGCAAGTGGGTTTCATTCCCATAAAGAAGTGTATATGATTGTGCGTCCCGTTAATGGAGAGCATTTTTTGGCCCTTGCTTTGGACAATACCGGTGATGTATTTGTACATCTCTTCTTCCCATTGCGGCTTTATCAGTGCTTTTCGGTTTTGTACGGCGAAGATTACCTGGATGTAGATTTGTGAGTATGTATTAGCCATATTACCATGTTTTTGTAGGAAATATACAACGAAAATATTAATGATGCAAAGCCATAATTGTAATGAATGGGTTCGACTCCTATCGGAGTCGGGAGGTGGATGTGTCAGAACCTTTTCTATAAGCATGTGATGCCGCTGGCATCAATATTATCCCACCAATGATTGATTTGTGGGTCTTAAATCCCTTGGGATTTACATGTTTATAGAAATAAGTCTGCAAGATAGCCCTGTACGTTGTTGGGCAACTTTAGCAATTCGGTTTTAAAATCAGGGATAATCATCAATCAATATTTATATCCTGACACTTCATCTTCATCTGCCTGCACATCGAGGGCCAACACAATGCGATTCACGAAATTAAAGTAGGCCACCACCATTGTGGCGTCAAGAATGGCTTTATCGCTGAGGCCAATATTTTTAAGGTGGTCTGTTTCGTGCGCTTCCTTAAAATCGCCGGGTTTTTCAGTAAGCATTTGGGCAAAACGGCAGAGGGCTTTCTGCCTTTTATCGAGATCGGTTTGTGTATAGTCCGCTTCGAGCTGGTGGATTTTGTCCCAATTTTTCCAGTAGTGGTTCAAGGCCTGGCCGTGATGCATCTTGCAATACTCACAATTATTTGAAACGGATACCACTACCGCCATCATTTCGCGATCAGCCCTTGAAAGCTCCGATTTTGTAAACATGATCTCAAGATAAAGATCGATGTGCTTCAGAATACTTTCAGGCCTGAGGCTTTGAATTTTATGAATCTCGGCAAGCTTGCCCCTTTTGTCTATTAGCTCATTGTAAATTTCCAGCAGCCTGCCGTCAGCTTCGTTATGTTGGATAACTTGTATACGTGCCATAAAAATTCAGTTTGATTTGGAAGCAAATTAGCTTTGCTCCAGGTTTTTAATTTTTTCTAAGGTCTCTTTTTTTAATTCAGTCAAATCTGCAGAACTTTCATTCAGCTTATGGGAATGTCTTAATGCCTGGTCCATGAACCTGGATTGTTTTTCATAATTAGAGCAGGCGCTACAAATAGTTTTGTGTGCCTTCAACTGTATTTTTTGTTTCAACGTAAGCCTGAAATATATTTTTTTCTCTATCATCTCAGTGGCTTTCAGACATGAAAGAAATAATATATGCATTAATTTTTTCATCGCATTTTAGTTTTGGAACCAGTTTTTTTCAAGACAATCCCTCAGGTTTAACTTTGCCCTGTGCATAATCTGCCAAAAGTTAGTAGGACTGATATCCAATTCCTGACAAATTTCCGCTCCTTTTTTATTCATCAGGTATTTCAGTTTTACGCTCGAGGACCATTTCTCAGGCAGCGCCTCCAAACATCTTTTTAGGACGTTTTGAAATTCGGCATCATCCAGCAAATGGAGGTCATCATTGCCCCGGGGCATGGGCTTTTGATTTTGGAGCCAACTGTCATACTCGTCAAAAAAGTTCGATAACATTGTATTGTCAGCCGGGAGTGGCGTTTTCGTTTTTTCCCGGTAAACCTCAATAATTTTATATTTAAGAATGGAAAAGAGCCAAGTTTTAGGTGTACTCTCGCCCCTGAAATCCTGTATTTTCTCGGCTACCGTAACGAAAGTGTCCTGAACGATCTCCCTGGCAAGCTCCTCATCAGAGAGTTTATGGAAAGCATAACTGAACATGTCAGAAGTGTAGCTTTCAACCCATTCCGAAATATCATGTTTTTGTTTACTCATAAATTGTTCGTCCAGCTTCAATACCCGGCAGATTATTGGCCAAAATTAATATTCTTATGATGAAAAAAATACGGTTCATCACAAAAAAGCTTTTTAGTCCTTATGAGTATAGCTTTACAGAATGAAACTCCAATGAATATGGAGACTGCCCAGTGTGTAAAGTTTGGATTCAACCTCTTTCTGTAATTTGAGGATGCTGTCGAAGGTTGATATGCTACTTTTAGCTGTTTCAATTACCCCCACCATAAAAAGTAATTCCTTATTTAAAATTATTGTTGATTTTTTAATTAGTGAATGTAGCTAATTAAATATTTAGCTATTTCGTTAAATAAGGTTTCTCTTTGATTAAAGATTTTTAAAAATCATGAAAACTGTAGGGCACATTTAAGAACTCCTTTTTCCATTTTTATAAATATTTTCCTGATTATTAAATCATTATAAAATAAACTTGATTTATGTAACCGCCATTACAGTAAAATGATGACAATCATTAGTAAACCACATAAAATTTCGCTACACCTTCCATTATAATTGCCTCACAGAAATTTTAATATTAAATTTATTGGGTCAGTGACGACTGAATTATAATTCACTATACATTTGCTCGATTTTATGTAAGATTTATTTAAGGTATTGACAATGAGCAATCTGATAGTGTATTTTTCAATCGTAATTCCCCTTGGGGCTATTTTGCTGTGGTTGGCCAAACGCCACATCACCAGGGTGGATAACGCACGCCGCAAAAGCGTCTTTGGTCGTAAAGGTTTTGAGTCTATCAAAACCCATATCAACGAAATAACTCTTGAGGACAAGCCTCCTGTGGAATACATGGCCATTCATCAGCAGCAGGCTCCTCAGAAACAATAATCGTATCAAAGATTTTGCTCCAATAAAAACCGAAATCTTTTATTTTTCGGTCATTCTCTTTTCCTGCCTTTGTAAAAACTACCAACATTTAGGGATAGATAAGTGATGAGAGATCGCTTTCTTTGTATTTAGAACTATTCTAAATAAATTTATAAATCCATGACACTCCGAAGCCAGCTTTTGATTGCCGGTGTATTAATTCTTTTAACTGTAAGTGAAGCTCATGCATCCGGCAAGCAGCAAAAAAATATACAGACCAGCATTCATTTACTGGATTATATCGCCAGGGACTATGCTCGCGCCGTGAAAGACGGAAAAATCATCAATGAGTTTGAATACAAAGAGATGCAGGAGTTTAGCAATACGGTACAGGATTTGGCAAAAGATTACTTGGAGGAAGAGTTCTCCAAAACGCGCGACCCCATTCTATCCAAACTTCAGGACCTGAAAAAAGCTATCAACAAGAAATCCTCCCGTGAAATCATTGCCACTGCGGCCAAAAGCATCAAATCCCAAATTATTGTCGCCACGGATTTTAAAGTCACCCCTTCGGAGTGGCCGGATTTGGCAAAAGGGAAAAAGATTTACCGCAACAAATGCATGTCGTGTCATGGGAAGCAAGGAGGTGGTGATGGCCAGCTGGCACCAAATCTGAAAGTTACCCCTACTAATTTTCTGGATGATGAACTGATGAAGCAGGTTTCCGCTTTCCAGGCGTTCAATACCATTCGGTTGGGAATTGACGGGACGTCCATGCGCAGCTTTCAGGAACTTTCGGAGAAAGAAATCTGGGACCTGGCTTTTTACATCAAAGCCCTGCGGTTCAAACAAAAAACCGATGAAGAATCCGCCCTGTCCGAGTCCTTCAGGAGGGCATCGAAAGCAGCCGGGTTAAAACAAGTGGCTACGCTTTCGGATCAGCAACTTGTCAAGCGCCTGGATTCGCTGGAAGGGAATTCCTCCAAAATGCTGGCCGCTTTACGGCTTCGGGAACCCACCGAAAAAAGTGGAGACAACTCCCTTCAAATGGCAAAAAAATCCCTTCAGGACGCTTTGTCGGCTTATCAAAACCAAAATCCGAAACAGGCGCGTCAGAAAGCTTTGGCGGCTTACCTTGAAGGCATAGAGCCGGTGGAGGCCCAGCTAAAAGCCGGTGATCCGGAATTCACCTCCCGACTCGAACAGCAGATGATTAAGGTCAGAACCGTTATCGAAAACGATAAACCAACCCAGACTGTAAAAGAGGAAGTTCGTGCTTCAATCGGACTCATCGACCAGGCCGCCAAAATAATGGATGAAGGTAAAATCACCCCCTGGCTTTCCTTCATTCTCACTTCTTCGATATTACTGCGCGAAGGTGTGGAAGCCTTTTTAATCATTGCTCTGATGCTAACGCTGATTCGCACTTCCGGCGTCAGAAAAGCCCGTTATTGGGTACACGGTGGCTGGCTTACGGCGGTGGCACTTGGACTCGGCGGCTGGTTTTTCTCCGATTGGGTATTGCAAATCAGTGGTGCCAGTCGCGAAGTCATGGAGGGTCTTGTCGCCCTGCTGGCTGTCTTGATTCTGTCCTCCGTCGGCTTTTGGCTGCACAGCCATTCGCATGCCCAAAAATGGAAGGATTTTATCGAGAACAAAATCCACCGATATCTCCGAACCGAAAACATGTTTGGCCTGGCCATTTTTGCCTTCATCGTGGTATTCCGTGAAGCTTTTGAATCCATTCTTTTCATCCAGGCCATAAACATCCAGACCGCCCCGACCGATAATTATTCTATCGGATTAGGCGCATTGGCCGCAACAGTTCTGATTCTCGTGTTTGTTTTCCTTTTCTTGAAATATTCAAAGAAACTG
>JAIPBX010000155.1 GCA_021738485.1 Bacteroidales bacterium | reverse complement strand
GAAAATCTCTGTTTCATCCATGATATTCCAGGGCTGCCATGCAAAAAACTCATCAACCCTTTGGTAAAGCTGTTTCCAAATGTTATCTTGATGGCTCATAAATGTTCTTTACCTGCAAAGGTATACAATGATTTGAAAATGGGAGAAAAAGTTTTGCAGGATTTGATGCGTTGAGGAGCGTCTTAACATACGACAAGATGATGCAACACACGTTGCAAACGCTAGCCATCCGGGAGAGCTGGCATGTTGCTACTTTCAAAATCCGAATAATTCACTTAAATCCCCCCTTACTGAATGATCTCAGGCATTTGGGCGAGTGCATAGGGTCACTATTGATCAGAATTAGCTTATACGACTGTTATTGAGAAATTTCTTTTTAATCAGTCTTATAGGCCCGGCCCTCTTATTTTCATTTTCCTTTGCTTTCAGCCGGTATTTCTCCTCCCACCAGATCCACATCAAGAAAAGAATAAAATAAAATGTAAACCTGAAGACATAATCATGGCTAAAATCAAACCACTCGGGGCGCCAATACATCGTAATACCTACCCCGGTCAGCCTGATAATGTTGGCCACATGCATCAGAATCATGGCCAGGGGGATAAACCAGAACTTATGTTTAATTTTTCCGGGATAAATCAAATACAGAAAAAAAGCCTGCAGAAATTGCTTAAAGCCGGAACAGCCCGTATTTATAGCCAGCCAACTACCGGAATCAAAAGCGAAAGTGTTGTTATTCATTGTAAAATCAAGGCTCAACAGGGATAATACAGCTCCCGTATGCCTGAAGGCCAACCCGGACAACCAAATACGGGCGTCACTTACAAAATCAGCAAATGGGATAAAATCCAACTGGTATGCCCAAAACCTGAAAGAGTAATGAATCACCAGGGTAATGGCAATGAACATGGCTATGCCTTCCAGGGGACGCAGATAATTTCGATATATTTGAATGACTTTTTGCTTGTTCATTGTTCCTTGTTCTGTGTTCCTTGTTTTGTGTTGCTTGTTCCTTGTTATTCCGGGTTTCGGATCCTGAATTTCGCGTTTCGAATTAATGCGAATTTTTAGCGAATTTTCGCAATCACTTACTTCTCATTCACCGTAGCTTTAGCGGAGGTGAAACTCATCACTCACTACTACATTCCTCACCACTCACTACTTCTTCTAAAGCCAGTTCAGCTTCCTGAACAATCCGGCGAAAATATTTGGCGGAAAATGGGTATACCTGACTACGTCCACCAAATCGCCCCCAAAACGCTTTTTGAACTCTCTAACGCCATAGGGCACATCGGGTCTGCCGGCCCCCATAAAATCAAAATATTCAAAGTTATTTTGTACCATGTAATCAATACCGGCCCAAGTAGCCATTACACTGGGATAAATGTTTTGGGGTTTATATTGTTCATCCGCTCCGCAAATATACCATTCATGCACCGCTTTTTTGCCGGATACAGGCAATAACATACCGGCTATCACCCTTTGCTGATATTTTACTACCAATAGCTTTGCAGAATTCATTCCTCCTTCATTATCCAGCAATGCTCTGAAGAACTTTAGCGGAGGAACCGGCTTTTGCACTTTGTAATGATACAAGTATTGTAATATTTTATACCACTGATTTAAATCGGATTCCTCTTTGGTTTCAACAATTTGCACGTTACTCTCCAGGTTTTTACGAAGTTGCCAACGTTTGGAACGACTTAGTGTATGCCATGCTGTATCCGGCCCGTTATTCCTAATAAACACATTAAGATAATCCTGCCGATTAAATACGCCTTCGTATTCATCCAAAACCGGATGGGAGTCACAGTTAATGCGAAACTGCAGGAAAAGATGACGGCTTTTTACATGCTGTATCAAAAAATCAATTAATTGTTTTTGCACGGATGAAGAGTCCGCTATGGGTTCTCCATACACCACCGCCCTGCGAGTAAAATGGCGCAGAATAAACCCTTTCTCATGGTGCGTGACTAATAACAACAGGCCGTTGATCATTCCACTCTCATCATACGAAATTACATATTCAGGCTTGGTCGATGGATTTCCTTTAGCACTGTGAAAATGGGGTATAGAATGAAAGAAATTCGGAAAATGCAACTTATCAAAATAGGCTTCGATACTTTCCAGCGTTTCTTTATCAGGCTCCTTCAGTATTTGTAGATTCATTGTGCGGGTGTTCGTTGTTCCTTGTTCGTTGTTTCTTGTTTCTTGTTGCGAATTAATACGAATTATTACTTAGTCAAATTTTTGGCAGAGATGAATTAGTTTCTCTTAACTCACTTCTCATTCACCGTAGCTTTAGCGAAGGTGAAACTCATTACTCATCACTCACTACTTTCTTCATCGGCTATACCTCAATCCTATCACTACCGTACTAGTCTTTCCATGCAGATAATCCGGGGTAAACCGGTTAAGATAATATTGGGGGCTGTTCCCGTCGAGCTCATAACCCTTGATATTGGAGTAATTGTATTCGGCAAATAGGGAGAACGCCGCCGATGGGTGCCAGGTCAGGGTAGCGTTAAAGCGATTGGCATCCCATGTTTTGTTATCGAGGAAAGATTTTTCATCTAGTTCCCCTTCACCGAATACATACTGATGATCGCGTCCATGGCGTGAATAGTTATAGGAAAATTTTGCCTTGACTGCATGATGCGGTTTATACCACAGTCCCACATAATAGTCTTCCGAGTTATCCTTCAGGTAGTGCCCAAGGTTATACCGGTTGGAAGCAAAGGTGATGGAGGGCACGCGGTGTTTGTAGGTTAAAGGTGAGGTCCGGGTAAATTCCGCCTTAAGGCCGATATTCTTCACCGGCCAGTTGGACAACCCTAAGCCGCCCTTAAAGCTGTAGAAATTATGGCGTTCTTCGTCATTCACCCTTGTTACACTGAATTCATCATAAAAAACGGAGGCAAACAGATGCATATGGTTGATGTTCCGGGAGCTGATATTCAAAAACATCTGGGAATTCTGGTTTTCGATACCGTGATTGATAGTGTGGTCTAGCGATTTAAAAAAGAAGAAAGGAATAAGGTAGGCCGGCTGGAAATCGATATCGCTGTAAACAATGGAATTCCCTACTGCGATTCTGAAATCCTCAAAAGGCTTGATGGTGTACATATTGGCGGCGATGTATTTCTCGCGGTAACGTGCGCGCCAGTCGCCGTTGGAGGTATAATACGAGCGCAGACTATCCACCACTTCGCTGACAAGCCAGCCGTGGTAGTAATCAAACTGCATCCAGTCGAACGGTTTCAGTTTCATTTTAATCATAGCAAAGGAGGGACTTCTTCCCGAGAAAATGTTTGAGCCGTTATAATTCATGCCCCATTCGACGTGGTCTTTTACCAGGCCAACATGCCCCCATTCCCCCGAATAGGTTATGCCCCCTCGCATCTCGCTAAAGTCACCTCCTTCACGGCCCTGTACGTTGATCTTGTAAGCCCCTCCCCTCTCACGAGTGAAGTAGGAGGGCCGGGCCAGGATTTCTTTTTGCTGGTAATTATCCCGAAGGCTGGCATACATCCCCCAATGTTCTCCCAGTTGACTCCACATTTCCGCTCCGCCATACGAATGGTAGAAGCTGTTGTTGGAATTGGATATATAACGGATACCATAAACCGGTCGCACAGCCACTCTTCTCCCTACTGTATCCTGCCAGGTAAACGCCGGCGGAAGCCATGCTAGCGTCGTTTTTTCCGTATCCTTTAGTTTTTTGCCCCCTTCGAAGTCCAAACCTATATCAAACCCAAATTCCCGGAGATACTTCCGGGCTTCTTTTTGCTGCCGCGGAAGGAGTTCTCCGCTCTCCACAGCTTTATGAAGTTTCTCACCAATCGTTTTCCGTCCATACGGCTTAACGATGGAATTCAACTCAATCACCCCGTCATCCGCCAGCTCATCCAGGAAAGTGTAAATCCCTTCGTCAGTGATGTGGTGGTAGGTGACCTGGGAAGATGAGGAGAGATTGAAAAAGAAAATAATGGTTATGGTTAGAAAAGTAGTGAGTAGTGAGTGATGAGAGGCGAGTGATGAGTAGTGAGTGGTGAGTAGTGAGTTTTTGCTTTTATAATTCATAATATCTTTTTTTCAATTTACAAAAATAATTAACTGCTATTTACAAAATTTGCCGGGATTGTTAATCATTGATATAAGTATTTTACGCACTTCATCATACTCACTCATAAGTCTTTTATGCTTATCTTCTTTCAAATATCCGCAATCTCTGGCGTAATCCAGCCATACTTCTGTTTCATGCTCCTCACCAAGGGAATCAGTTAGTTTACTAACAAAGGCTTTAATATAAATCTTCTTTGCCCATGCTTCTGCAATATTTGAGCAAACAGAGCGAGAAGCCCGGCGGATTTGATCAGTAAGGGAGTATTTTTCTTCTTTTGGAAAGCTTTTACTTAGCTCAAAAATTTCCATTGAAAGCTTGTAAGCTTTTTGATAAACAATCAAGTCACGAAAACTATTGATCTGAGACATATTTCATCTTTTAAATTCTTCCAAATATTCTCATAGCCTTTATCACGACAAAAAATAACTCTTCAACCGCTCACTCACTATTCAAAACTCATTACTCACTGCTCACCTCTCACTACTCATTACTCACTAATACTTCTCAGGCACTCCTTGCCTTTTTCACCAGGATATTATACATGGCTTTCCAGAAATAGACCCAGTCGGTGCGGAGGGGGGCTTTTTCATGGGCTTCCAAGTACTTAAGTTCCGAATTTTGGATTTCGTCCATGGTTTTGGGCAAGTCGACATAAAACGGGGGTATGAGGCCGGGTTTGTGTTTCTTCCTTTTTTCCTGGAGCTCTTCGCACAAGAGACCGTAATAATGTCTGCTGAGAGGTCTCACGCCCACCAGCTTCATATCTCCTTTGGCCAGATTGATGAACATGGGCAGTTCGTCTATCCAGAACTTCCGCATGATTTTACCCAAGGTAGTAACCCGGAAGTCATCCTTAAACTTCCCCCCTTCGGCGAGATTATTCAAGTTGTAGACATATTCCTGCAGGTATTCGGAATAGGCGTGCATGGTACGCATTTTATAAACGCCGATTTTTTTTCCGTTTTTACCATAACGCCTCAGCTTTATCAGCG
>JAIPBX010000154.1 GCA_021738485.1 Bacteroidales bacterium | reverse complement strand
TCATAAATCGTAACGATCTTAGGCTGACCATTATCAAAAGAAGACTCGATCACTTTAGTGGTTCTGGGACCACAGTATGCCGTGATAAATGGGAGTGCAATAAAAAGAAATAGTAGTTTTTTCATGAATCTTAACTTTTCGATGGTTTAAAGCAACTCTTTACCTTTCAAACAATAGCCTTTCTCCCCTGAAAGACTCATCAAAGTGTCCTTCGTTATATACAATCTGTCCGTTAATAATCGTCGTCTCTATCCCTGAATGGAGCTCAGATCCTTCTAGCGGTGACCATCCGGCTTTATAGAGGATATTGTCCTGTGATACTTTATGGGATTTTTCCGTATCAACAATCACCAAGTCAGCTTTATATCCTGTCCGGATAAATCCCCGTTGTTTAATTTGGAAAATCCGGGCCGGTGTATGACTCATTTTTTCCGCCACTTTATTGATGGTTATTTTTCCTTGCTTGTAAAATTCGAGCATGACCTGCAGCGAGTGTTGTATCATGGGACCGCCAGACGGCGCATTGAAATAAGTATTATTTTTTTCTTCCCATGTATGGGGTGCGTGATCGGTGGCTACTACATCCAGTTTATCACTCAGCAGACCCTTAAGTAGAGCCTCCTGATCTTCGGGGGTTTTTACAGCGGGGTTCCATTTAATAAGTGATTGTTTTTCCTGGTAGTCCCGATCATTAAACCAGAGATGATGGATGCAAACCTCTGAAGTAATATTTTTTTTATTCGATGGGAGGGTATTGTGAAAAAGTTCGAGTTCCCTGGTCGTACTTATGTGCAACACATGAAGTCGGCTTCCATATTTTTTAGCAAGTTCTACGGCAAGGGAAGAAGATTTATAACAGGCCTCTGCACTTCTTATAACCGGATGCAGGCTGAAAGGAGGATTTTCTCCGTATTTTTCCCGTGCCCACCGGGTGTTTTTTTGTATCGTGGGTTCATCCTCGCAATGGGTGGCGATAAGCAAAGGACTATCCTTAAATATCCGGGATAGCGTCTTTTTATCATCCACCAGCATATTCCCCGTTGAAGCACCCATAAAAATTTTCACACCACATACACGGGATGGATCCGTTTTTAGTACTTCCTCAATATTATCATTGGTAGTTCCCATGTAAAAGGAAAAGTTAGCCATAGATTTTTTTTCAGCCAGCCGGTATTTCTTTTCCAGTAACTCCTGGGTGATGGCTTTGGGCTTCGTGTTGGGCATCTCCATAAAAGAAGTTACCCCACCGGCAACGGCGGCTTTACTTTCGGTAAATATTTCTCCCTTGTGAGTGAGCCCCGGCTCCCTGAAATGCACCTGGTCGTCGATTACCCCCGGCAAAAGGAAACGCTCCCGGCCATTGATAACTTGCTCATAGTCCTTTTCGGAGGGGAAGGGTTCATTTAAAACCTCAGTGATAACACTGTCTTTTATACCGACGCTTCCCTTGAAGACATAGTCTTCATTGACAATCCGGACATTTTTTATGAGTAGAGTATAACTCATTTGGCTTTAGGTTTCTCCTGCTGTTTTCGTCTGAATTTCCTGAAGCGTAAAAATAGTACGCCCCATACCGCTTCTTTGAAGATCCCTTTACTCATTTTGGATTCTCCTTCGGTACGATCTGTAAAGATAATAGGAATTTCTTTGAGACGAAAACCCAATCGCCATGCAGTGTATTTCATTTCTATCTGGAAAGCGTAACCAATAAACCGAATATTGTCAAAATCAATTTCTTCCAGGACATTACGGCGATAACATTTGAATCCTGCCGTAGTATCATCTATTTTTATACCCAGGATTAATTTCACATAGATGCTGGCGAAATAGGACATCAAAACCCTTCCAATGGGCCAGTTAACCACATTTACGCCTTTGACATAACGCGAGCCGATAACTAAATCGTAACCTTCCCTGGCGGTGTCATAAAGCCGGACCAAATCATCAGGATCATGCGACATATCCGCATCCATCTCAAAAATATATTCATAGTCACGGTCTAGGGCCCATCGGAATCCTTTGATATAAGCGGTCCCCAAGCCCTGTTTGCCTTCCCGTTCAATAAGGAAAAGCCTGTTGGGATAGCTTGCCATGAAGTCTTTTACAAGCCGGGCCGTAGCATCGGGGGAACCGTCATCTATGATGAGCACATCAAAGGCAACGGAAAGCGAAAATATTTTTTGCAACACTTTCGAAATATTTTCTCTTTCATTATAGGTTGGGATGATAACTAATCCTTCACTCACTTAAGATTATGGTTTTGTGTTTATACAGGGAAACAAAAATAATAAAAAACACTTCGTAAAATAAAGGGTAAAAGCCAACTCGTTCAATATTTGCTTTAAAGCGCTGCTAGCAGGTTTTATGAAAAACATAAAAAATACAAATTCAATTCCCGATAAGAGAACTGAATTTGTATTCGATCAATTGATAATTGTATACTTTTTATGATCAATTATTTTTAATCATTTTCTTATAAGCTGCCCCGTCACCTAATTTCAGAACGAAGAAGTAAGTACCGGCTTTAAGGTTCCGGGTTTTAAGAGTGAACTTGTTAGAGCCTTGATTTAGTGAAATATTATGGCTTTGCACAAGGCGTCCGTCAGGTGCGTATACTTTCATTTTTCCTTCTGAACCTTTTTTAGCCATCATTCGGATTACCGTTTTTTCATCAAAAGGATTGGGAGTGATCATGAAAGAGCCCTCTCTGATAACTTCGGCAATGCCATCAGGATTGTAAGAGAATTCTGATGTTGTTTCCTCCATAGTGTTTCCGTCAAGATCCTTCACTCCCGAAACGGTAAGGCTGTAGCTCTTTTCTTCTGTCATTTCAGTGACAGTCAGCCGTACCTGTGTTTTTTCCGACAATTTTCTCTTGGCTTCCGTTACCTCGATAGCTCCATTTATGGTATAGTTGGCTGTATTTTCGGCTGAGGATTTTTCTACATCCTCGGAGAAATTCACTTTGATTTCCGTGCTGTCATCGGGATAAACCGAGGCAAGCTCCGGGGCCGTTTCATCCTGGAACGGGGTTACATCATCTTCGTTGCGGAGTTCGATTTTAAATTCTCCATAATCGTAATTTAAAGGTCCGGTTATTGTATAGACATCCCCTTCGGTGGGATTATGCTTATAGGTCGATGAGTTGTGTATTTTTAATACTCCGCTACCGTCGTCTACACGCCACATGTCATAATCATTATAATATTCATCGTAGGTACACTCAGCATCAACAACTTTCACCAAAACGCTTTCATACTGCTCTTCGGCAGCGCCGGTATTAATAACGGTCGGGTCTGGTAATGAAGCATCCGAAGCAATATGGTAATATTCGGATATTTCTACCATCTCGGTCATGTAGTAGTATTCTTTCACCAGGCCGGTTAAAACGATGCTATCACCGATTTGTGGGATAAAGCTGTTTTCATAAACCATGATACCATTCCAGGAGCCTTCACCATCCTGCATGAAAAACATCCCTCCAAAGCTGGCGGTCACTACCCCGGAAGTTGTAACTTCTCCATAATTCAGCTCTTCGGTTCCGTCACTATCCTGAATTTGATCGGCCATGGGAGAAATATCCTGCTGTCCTTGAATGTCATATATGGTCACCAATTCACCGTCAAAGGTAGCCGGGATGGTATAATTATAAGTTACCGATTCATCGTTGTTCGTTCCATCGGAGGCTACTATTTGGTAATAGACAGTTTCATCCTCCGGCTGCGCAGGGATTTCACCTGTGTATGTGTTGCCGTCAGCACTCATGGAGATTTCATTGTTTAACTCCTCAAAGCTATATCCCCACTTAATTGAGGCCGAATTGATATCTCCCGCCGTGCTGTGGATATTGGCCGAAATTTCGATAGCATCCTCACTATTAATTTCCTCATTGGTAATGGTTATATCGTTAAAAATGATCGGTTCGGTCTGACCGTCACCCCATATCAGGTTAGCCCATTCGGGGTTATCGATAAATGGATTCCGGTTTTGCTGCCATTTGAAGATCACATTATTGCGGTTTCGCTCAAATGCATCGGGAGGGTCTTGTTCATTCCATTCAAGCAGGGTGCTTAGCTTGCCGTGTTCGGGGTCCGGATACGTGTCAACTTCATCTACAACCTGCAGGTCTTCCTCCCCGTTTTCACCTTCATAGCGCGTTGCCATGTAAAAAATAATTCGGGCAATATCGCCTTTTACTTCATCTCTGGGCTCCCACGAGTCACTATCATAGTAGCATCCTGTTGCTTCGTCATGCTGTTCTCCACCATTGTCGAAGTCAAGATTGCTTTTGTCCATGTTGACAGAAGCATCGGCAGGTTTCAGGTTATGGAAGTCACTCCCTTCGGGCGGATCTTCATCAAGGTCCCCGTGCGATTTAGCCCACACATGTTCCCGGTTAATGTAATCCCCGCCGCTGCCATAATCATCGTTAGGATGAGAGCGGCCGGTATATACAAGAATAACATTTTCTTCATTGTCGGGATCCTGGTCGGATTCTATAAAAACCGTACTTGCCAGCGAATAATCATAACTTTTATGACCTTTGATAATATCGTAAAGGGCCGTCTTAAGTTCTTCTCCCGATTTACCGTCTGCTCCGTTATAATATCCCGTCTCCTGGGAATGAGTTGTCATCTGCATTGCGATCAATACCGCAATAATGGTTAATAATCTTTTCATAATTTTAGTTTTCTGTGGTAAAAATAAAAAAACTGCTAAGCTGGTGTTTTTATTTTATTGTTGATTTCTTTAAGTGTTTCAAGAGCAACGTCCAATGTCTCCGTTTTATGAAAGACAAGTGTTAGCTTCGATTCGTTTTCTTTCATCCGGCATTTGTTGGGTTTTTCTTTGATATATTCAAGCACAGCTTCAAAAGCCCTGGATTGGAAATAGGGCGAATCTTGCCTTTCAATGAAATGCCCAACCATTTTGCCGGATTTAAGAACCAATTTTTTAAAACCGATATTTCTGGCCGTCCATCGTAACCTGATAATATCCATCAGCTTCTTTGTGGAATCAGGTAAAGGCCCGAAGCGGTCAACCAGTTTATTTTCGAATTCCTTAAGCCCTTTTTCCGTTTCGATATTATCCAGTTCTTTATAAAAAGAGAGCCTTTCGCTGATGTTGGTAATGTAATCATCG
>JAIPBX010000153.1 GCA_021738485.1 Bacteroidales bacterium | reverse complement strand
AAACCATTGTGAAGGAATGGCTCTATCATCTACTTTTTAAGGACTTTACCATTACCCGAAGCCCCAAAAGCTACAACTCGCAGATAGGGGTACCCCTGGCCATTTGGCAAATGGCCGAAGCGGACGCTCTGGGAATCTTCGAAGCCGGTATTTCCAAAACCGGTGAAATGGATAAGCTTCAATCCATTATTCAGCCTACAGCCGGCATCTTCACAAACATCGGCTCGGCCCATGATGAAGGATTTCAAAACCGGGAACAGAAAATAAGGGAAAAACTAAAACTTTTTAAAAACACCTCCTTGTTGATATACCGCTCCGATCATAAACAGCTCGATAACATTATCCGTGAATCCCTTGGTAAAACGGATACCAAGCTTTTCCGCTGGGGTGAAAAAGAGGATAACGACCTTATTATACGATCGGTGGAGAAAAAGGCCGGAAAAACAACTATACATACTGGTTTTGCAGAAAATGGACTACAAGTAACCATTGATCACACCGATGATGCTTCCATTGAAAATGCTTTGCATTGTTTGGCCTATATGATAACCGCAAGATATAATGCGGAGGTCATTCAACAAAGAATGCAACATCTGCCATCCATTGCCATGCGCCTCGAAATGAAAGAGGGGATCAACAACTGTTCGTTAGTGAACGACAGCTACAGCTCCGACCTCGATTCACTAAAAATAGCGCTGGACTTCATCAATCAGCAAAAGCAACATCCAAAGAAGACCATTATATTGTCCGATATCGTACAAAGCGGAAAAGAAGACCGGCAATTGTATTCGGAAGTGTCCAGGCTTCTTAAGCGAAATAACATTAATCGCTTGATTGGGATAGGCGATCACATTGGGGCTTACCAGGATGTATTCGATTTTGATAAAGCTTTTTTTAGCAATACCGACACCTTTATCATGGATTTTCCGGTTTCGAAGCTCAGCAATGAAACCATCCTTTTAAAAGGTGCGCGGAAGTTTGAGTTTGAGAAGATCAGCAACCATCTTCAGCAAAAGGCGCATGAAACGGTGCTTAATATCAACCTGAATGCCTTGATCCATAATTTAAACTACTATCGGCAACAAATCGGAAGAGAAACAAAGATCATGGCTATGGTAAAGGCCTTTTCATACGGCAGTGGCAGCTTCGAAATAGCCAACATCCTGCAATTCCACCGCGCCGATTACCTGGCCGTGGCCTATGCCGATGAAGGGATCGAGCTTAGGAAAGCCGGCATTACCTTGCCCATTATGGTGATGAATCCCGAGGTGGATAGCTTTGACGGAATGATCAACTATAAGCTGGAACCCGAAATATATAGCTTTCGAACCCTGAACATCCTGCTAAAAGCTATCGAACGGAACCTTTTCGGAAAAGATGAAAAAGTCGCCATCCATCTTAAGCTCGACACGGGTATGCACCGGTTGGGATTTGAGGAACAGGATATCGACCCATTGATCGAGCTTCTTCAGGGCCATCCGCAAATCAATATAAAATCGGTATTCTCTCACCTGGCAGCCAGCGAAGACCCGGAGGAAGAAGAGTTTACGCGCGGACAGATAGAGCTTTTTAAAAAACTATCGGATAAGATCAGGAAGGCATTTGATTACAGCATTATGCGGCACATCCTCAACTCGGCCGGCATCACACGTTACCCCGATGCGCAATTTGACATGGTCAGGCTGGGGATCAGCCTGTATGGTGTAGCGGCCGACCGTCAACAGCAGAAGATGCTGCAAAATGTAAGTACCTTACGGTCTACCATTTCACAAATCAGGAAAGTGAAAAAAGGCGGGAGCATCAGCTACGGGCGTAACTGGATAGCTGAAGAAGATATAAAGATCGCTGTGGTGGGCATTGGCTATGCCGACGGCCTGAACCGAAAGCTCAGCAACGGCGTTGGGGATATTATGGTTCACGGAAAGCGAGCCAAAATTGTGGGTGATGTGTGCATGGACATGTGCATGATCGATATTACCGGTATTGATGCGGAGGAAGGCGACGAGGTAATTATTTTCGGGAATGAGATTTCCATTAAGGAAGTCGCCCGTAAGCTTGAAACCATTCCTTACGAAATTTTAACCGGTATTTCACGAAGGGTTAAACGCGTGTATTATCAGGAATAACTACAACATGGTTTTCCAAAAAGCATTATTTTAGCCTGTCTGATTTGTAAAAGCATTCAAGGTGTGCATATCCCGAAGGATGTTTAATAGGACAGATGGCTCTAACAGCTTGATATGGAAACTAAAACATTAACAATACTGGTTCCGGCCTACAACGAGGAGGCGACGATTGAGCAAATCCTCGACCGCATCATCGATGCACCTTTGATCAATAACATCCAAAAAGAAATTATTGTTATTAATGACGGCTCCCTGGATAATACCAAAAAAGTGGTTGAAAACTATATTCAAACCCATCCCGGTTTCAACATCCGCCTCCAGAACCAGGAAAAGAACCGTGGTAAGGGAGCAGCTATTCATAAGGGCATAGAGCTTGCCACAGGCAACTACATTGTTGTGCAGGACGCCGACCTGGAATACCACCCCAATGAATACAATATTTTGCTGAAACCCATGGAAGACGGCGTAGCTGATGTGGTATATGGCTCCCGGTTTATGGGGGGCAATGCCCACCGCATTTTGTTTTTCTGGCACACCATTGGCAACCGCTTTCTTACCTTTATCAGCAATATGTTCACCAACCTGAACCTTACGGATATGGAAACCTGTTACAAGCTTTTTAAGGCAGAAATCCTTAAAAAGATCCAATTTCAGGAAAAGCGCTTTGGTTTCGAGCCGGAAGTGACGGCTAAAATGTCGCGCATCCCGGGCATCCGGGTTTACGAGGTAGGTATTTCCTACTATGGCCGCACCTATGATGAAGGGAAAAAGATCAAAGCGAAAGATGGAATCTGGGCATTGATCTGCACTGTGCGATATAACTTATTTGCGAGAAAGCGTTTTAAGCATGAAGATTAAGCAAAACTCCATTTCCTACTACGTATTTCTGATCCTGATCCCGGTACTCCTCATTGCCGGATATAATACCAATAAATGGACAAACGAGCAAGTCATCAGTGAGGATGTAAGGGTTTATTATGCTTATCTCCCGGCTGTAGTGATATACCAGGACCTGAGCTTTGAATTCATGGATGAGCTGCCGGATGAATTTATAAAAAGAGTGGCCTATTCAATTTCGCCGGAAAAGGATTTCAGGTATCTGAAAATGACGATGGGACTGGCTATTTTGTATTTACCCTTTTTTCTTATTGCCCACCTGATAGCCCTGCTTACCCCTTTTGCTGCCAATGGTTATAGCGCTGTGTATGAAGCAGCCATTCATTTCAGTACGGTTTTTTACGTGCTTGCAGGATTTTATTTTTTGCGAAAGATCCTTTTACGGCATTTTACCGAAAAGGTCACATCATGGACCTTAGTGCTCCTATTGCTGGCCACCAACCTCCTTTTCTATTCCACCATACGAACGGGTACTTCGCATGGATACAACTTTGCCTTAATTACCGGGACGCTCTATTTTTTCGAACAATGGCATGAAAAACCATCCTGGAAAAACAGCCTGGTCATCGGGCTGACCGGTGGCTTAATGGTATTGATCCGGCCTACCAATGCCATTATTGCTTTGGTGTTTATATTATATGGCATATATAACAAACGATCATTGCGGTGGAAAGCAGAACTTTTTCGTAATAACGCAACCAAATTAATTTTCATTCTCCTCATAGCCTTTCTGGTCCTGATCCCGCAAGTTTTATACTGGAAATGGATAAGCTGCGAATGGGTTTATTATTCTTATGGCGATGAGAGCTTTTTCTTTTATGATCCGGAGATTTTTAAAGGACTGTTCAGTTTTCGTAAGGGTTGGCTCATTTATACGCCGGTTATGGCCCTGGGTATTGTGGGGATGATTGGCCTTTACAGGAATGCAAGAAAATACACATGGGCCATACCTGTATTTTTCCTCATCAATATTTACATCATCTATAGCTGGTGGACGTGGTGGTACGGTGGCAGTTTCGGCTCGCGGCCCATGATCGACTCTTATGGATTGATGGCCATCCCTTTGGCGGTTTGCCTGAAATTCGTGTTTAAGCAAAAGACGTGGATCAACTATTCGGCTCAGCTTGTTCTTATCTTATTTGTGGCGCTCAACATATGGCAATCGAAGCAATATCAAAAAGGGATCATTCACTACGATGGCATGACCCGCGAAGCTTATTTCAGGTGTTTCTTTTCGTGGCATTACCCGAAGAATTACCGGGAATTGATCGACAGACCCGATTACGAAGCCGCTTTACGCAACATCGACCGTACTGAAAGCTACCATACCCAAAACATGACGCCCGGTGAGCAGAAATTATTCAACCTGGCCATGAATTCGGAAGATGTGAAAAAACAGATCTATGCCCTGGATGTATATCATGGCGATAACTTTATTGGATTTTTAAGAGACGTGGTCACCCATAAGGATCAGCACCCACAATCCTATAACATCATCCAAAAAGGGGCCAAGGAACGGATACGCAAGCAAATTGTGAATAACAAAAAATGGTATGAAAAGGTAAAACAACAAGCTGCCGAAAAACAAATGCCTGTGGATAGTGCTTTGAAGAAGCAGGTAAACCACACCTTTTTTCTTAAGTATATAAGAAAGGATTAGAGCGATATAAAAGCATATCAGCTCAAATTATTCGAGAACTTCACAAAAAGCAAAAAATTCTATCTTTGGCCGGTAAATTAGCATAATAACTCAAAGGGATCAGAAATGAAAAAGATCAATTTAATTCTTGTTGTATTATTGACCAGTTTAATCGCAATGCTTACCTATTCATGCTCTTCAGAAAAGGAAAAAGAGCGTTATACTGTAAGTAACTTCACACCGTTCAATTGGGGTGAAATTGAGAAAGATACCGTGCCTGTAAATGTCGATTTGAACGATGCGATTATAAGTGGAATCCGCATTCCTACAGCCAATCAAACCCAATCAGGGAAATTTGACTTTAGCTTTTCCGTCAAAAATAATTCGGGTAAGAATACCTCTTTGTATTACAAGCTTTATTATCAAAATGAATCCTACAAGCACCCCTTAACATCCAATATGTTTTCAGGAACAAAGTACAACCCCGAAGCCGCCCAGAATTTCTATGGGAGTTGGAAAGAT
>JAIPBX010000043.1 GCA_021738485.1 Bacteroidales bacterium | reverse complement strand
CCTTCGACGGAGCGATGCCTTCCCAGTCCGGATTTTGGATTGATGATGAATAGAATTCGCCGCTTCATCGGGATGAATTAATCAAAACTTAACTGTTAATTAATGCCAAAGGTAGGAGAAATTAGGGAGAAAGCATAATTGGTATATTTTATCCAAAATATAGATTTATATAAAAATGATTATCTTTGAATAAAGCAAATGCTATGGAATCATCAGAATTAAAGAACAGGATACATCATCTTGTCGATAACATTGAAAATCCTGGCCTTCTAAACAGACTTTATGAAATCCTAAAAAATACTCAGCAAATGGAGGAAGGAGAGTTGTGGAGCCGTCTAACCTATGAAGAACAGAAGGAGCTATTAAAAGCATTCGACGAAAGCGAAGATCAGGACAATCTTATTTCCCATGATGAGATGAAAGCAAAACATGGTAAATGGCTTTAGAGATTGCTTGGACGAAAAGGGCTTCAAATAAATTTGATAAGATACTGGAATACCTCATTATCGAATACGGTTCAAGTGTTAAGAAATCTTTTGTTCGTAAAGTATATGATTTTCTTGATCTACTCGAGCATTTCCCGGAAATAGGAACTATAGAGAATAAACAGAAAGGAATAAGAGGTTTTGTAATCATCAAACAGATAACTGTTTTTTACAGAATAAAAAATAATCAGATCATACTTCTTGATTTTTTTGATACAAGGCAAGGTTCAAATAAAAAGTCTTTCTAATTGACTATAGCAACATCCTATCCGATATTACATCGCCGATTTCTATTGCCATGAAGTGCGATTGGTTATTGAGCTGGATGGTGGTATCCATAGCCGGCAAGAAATCAAAGAACGCGATGAGAACCGGCAGGCGGAAATAGAAAGGTTTGATCTCCATGTGTTGAGGTTTAAAAATGAGCAGGTGATGGAGGATGTGGGAGGGGTGCTGGCGGAGGTGAGGGAGTTTTTGGAGGGGTTGGGGAAAGAATAAGAGGTGTGTGGTGTTTCTGACGTTTGCCCCTCAACCCTAACCCTTCTCCCCAGGGAGAAGGGAAAAAGAAGATGACCAAACCTTTGAGAGAATCTCCGAGAAAAGTCCCCGCCCGAATACCGAAGTTTCGGTATTCATTCGGGCAAGGCTCTCCCCAGAGAGAGGGACTTTAAAGCGACGGCTTTATTCGAGGCTGTCCAAAAAGGTATGATTTGGCACCTTTTGGCGAATGGTTATATAATAATTTCTTCTCCATATAAGATAGAATAGCAAAAATAAATTTGGAAAGAAGCCTCCGGTATTTTTACCATCTTGTTTTTGTTGGCTCTCCCTCTCGAACCATGTCTTGATGTTGTAGGCCATGCATAATAACCCGAATTCCAGGGTTACTTTCTCAAGACCCCGCAACTTAAATCGGCGGTGGCCCATATTGCGTTTTAACTGGCCGAATACCGCCTCGACGTCATAGTTGCGTTGTTTGCGTAAAGCCACACCCTTTTCACTTCGGAGATTAGCACGGGCTTGTTGTTTGTAAGTTTCCAGGGACCAATTCACATAGAGCGTTCGATTCTTAGGGGTTTTCTTACATGACGACGCTACCGGGCAATTGCTGCAGTTCTCGCACTCATAAATCCTGCGCTCCTGTTCATAACCATTGGCACTTGGGCGGGTCTCGGTTTCCCGATACTGTAGTTTTCGTCCCTGCGGACAGGTGAATTCATCCCGGTTCGCATCATAAGGCATATTATCCTTCAGGTAGGGGTTGTTTTGATAGGGGCGGGTCGTTTCCTTGTGAAAGGTGTTAAATTTTAAGTAATTCCCGATTTGATGATTCTCCAGGTAGGTGTAGTTTTCCAGGGTACCATAAGCGCTATCACCAATGATGTTCTGGGGCAACCGGTCCAGGCGCAGGCGAAGGCCCTCAACATGAGGAATCAACAACCCGGACTCCCCGGGATTTTGGTGAAGGCTATAGTGGACCACAAACAAGGACTCGGTTGCTAATAGGGTATTATAACCGGGTCGTAGCCGCTCATCCTTCATCCGCATGAATGTGGCGTCCGTATCGGTCTTCGAGTAGCTGTTACGGCCCTCCAGAATTTGCTCCTGGGCTTCATACTTTTTGAGTTTTTTGAGCTCGTGGTTTTCTACCCAACCTATCCGCGTGGCGGCCTTTTTCGTGTTCTTGCGCGCCTGGGTAATGGGCTCATCTTCGCCCTGTTGTTTGTGCTCGCCCAACTGCTGTTTGCGGCGGTTGACCTTTTCTTTTAACGCTTCCAGCTTATCTTCTACGTCCTGGCTGCTTAAGTCTTTATCTTCACCCTTTTCTTCTAAATCTTTATCACCATAACGCTGGTCTTCCTCGGCATTCAATCGGTCAATCTCCTCAAGCAACTCCCCGATACGCTCCTGGGTCATGGTTTTATAGCGCTTGGTGTTTTTAGCCCAGACGTGACTATGGGGATTGGCATCGGCCTCCCATTTACTGCCGTCAACAAAGTAGTCCTTTAAGTTGATATACCCTTGCTCGATGAGCCCCTCCAACAGGGATGTAAAAAGGTGTTCGATATGAGGTTTCAATCGCCCGCTGCGAAAGTTACTAATCGTACGGAAATCGGGTCGGTTCATCCCTGCCAGCCACATGAAGTGGATATCCTCGCGCAGGGCCTTAGCGATAGGGCGCACGGTAAAAATCTTATTAGCATAGGCATACACCAGCACTTTAAACAACATCACCGGGTGATAGGCACTGGTGCCACCGCCTTTATAAGACTCGAGCAGTTCGCTGGTATCGATGCGCTCGACCGCCTTGTCGATAAACCGAACCATGTGGCCTTGAGGTATCAGCTCATCGAGGCTGGGCGGCAAAAGCATCATTTGATTTTGGTTCCAGGTTTTAAAAACTTGTTGGGCCATAACAGCTATTTTTTAAACTAAATCAAAGATACGATTTATTACGCTGTAAACCAAATGATTATGTTTCACGTGAAACATTTCTGCATTCGTAAAATACTGATTTTCAACACATTAACACTTGTTAATAATTTATTTAGTTGCCTGCCTGTCAGCTTTTTAGTATTAACAAAACAAACCGCAGTTAAGATTGACGAAACATTTTTGAACTGTATCTTTACTAAATTATCAGACTAAAAAGGGGACTTTTTGGACAGCCTCGCCAGGGGATGAGGGGAAAAGGCTTGCCTTCACCACAAAAATCAGCTATCTTTACCATAGCTGTTACCAATAAAAATTCAATCCCATGCCCGGCCTGCAAAGCACCCTCAACAAAGAACACCACTTCGGAGCGCCACCGGAAACCATAAAGCGCGCTAAGCAGCTACGCAAAAAAATGACCCCAGCAGAAAGGAAACTTTGGAAACATCTTCGTAATCGAAAGCTTCTAAATCTGAAATTTCGCCGGCAACATCCTATCCGTTATTACATCGCTGATTTCTATTGCCATGAAGTGCGATTGGTTATTGAGTTGGACGGTGGTATCCATAGCCGGCAAGAAATCAAAGAACGTGATGAGAACCGGCAGGCGGAAATAGAAAGGTTTGATCTCTATGTGTTGAGGTTTAAAAATGAGCAGGTGATGGAGGATGTGGGAGGGGTGCTGGCGGAGGTGAGGGAGTTTTTGGAGGGGTTGGGGAGAGAATAAGAGGTGTGTGGTGTTTCTGACGTGTGCCCCTCAACCCTAACCCTTCTCCCCAGGGAGAAGGGAAAAAGAAGCTGACCGTACCTTTGAGAGAATCTCCGAGAAAAGCCCTCTCCCTGGGGAGAGGGGCTTTATTCCCCTTCTCCTTGGGGAGAAGGGGCCAGGGGATGAGGGGAAATGACCCCAGGGGTTGAAGGGAGTTTATACCCAATAAAAATAGTCCCACCTCCCACCGAATACCCCTTTCAAAATTTGGCGCTACATTTCGTTTCTCGTAATTTTACCCCGAAAACGACTATTAACCAAACCAAACATTTATAACCGTGGGTAAAACAGCAACAGCAGGCAACAAGGGTGACAAAATCCGCTCGGATTGCCATGTCTCCCTGGAATTAAAAGATAGTGGCGGACGGGATATTGAAGTGAATACCAAAACGGGTATTCTTTTTCAGGACGTTATCCGCAAAAAAGCAGAAGAAGTTTTAAATCATTTTGATCTCAAAAATGCCCGCCTGGTGGTGGAAGATTACGGGGCGCTCGACTTTGTGATAGCCGCCCGCATTGAAGCGGCCATAAAGCAGGTGGCAGAGACGGATAAGGAATTTCTCCCGGAAATTATTCAGGAAAATACCACCGAAAGCACCCGGGAGCAGTATCGCTTCACCCGGCTTTATCTGCCGGGGGATAGTCCCAAGCTGATGCTGAATGCCGGCATCCACTATCCCAATGGCGTGATTCTAGATCTGGAAGATGCCGTGGCGCCCGGTAAAAAGCATGATGCCCGCTTCCTGGTGAGGAATGCCCTCCGGCAGGTGAATTTTTACGGCGCAGAACGGATGGTGCGCATCAACCAGGGAGAACGTGGATTGATTGATTTGGAGTACGTGGTACCGCATCATGTCAACCTCGTCCTGGTTCCGAAAGCGGAAACTGCGGAGGATATCCAAAAGGTCAACGAAAAGATAGAAGCGATACAGAAAGAGCTAAATCTCGAATATCCTATCTGGCTGATGCCGATTATCGAGAGTGCGTTGGGTGTGGTGAAAGCCTACGAAATAGCCTCGGCAGCCGATAATGTGGTGGCTATGGCGATTGGTCTGGAGGACTACACGGCCGATTTGGGCACGTTGCGCACCGACGAAGGCACCGAATCGTTCTTTGCCCGCAGCCAGTTGGTCAATGCAGCCCGCGCCGCGAAAGTGCAACCCATCGATTCGGTATTCTCTGATGTGGAGGATATGGAAGCCCTTAAGCAAAACGTCCTACGCTCCAAAGCGCTGGGATTCGACGGTATGGGATGTATCCACCCGCGTCAAATCAAAGTCATCAAGCAAAACTTTGCCCCGGATGAGGCGGAAATCAAGAAAGCCAAAAAAATCTACAAAGCCTTTGTCGAAGCTGAGAAGAAAGGTCTTGGCGTGGTTTCACTCGGCACCAAGATGATCGATGCGCCGGTGGTCAAGCGTGCCCGCCGCTCAATTGATGTGGCCATAAAGACAGGGATACTCGATCCCGATTGGATGGAAAAAGAAGAGAAGTAGTCAATTAAAACCCGGAAAACCATGAAAAAATACGATAAGATAGTTAAAAATGCCTTGGGACGCGAAGTCCCCACAGTTGTCAACGGAGTGGAAATGCCGCCCTACAAAGGGGTAGGAAAACACATTCCCGACGGACGGAAGCATGCCCCGCGCATCCCTTCCATGGCGAATTATCCTGAGGACGGAAACAAGCTGGTGCCCGGTCTGAGAGAAGCGCTGCAAAAGGCCGGTTTAAAAGACGGCATGACTATATCCACTCACCATCATTTCCGCAACGGCGATCTGCTGGCGGTTCAGATATTCGATATCGCTGCCGAAATGGGCGTGAAAGACCTGGTGTGGTATCCTTCGGCATCTTTCCCCTGCCATGAGCCGCTCATCAAACATATGGAAAACGGAACAATTGACCATATCGAAGGAAGTATGAACGGTCCGCTCGGGAAATTCACATCGGAAGGAAACATGAGCGGCACTGGTGTACTTCGCTCTCACGGAGGACGCTACCAGGCCGTTCAGGATGGGGAAGTGCAGATTGATATTGCGGTGATTGCCGCTCCCACGGCCGATGAGTTTGGAAACGCCCACGGACTGGAAGGCGATGCAGCGTGCGGTCTCCTGGGCTTTGCCCTGGCCGATTCACAGTATGCCGATAAAGTTATTGTAGCGACCGACAACCTGGTGCCTTTCCCCTGCATTCCGTGGCAGATTCAGGGCAACTACGTGGATTACACGGTGGTGATGGATGAAGTGGGCGATTCGAGCAAAATCGTCTCAGGGACTACCCGCATAACTAAAAGTCCCGACCGCCAGTTGATTGCCGAGATGACGGCCAGGTTCTGCGACCAGGCCGGTATCATCAAAGACGGTTGGTCGTTCCAGGCCGGTGCCGGGGGAACATCGCTATCGGTCGGCAACTACTTTGCCGATATCATGCGCGAGCGCAACATCAAAGCCCGTTTCGTGCGCGGCGGCTCCAACAAATACCTGGTCGATATGCTGGAAGAAGGACTGACGGATTACATCCTGGATGGGCAGACCTTTGACCTGGAAGGTGTCCGCTCCATGCGCGAGAATCCGGGGCATGTCAACACCAGCCCGTTTACGTCCTACAACTATCACGCGAAGGGAAATTTCGCCCAGTTTGTCGATGTGGTGGTATTGGGAGCTACCGAGGTGGATGTCAACTTCAACGCCAACGTCGCCACCCACTCCGACGGATACCTGCTGCACGGCCTCGGCGGATGGCAGAACTGCCTGTTTTCGAAAACCGTGATTCTTCCCATACCGTTGTTCCGCGACCGCATCCCGGTGGTCCGTGATGAGGTCACAACGATTTGCGGACCGGGCGAGTTGATTGATGTTATTGTTACGGAACGCGGCATCGCTATCAATCCCCGAAGAACGGATTTAATCGAAAAGCTGAAGGATTCGGATTTACCCATTAAAACCATTGAAGAGCTCAAAGACGAAGCCGAACGCATCTGCGGAAAACCCGCCAAACCTGAATTGGATGATGAAATCATAGCCGTTATCAAGTGGGTCGACGGGACGGTGATTGATGCCGTGAGGAAGGTGAAGGCGTGATGTTTTTAGGTTTGTAGGTTTGTAGGTTTCTAAGTTTGTAAGTTTGTAAGTTTGTAAGTTTTTCGTGTTTAGGTGCTTATGTGTTTAAGTGTTTAAGTGTTTACGTGTCTATCGTTAGGTCATACGTTTGACTTGTTAATTGGTGAAGGGTTAATTGGTTAAATTGTTTATAATTGTTATCGTTGAGCAAGTGTCTTCGCTTTGCTCAAAACATACTTGCAGCCCGCCCGAATCACAAAGGTGCGGGATTCGGTACGGGCGGGGCCTGGCTGCTGGCAAGTGGTGTTTTGCGTGCCTGCAGCTAAGCGGATTGTGTTGCCGGATAAAACGGGAAAGCAGAATATTTAAGTTGAAGTCAGAGAAAAAATCCCACAATCCGCTAAGTCGCATATGATCTATTCTTCTTCTTTCCCTTTTGAATCATTGAGTTCAGTCTAAAAAGCCTTCAAACTGCTGATTTTTACCCTTTTTACCCCTAGTCCGCCTTAGGCGGAGAACCGCTAAAAATCAACAGTTTGAAAAAGTCCCCTTTAGGGGATTTAGGGGTTATAAGGCTTTTTAGAGTCGATTCATCATTGGGATTTGATTTTTATTTGAAATTTGAATGCCTGATTGTTGTATTTACAAATCACTAATGAACCAATTACCAATTAACGAATTACCATTCAACCCCTCACTCAAGAAACTGATTCACCTCCACATAGTCAATATCTTTGCGGGTTTTGAAAAAGTGTTTCATCACCGCGCGGTGGCCGCTGCCGATGATGAGGAGCAGACGCTCTCCGGGCTGAGCATGGCGCATGACGTTGGCCGTGATGTAGAGATTCCGCTTGTAATGCATGGCGGCTATTTTCGGACCGGTGTAAATGGTATCATGGTTATAGTCGAGCGTTTCCTGCAGGTACAGGCTGCGGTTCCAACGGTCGGCCGTGTCAGTGTTGAGCTGCCGGTAGTAATCCATAAGCGTGTGGTTGGCGATGTATTCCGATTTCTTTTTCGCCCGCTCTCTCACACTTTTGACAAACGATTTAAACCGCTCGCCCATTCCGTGCTTCTCTGCAAATTCCTGCACTTCACCAAAGGGTTGACTGAGGGTGTAATCAATGGCATAAATGCTGTCATGGTTCATCATTTTGGCCATACGAAAGCCTAGCTGGTAAATTTCGCTTTTCCCCAGATCAAATTCTCCTTTGAGGTAATTGCGGTACTTCTGATTGTACGCTTCATTTTTATGTCTTACCACCTCCACAAGCACTTTTGTGGGTTTGTAGGCCTTGATTTTTTTGAGCATCTGCCGTATTTCTTTCTGGCGCTGCTTACCCAAAATGTCGTCAACTTTCACCGCAGCCACATCACCGGTTTTTCCGAAATGGAATGTCCCTAATATTGATATTTTGGGTTTTGATGTATCAGTGGCATCTTTATCCGGATTGGTCTGTGCGCCACTGCTCTGGGAAATCATTAATAAAGTAAGAAAAACTATTGTTGTAATCTTTAATGTTGTATGTCGCATAGTTATTAATTTTAAATTCAATATTTTAAACTGAAAGAGGACTTCTTTTAGGGGCTTTGACATCAAAAATCAGAAGAGGTTACAGCTATTTTTTTGTAAAATAAATGAGTCCGTTCTAAAAAGCCTTCAAACTGCTGATTTTTATCATTTTTACCCCTAGTCCGCCTTAGGAGGAGAACCGCTAAAAATCAGCAGTTTGAGAAAATCCCCTTCAGGGGATTTAGGGGTGATAAGGCTTTATAGACTCGATTCAATAGTATAAGAACCTTTTTAATCCCCAAAGAATCCCGAAGGGATTCAACGGTATTAACCCCGTACGAAGTGCGGAGTCGGCAAATCATCTGGATTTTGTCAACCCCGGATGGGGTTGAACTAGTCAGTGAAAAGCCGTCAATTTCTAAATGCTCGAAGTTTCGGAACAGTCTGTATGAAAGAATCTCGCAATTTATCTGTAAATTTTCCCACTCAACGAGAAAATTTACAGTAAAAACTTTGATAAGTTATGCTTGCCGATATATCTACACTATATATCTATTCTTTATAGGAGTTTCAATAAAATTCATGAAAATTCCTCTTAATCTCATAATCAACTTTCAATCTACGAAACACCTTAACCCTTCCCGACTTTTCAGGAATTACTATCTTAGCACGACATTTTAAAAATCATATTTTTATACATGAATGGAATACCGGGACAGGTGTACCGCCTGGCAGTAAATTATTTTGATAGTGAGGCAGTAGTTTTTGAGGCTTTACCACAAAGCGGTTCGAAGCGTAGTTATTTCAGGATTTCACTGGGGGATGACACGGTCGTGGCGGCTCATAATGACGATGTTAAGGAGAATGAAGCTTTTTTTACTTTTCTCAGGCATTTTTTAAAGAAACAATTGCCGGTTCCCCAGCTCTATGAGGTTTCGCAGGATAAAAAAGCTTGTTTGCTCGAAGATCTGGGCGATGTGTCACTGTTTGACTTGATTCCTGCAGAGGGTGTCCAACCGGAAAATAATGAGCTGGTGGAATGGTATAAAAAAGTTCTTTCTGATTTGGTGCGCTTTCAAACGGAAGGACACAAGGGACTGGATTATTCTCTGGCATATCCGCGGAGTAAGTTTGATGAAAGAGCTATTCGCTGGGACCTGAATTATTTCAAATATTATTTCCTGCATGTATCGGGTGTGGATTATGATGAAGATGCTTTGCAGAATGGTTTCGATGTTTTGATAAAGCGATTACTGTCCGTTGAAGCCGGTTGTTTTATGTACCGGGATTTTCAGTCGCGCAATGTAATGATCCACAAGGAGAAAGCCCGTTATATCGATTTCCAGGGTGGCCGCAAAGGACCGCCGCATTACGATGTGGTATCACTTTTGTATCAGTCGCGCGCCAAAATAAACCCTATTGTCAGAGAAAAATTGCTTGAGCATTATCTTGATGAGCTTTCAAAAGTTCGGGAGATTGATGAACAGCAGTTTCGCAGAGAGCTTGAATATTTCAAACTTATCAGAACACTTCAGGTGCTTGGGGCTTATGGTTTCAGGGGATATATTCAGCAGCGCGCCCATTTTTTAAAAAGCGTTCCGCAAGCTATCGAAAATCTGCAGGAAGTACTCTCCGGAGCAAGACTTCCCGATGACCTGCAGCCACTCACCGATATTCTTAAAAAATTGGTGGAACAACAAATCAGCCGAAAACCGCGACACTCAGATAGGTTCACGGTAAGTCTCAATAGCTTTTCTTATCTTTTGGGAGGACTCCCCGAAGATGACTCGGGCAATGGAGGCGGATTTGTTTTTGATTGCCGGGGCTTGCCCAATCCCGGAAGATACGCCGAATACGGTCATATGACGGGAAAAGATGAAGCGGTCATTCATTTCCTGGAAGAACACAACGAGGTATCCCGCTTTCTTGAAAATGTTTTCAGGGTCGTGAGCCAGACTATTGATAATTATCTCGACCGTGGGTTTGAACATCTGATGATTAATTTCGGTTGTACGGGAGGACAGCATCGTTCGGTCTACTGTACCGAACAATTATACAAACGGCTGAAACAAGAATACGACATTAAGTTTCGTGTGAGGCATTATCAACAGGGATTGTACTAAAACCAAGGCGATGAGTAAAAAATGGTGCGATAGTAAAAAACATAAAAAGGTAAAGGAGCCTTCCTTTCAATGCAAAAAATGCGATGGGGTTGCCAAAAAGAAAAAGCATCTTTGCAAGCCCCAAAAATTATAAATCATGGAGCTAAAAAATTTGAATCTTGAGCCTTACAAAAAGCGCTCCGATATCATTGGAAAAACAGCCGATCAGGTTATTAAAGATTTTAGTACCTTCGGTATAGAGATATATTTTTCCGGGTTTTCCGATTGGGCTTATGACGAATTATTCGATCAGTTGGAGGAGAATGTTTCGGAAATGCTTAGCAGCTATCCGGAAAAATTGTGGGCTTTGTTGTATCATATCGACGTCGATAAAGACAGAATTGACCGTGAAAGTTTGAATTATACCGATTGGAGTTATGAGCAGGTAGTTACCGAGCTTATTCTTTACCGGGAGTTGAAAAAAGTAGTGACGCGCGAATACATCAAACAAAACCCCGATTGGTTAAACGAATAATATGAAAGCAATGATTCTGGCCGCCGGGCTCGGTACACGGCTTAGACCTTTAACCAACAGTCTTCCCAAAGCATTGGTGCCTTTGAAAAAGAAACCTTTGCTTCATCATGCTATTGATTATGTAAGTAGTTATGGTTTTGATGAAATCATTGTTAATGTCCACCATTTTGCCGATTTGATAATGGACTACATCAAAAAACAGCATTTTGATGCCAGGGTTACGGTAACTATTTCGGATGAAACAGCAAAATTGTTGGATACGGGGGGAGGGCTAAAAGCTGCTTCCTGGTTTTTTGATGATGGCAAGCCTTTCCTGGTTTATAATTCCGATGTGCTGACCAAGTTGGATTTACGGGATTTTTACCGCTTCCATACTGATCACAATTCGCTGGCGACGCTGGCCGTGAGAAACGAACACAACGGGCGCTATCTTCTTTTTGATGATAACATGGACATGCGAGGATTGGGGAACAAGAAGTCTGGGTATTCCAAGAAATTTAACGATTGGAGCGGGACAGGGAAAGAATACGGTTTCAGTGGAATTCATATGATTAATCCACAAATTTTTGAATATGCGCCTGAGGAAGATGCTTTCCCGATTTTTACCTGGTACAAAAAAGCTAGTGCACATGGCGCCATAAAGGGTTACGATCACTCCGGCACTTTCTGGATGGACCTGGGTAAGCCTGAGAACCTGGCGGCAGCAGAAGGGATTTATGACCAGGTTTTTAAGTGAAAGGTTTTTAGGTTTGTAAGTTTCTAAGTTTGTAAGTTCGTAGGTTGTTTTCAGGTTAACAAAATTTTTGAGGTGTTCAGAGGAATACTAAAATTGGTCAATTAGCTGGTTAGAATTTTCAACATACTTTTGAAGTAGAGTGATTAGATTCCCCCCTTTCCCTGTCTCCTGCCTCAAAATTAAGTCATCCTATCACCAAATTACATGTCAGGCTAACAATAACTCGTCCTCCTCACTTTGCTGATCAGGGACTGAGGGCATGCTAAAACAGGGCCTTAACTTTTCTTTCGTTTCCTTTCATCAGTACCTGTATTTCTTTTAAATTAGCATCGCAACCAAAATTATAAGCCTTGGATACTTTTCTTGATCTCACAGCTAAAAAGATTCTTTCACAGTATTCTCCTGGGGAGCTGGAAAAGCTTTGTGTGGTTTTTCCCAGCCGAAGGGCCGGGGTATTCTTCCGCAAAAGCCTTTTTCGACAGGTGGATAAGGCTTTTTTTATGCCTGATATTTTTTCTATGGAAGATTTCGTGCTGGAAAATACCGGCCTCCGGCAGCTCGATTCAATCAGCCTCTCCTTTGAGCTATTTGAAGTGCACAAAAAGCTGAATAAAAACAGCGGTTCCTTCGAGGAATTCCTAAAATATGGAACGACAATTCTCAGTGATTTTAATGAGCTGGACATGCATCTGGTCGATATCCAAAAGGCTTTTTCTTACCTTGAAGATTACCGGGAATTAAAACTTTGGGGACTGGAAAAGGATGAAATGTCTGATTTTCAGAAGAAATACCTGGATTTTTTTAAATCGTTATCCGGGTATTATGAAGAATTTAAAAAACGTCTGTTTGACCGTAAAAGCGCATACCAAGGGCTTGCCTTTCGCTATCTGGCTGAAAATTGTAGTGAAATTTTTAAGGAGCCGAAATGGGAGAAAACTTTTTTTGCCGGTTTCAATGCCTTTACTCCTTCCGAAAAAAGGTTCGTGGATTTTTTTATTGAAGAGAAGACAGGCGAAGTGATATGGAATGCTGATAAATATTATCTGGAAGATACAAGCCAGGAAGCCGGCCAGCATCTGCGAAAGCTTTTTAAAAAGGAGGTTTATAAAAATGATTTTGTAGGTAATAATTTCGGGGATTACGCTAAAGACATTAATGTGTATGGCTGCCCGGGGGACATCGCTCAGGCAAAAATGACAGGACAGTTGCTGAAGTCGGTTTCCGAAGAGGATAACGTGGCTGTTGTCCTTGCGGATGAAACATTGCTGGAACCCGTTCTGAACTCCATACCCCCCAACATATCAGCCTTTAATGTTACCATGGGTTTACCCTTAGGAAATACTCCGCTCTATTCCCTTTTTGAAAATCTTTTCAGATTGCATGTCTCTCCTTACAAAACGGGAAAATCGAAAAAATCTGAAGGTGGGGAAATATATTATTATTACAAAGATGTATTGCGGGTCTTGGCTCACTCGCTGATAAAGAAATTCCTGGACTGGAAGCTAAGTAATCATGAAGCCCCCGCGAAATCGCCTGTTGACGAGATCAATAAAATCAATAAAGCCTATTACTCCCGGCAGGATTTAAAGCAGTTGCTTGCGGATATTGGTCTGAAGGACATGCAGGCTGTTTCGTTTCTATGGGAAGACTGGCAGCAGGAAGCCGATAAGGCTCTTGATTCCTACCTTCATTTGCTTCAGGCTTTAAGAGAGATGGCTATTGATCAGGATTCCAGCGAGGGGGAAAATCAGCTTCTGCTGGAATATATTTACCGGTTTTCCAATGTTTTTCAAAACATGCAAAACCTTCAGCAGGAATACGGCACGTTGAAAACTCCCGATGTTTTATGGCGCTTTTTAATACAACTCATCAATCGCGAGACGATTTCTTTCAGGGGAGAGCCTCTAAAAGGCATTCAGATTATGGGAATGCTCGAAACACGTCTTATTGATTTTGAAAGGGTGATATTAATTTCAGCCAATGAGGAATTTCTGCCCGGCGGCCAGTTTGATGTAACCCTCATGCCTTACGAGATGCGCTTGAATTACCACTTACCTTTGAAAAAGGATAAAGCAGCAATTTTTGCTTATCATTTCTACAGTATCCTCCAGCGAACCAAAAAAGTGGATATTCTTTACAACACTGTAATTGAAGGCACTGGGGGCAGTGAGATGAGTCGTTTTGTGAAACAGATTATGCACGAGCTACCGAAATACAACAGCCAGACAAAGATCAACCATACCAATGTAGCGATAAAACCCCATTTAAAGGAACAAGAGCAGAAAATTGAGATTGAAAAGAGTGATAAAGTGATGGAACGGCTCAAAGAAAAGGCAGAGTCGGGCTTTGCAGCAACGACGATGAATAAATACCGGCTTTGTCCTTTAAAATATTACCTGGAGGAAATCCTGAACCTGCAAGAGGAAGAAGAGGTGGAGGAAACGATTGAAGCCCGCACATTGGGGAATGTGGTACACGACACGCTGGAAAAACTTTTTGAACCCTTGAAAAACAAAGAGATAAAACAGGAAGACCTGGAGTCCATGGAGAAAGAGGCAAAAGGCAAGCTTCAAGAGGTGTTTCGCGAACTCTATACCGGCCGGGATATTTTTTCGGGAAAGAATCTGCTCGTTTACAACGTGGCTTTGTACTGGCTGGAGGCTTTCTTCAAAAAAGAAAAAGAAGATTTAGAAGCTTATAGGGAAAAGAACCTGCCTTATATTCTCAAAGGTACGGAAACCCAGATAGGGGCTCATATGATGATTCAGAAACCGCATAAGAATTTCAAGGTTAATCTTAAAGGGAAAATCGACCGCATGGACCAGGTAGGCGATGATATCCGGATCATAGATTATAAAACCGGAAAGGTGAGTAATCAAAATGTAGCTTTTGATAGTTTTGATCAATTAATGGAATCGCCCGGTAAAAAAGAAGCCTTTCAGCTTTTGAGCTACCAGTGGCTTTACAGGCAAAAGTTCAATAATGATATTACGGTCTGGCCTGCCATTCTTTCGTTTCCGGCACTAAATAACGGATACATGTATACCAGGTATGGTAAAAAGACGGGGGTTGAAAATGATGCATTGCAGGATTTTGAAAAAGAGCTTGAAAAACTACTTGAAGAGATTTTTGATACCACTGTACCTTTTTATCAGACGCAGGACCGGGAGATATGCCGAACATGTGATTTTAAAAACCTTTGCAACAGACATAATTAATGTTTGCCTGTGATAGAAATAAATTTGTATATTGCGTTAACTTAAAAATCTTTATCAATGGGGGAAAATCAGAGTAAATACATGTATAACGTTTTAATCGTCGACGACCGGCCTGAAAATCTTCTTACTCTGGAAAATATGCTTGAGAGCGAGGAATTGAATATTGTGAAAGCCAATTCAGGGAAGGAAGCTCTGAGTTTGATGCTTGATTACCATTTTGCCCTGGTACTACTCGATGTTCAAATGCCTGTAATGGATGGCTTCGAGGTAGCCGAGTTAATGCGCAGTAATGAAAAAACCAAGCACATTCCTATTATTTTTATCACGGCCATTAGCACTGAACGAAAACATATCTTTAAAGGTTATGAGACCGGGGCTGTCGACTATTTGTATAAGCCTCTTGATCTGGAGGTGTTACGAAGCAAAATCCAGTCATTTATTGAGTTTTTTAAACACAAGCAAAAGCTCCAGGAAACGACCCAAAAGCTTGAAAATACAGTAGAAGAACTGCACCGGGCCAAGAAAGTAGCTGAAGATGCCACCAAGGCAAAAAGTTCTTTTTTGGCCAATATGAGTCACGAAATACGGACGCCTCTTAACGGAATTATCGGGATGGCTGATTTGATGCTTCAGGATGAGTTATCAGAATTGCAGCGCGAAAGACTCTTAGACCTCAGAAACTCGGGGGAATCACTTCTTGAAATTATTAATGAAATTTTAGATATTTCAAAGATTGAAGCTGAAAAACTCGAACTTGAAGATGTGAATTTTAATGTCAGGGAACTCCTCGAAAAGGTGGTACGCTTACTGTCCGTAAAAACCCTGAAAACCGATATCGAGTTAGTGGCCTCCATTACCCCTGATACTCCCAATTCCCTTCAGGGTGACCCGACACGCCTGAGGCAGGTCCTTATAAACCTCCTGGGGAATGCCATTAAATTTACAAACGAAGGAGAAATCGGGGTGGATATCGTTAAAAAGAACGAAGATGAAGAATCAGTCACGCTCGAGTTTAATATTTTTGATACAGGGATTGGTATTCCGAAAGAAAAGCAGGATAAACTCTTTGAATCTTATGAACAAGCCGATAAATCGACATCCCGGGAATATGGAGGAACCGGCCTGGGCCTTCCCATTTCTAAAAAAATAGTGGAACTCATGGGGGGAACGCTGAACCTGGAAAGTAAGGAAGGAAAGGGTAGCCGCTTCTACTTTTCGATTGATTTCCCCAAAGCTAAGGAGCAGGAACCAATTTGCGAACTTGAGCTGGAGGAAAAAAACAAACAGTTGAAAGTGCTTGTCATTGATGACAACGAAACTTCCCGCACCATTATCAGGAATTACCTTGATTTCTGGAATTTCAATACCCATTTGGTGGGAAGTACGGAGAAAACGAAACAGAAATTGCAGGAGAATGAATATGATGTAATTTTTGTGGATACAGTTATGCCTGATATCGAGAATACCAATGATATGCAGCAGTTTTATGAACAGACACTTTCACAAACCAATGCTTATATCATCATTATGCCACCGAGTAAATCGGCCGTGAATCTCTCAATATACGCCGACATGGGGCTGGATAAACATATCTACAAACCCGTGCTTCAACAGGATCTGAAAGCGATTCTGGCATCATTATTCCACACACCGGCAGAAAAAGCAGAGGCCGAAGCCAGAGAGAAAGAACAAAGCGAAGCCGCTTCCAATATCCGAATCCTGCTGGCAGAAGATCAAAAAATCAACCGGAAAATTGTATCCGGATTACTTTCAAAGTACAATTGGGAGATTGTTGAAGCTGTGAATGGAGAAGAAGCATTGAACAAGGCAATAAATGAGGATTTTGATATAGTGCTTATGGATGTGCAGATGCCTCAGATGGATGGATATGAGGCTACAAGACGCATAAGGGAAAAGGAAAACGAAACGGGGAACCATTTGCCCATTATTGCCATGACAGCCCATGCCATGAAGGGAGATAAGGAAAAATGCCTGGCAGCCGGTATGGATCACTACCTGGCCAAACCTTTAAATACAGAAGAGGTGGTAAAGATTATAACAGAATATACATCTTAGTTGCGCGGTTCAAAAAGAGAAAATTATGAAAGATTCCGGTAATCGTGATCCGCATATAAAAATATTCAATTTTAAGTTAACACCTTATATAGGAGTGGGTAAAAGTCTGTTCCTGTGGTTTTTGTTTATTTCATTGGTGCCTTTACTCACCGTCAGCTATATCAATTATTTTAATGCTTACAAAAGCCTGGCTATTGCCACAAAAAAGACACTCGTCAATTCATCGAGGCTTAAAGTCGATAAAGTGAATTCCTTTTTTACAACTATTGAAAAAGAGCTGAATTTTCAATCGGAACTTCAAACAAATAAGGTTTTTCTGAAACAGTTAAGTAAAGGGTATAGCAATGCCCCTTACGGGTTGAAGGAATATCTGGAAAGTGAGAAGTATCAAAATATTGTTAAGCCAAGAAACTCATATTTTAAGAAAATAAAGACCAGTAATGATTATTATGACATTTATTTAATTGATGCGAAGGGGAATGTTCTTTATTCAATTAAAAATCAAAATTTTTCGGGGACAAATGTGTATGAAGGAGAATACGCAAATACCGCATTAGGAAAAACTGCCCGGAAAATTATTGAGACGGGTCAAATTCTTTTTTCTGATTTTGAAAGGGATATAAATAATACAGAACTGGTTTCAGGTATTATAGGCAAACCGATCCAGGAGGATGGCGCCACCATTGGTATGATAGCTTTTCGAATTCAGGATGATCATTTGAACCGGCTAATGCAAAAAGGGGATGACCTTGGTAAAACCGGGATTACTTATATTGTGGGAGAAGACCTGAAGATGCGTTCTATTTCTAATCCATTAGCTGATACCATTCTTATGGATCAGAAAATCACTAACAAACGTACCAAAAAATGGCTTAGAGTTCAGCCCTCTTCACAAGCCGTTGAAAGTAGTTTTGATGCTGACCAGCATAACCTGGTATCCTCTTATGAAGGATTGAAGGGGCGATGGGTTTACGGTATTGCCCGCACGATAAATAAGCTAAAGGATTTTGGTGTTCGATGGGCGATCGTTGAAGAGTTTGAACTGGACGAAGCATTTATTTATCCCAGAAAATTATCCGATACGGTGAAGATATCTTTGATTTTGACGGTTATTGCAGTGTTGCTTATCTCGATATTTGTCACTAAACGGACCGTAACCCCCATTAAAAAACTTTCGGCATGGGCCAAGCAAGTAGCTGAAGGACACCTGGAGAAAAAAGATATAAGAGCTCCGAAAAATGAAGTGGGCGAGATGAAGGATACGTTCAACAACCTGGTCGACTATCTCCTCGGGTTGAGTTATGTGACCCAGGATATTGCCAAGGGTGATTTTTCCAGGAAAGTGGAAGTGCGAAGTGAGCATGATGTATTAGCCAAATCGGTAAACCAGATGATAGAGAGTTTCCGCACTGTAGTAAATCAAGCTAATAAAATTGCCAAAGGGGACTATACGGAAGATGTAAAACCCCGCAGCGAGAAAGATACCCTGGGAATTGCCCTGGAGAATATGACCCGCACACTTCGCGAAACTTCGAAAGAGATACGGCGGCAGGATTGGCTGAAAACCGGTCTTAGTAAGCTGAATGCCCGCATGAGTGGAAAAAAGGATATGAATCAACTGAGTAAAGAGATTATTGAATTCATGGCCGTGTATCTGAACGCAAAAGTGGGATTATTTTATATTAAGGAAGATGAAAAGCTGGTGCTGCAGGAAAGCTATGCCTTGAGGGACGAAGAAGGACGATTTAAAGAGATTGAAATGGGGGAAGGACTCGTCGGACAAGCAGCACAGAGTAACCAGGTTATGGAGTTGCAGCATACCTCAGGGGAGGAGATGCCTTCCATAGATATGACCATAGCTCAGGAGAAACCAACAGCCTTCCTGGTAGCTCCTTTTAGCTATGAGGGGAAACTTATCGGCGTAATCCAGATAGGACATCAGAAAGCGTTTAATGAACTGGAACGACAGCTCTTCGAAGATTCCCTGGATAGCATTGCAGTAGCCGTTAATGCAGCCTTAGCCCATTCGCAACTTCAAAAATTGCTGAAGAAAAGCCAGAATCAGCAAGAAAAACTTGAATCACAGCAAGAAAAGCTGCGTCAGACAAACGAAGAACTGGAGGAACAGACGAAAGCTCTTAAAGCCTCTGAAAATACCCTTCAGCAGCAGAAAGAAGAGCTTAGTGTGATCAATGAGGAGTTGGAAGAGCGAACAAAAGCGCTTGAAAAAGAAAAAGAGAAAATAAAGGTAAAGAATGAGCAACTAGAAACGGCGCGAAAACAAATAGAGGAAAAAGCTCATGATCTTGAGAAAGCCAGTAAATATAAGTCGGAATTTCTGGCCAATATGTCCCATGAGTTGCGAACTCCGCTTAATAGTATCCTGGTACTTTCGCAGCTCCTCATGCGAAACGATGCGGGGAACCTTACCGGGAAACAGATTGAATTTGCAAAAACCATTAATACATCCGGAAATGATCTGCTGGAGCTGATAAATGATATCCTCGATCTTTCGAAGGTGGAATCCGGCAAACTACAACTCAATCTCGAAAAAGTTGATCTTAAGGAGATAGCTGACAACATCGAGCGTATCTTTGACCCGGTGATAACCCGGAAGGGATTAGATTTGTATATGGAAGTGGACAAAGAGCTTCCTCAGTATATTTACTCCGATCCGCAGCGCATTATGCAGATAATTAAAAACCTGATGTCTAATGCGATGAAGTTTACGGAGAAAGGCTATGTCAAGCTTCATATATTTAAACCCCGGCCCAGAACCTCTTTCTCTACAAAAGAGTTGAATAATTATGGTGCTGTCGGGATATCAATCAGTGATACAGGCTCGGGCATTCCGAAAGACAAAAGGGAGCTGATTTTTGAGGCTTTTCAACAAGCCGATGGTACAACAAGCCGTAAATATGGTGGAACGGGTCTTGGATTGAGTATTACCAGAAGCTTCACGCAATTGCTGAGAGGAGAAATTACACTCGATTCAGAAGAGGGTAAAGGCACTACCTTTACTTTGTACATCCCTGTAAAGGTGAAGAAAGAATCAACCGGGGAAACGCAAAAAACAGAAAGGACAACAGGAGAGTCAGGGAAAGAATCAGGAACTGGGGAAGGAAACGGCGTCACTGAGTCAACCCAAGTTAACGATCAACCCGCATCAGAGACTGCCGCTAAAAAGGAAATTAAGACACCTGACCGGCAAGCAGAAAATGAAGAAGCCGGGGAAGAGCAGCAGCAGGAAGTTCCTGAAAAAGAAGAGACACAGGAGCATACATCAGAAACGGATACCGGCGTGAAAAAGCAGGAAACTCCTCAAGATGATTGGAATGTGATTAAAGACGATGAGGATTTTGTTCTGGTTATCGAAGAGGACGCCGAGGTTGCCAAAACGATATACAACAAGGCAAGCGAACTGAATTATAAGACCATGATAGCTAACGATGGAGCCACAGGAATTCATTATGCGGATTATTATGGTCCCGCAGCCATTATTTTGAACGAGGAGCTCCCCGGAATAGATGGCTGGGAAGTTATGAAACGTCTGAAAAGCAATGTCCGGACACGCCATATTCCTGTGTATTTTATCCTGGCCACCGAAAATGGTATGCATGCCATGGAAATGGGGGCCATAGGGTACATAGACAGGCCGGTAAGTCCGGATACACTGGACGAAGCGTTTAAAAAATTTGAAGACATCCTTTACAGGAAGCAGAAAAAAGTCTTAGTAGTGGAGGATGAGTCGGTGGTAAGAAAGAGTGTCGAGGGCGTTCTTGGTAAAGAAGACGTGCAAATAAAAGCGGTAGGCAAAGGACAGGAAGCATTTGAAATTTTATTAGATGAAATTTTTGATTTGGTAATACTTGATTTGGGCCTGGAAGATATGTCAGGGTTTGACCTGCTCGAAATGATTGAGAAAGAAGAACGCATTAAGCATGTTCCTATTATCATATATACAAGCCAGAATCTTGACGAGGAAGAGCAAAAAGCGATGAAAAAATACGCGGAAAGTGTGATTATAAAAGGAGCGGATTCACCCGCACGTCTGCTGGCTGAGGCTACCCTTTTCCTTCATAAGAGTGAAAAGGAACTCTCCGATGATAAGAAGGAAATACTCCACAATCTCATTGATGACAAAGGGGATGTACTAAAGGATAAGAAGGTGCTGGCAGTGGATGATGATGTGCGGAATCTTTTTGCTTTGAGTAGTGTACTTAATGCATATGGCATGGAGGTGGAAATGGCCAAGAATGGCAAAGATGCCGTCGAAAAACTTAAGAAAAACCAGGATTATCATGTAGTCCTTATGGATATTATGATGCCGGAAATGGATGGGTATGAGGCTATTCGAAAAATACGGGAAATGTCCGGGTATGAAACATTACCGATTATTGCCTTAACGGCTAAAGCAATGAAGAACGACCGGGAAAAATGTCTTGCAGCAGGGGCCAGCGAATATATAGCCAAACCCGTGGATAACGAGAAATTGTTGTCGATGTTAAGGGTGTGGCTGTATGACCAGGAGGAGGATGAATGATAAATTACCAGAACGTGAGAAATGAAAATATCAACATTGAAATAAAACTTTTACTGGAAGCGATATACCTGAAGTACGGGCACGATTTCAGAAATTATTCCCCGGCACACCTTAAACGAAGGATTCTTCACAGGCTGATGCTGTCGGATATCAAAAGCATATCAGAAATGCAATATAAAGTGTTGCATGACCCCGAATTTATGCGGGAGATATTGACAGATTTTTCTATAAATGTAACGGAAATGTTCCGCGACCCTTTATTTTACAAGACGATGCGCAGAGAAGTGTTGCCTGTTCTTAAAACGTATCCTTATATTAAAATATGGCATGCAGGATGTTCTACCGGGGAAGAAGTGTACTCCATGGCAATTTTACTGGAAGAAGAGGGGCTTTTGGATAAGAGCCTCATTTACGCCACCGATTATAATGAAACCGTTTTAAAAGTAGCCAAAAAGGCTGAATATACAAACGAGAATCTTAAAGCGTATCAGAAAAATTATGAAAAAAGCGGGGGCAGAAGAAAATTAGCCGATTACTATACGGAAAAAAACGCTATGATAAAATTTGATCCCCGCTTTCGAAAAAGAATCGTCTTTTCGGAACATAATCTTGTCACTGATAAGGCTTTTGCAGAAGTGCATATGATTATCTGTAGAAATGTCTTGATATACTTTAACAGAGAGCTGCAGAATCGCGTTATTAAACTTTTCCACGACAGCCTCATGAAGGGAGGAGTCCTGGGGGTAGGGAGTAAAGAAAGTGTGGATTTTTCCCGCTATGGTAAAGCTTTCGAATACATAAACAAAAATCAAAAAATCTATATCAAAAAATATAGTCATGACGAATGATGCCTGATTACGAGATAGTGGTTGTAGGTGCTTCAGCCGGGGGAATGCATGCACTTAAAGAAATTCTGTCAAATCTTGACCGGGATTTTGCCTTTCCCGTAGTTGTAGTACAGCATCTCGCTCCTGATTCTGAAAACTACCTGGTACAGTATCTCGATGAATACAGCAGTTTAAGCGTAAAAGAAGCATCCGAAAAGCAGCGCATCCTTCCTTATCATGTATACCTGGCACCCCCCAACTATCATCTTTTGATAGAGGAAGATAAGACCTTCTCATTAACGGTTTCTGAGAAAGTAAATTTTTCCCGGCCCTCTATCGATGTGCTCTTTGAGACAGCTGTCCTGGCCTATCAAAACCGGATCATTGGATTGCTGCTTACGGGGGCAAGTCAGGATGGGGCTAAAGGCATGCAAATGCTTCATGCTACAAAAGGCTTGACGATAGTTCAGGATCCGGATAACGCTTTCGTTCCTGTGATGCCTAAAGCGGCTATAGAACTTGTTCCCGTGGATTATAAACTAACGCTGGAAGAAATAGCTCCTTTTTTAAATACCCTATCCAGGGCGCGTACGAGAAGAAAAAAGCAAAAAAGATAACCTGGCTATTCGGGGCATTATAAACACCAAAACGAAGAGAATACTTTTTTCAAAAAGATTTGCGGAAGAGAACCCGGCTAGCCTGGCACAAAAAAAGGGAGGCTATCTGTTTTGAGATAACATCCCTTCAATGCGGTCCGGACGAGACTCGAACTCGCGACCTCCTGCGTGACAGGCAGGCATTCTAACCAAACTGAACTACCGGACCAAATATTTTTTACATTTTTAAGAACCAATGCACTTCCCGCGTGCTTAATGCCAGGCATTCTAATATCCCGATAATTATCGGGCGAATTCCCTGCCGGGAAAAGTATCGAAGAACAATGAAAAGCGGTCCGGACGAGACTCGAACTCGCGACCTCCTGCGTGACAGGCAGGCATTCTAACCAACTGAACTACCGGACCTCTTTGTTTAAGAACATGCTTTTCTACTAAAGCGGTTGCAAAAATAGATGTTTTTTTCTACTTGCCAAATAAAAATCTTCAAAAATAGATGAGAAAGGGAACTAAAAAAGCTCCCTTCTAATAGCGTGGGCTAAACCTTTGTTAATTTCCCATTTATTTCTACCCCGGCTTTCTCAAAAAGAACCCCAACCGGGCAATTCTTTTTGGTGCGCTCAAGGCATTTTTCGAGCTTATTTAGCTCTTCGGGAGAAGATACTTTTACTTCATAGGAAACGGCGCTAATGGTATCCTCTCCATTTGAGCCTTCCATTTCCACCCTTAGCGAATCTATTTGTATGCGCATTTTGCGTGCCATAACACTGTATATCGTAGATATACACCCCGAGAAGCTTTTGAGGCTTAATTCCAGGGCAGTAGCCCCGGTATCTGCCCCGTTTTTTGATGTGGGCAAATCCGTTACTACTGCATGGTTTCTCCCGTTATCAATCACCGATTGATGGCCGTTGACTAATACTGCTGTACTTTTCATAAGTTAATGACTGGTTTTGTTAATCAATTCACAATTACCGTACACATTAACAAGCTTTGGTCAGGATTGTTTTTAAACAATTCATAGGAGGTTTGTGAGCTATAAAACAATTGTTTAGTGCGAAATATTGAATCTGGACTGATTGCACTAAACCGGATATTTGAAAGTAGTTCTTTCAGTTTTACGCTATTGGTGCAACAAAGAGGTAAATCAAAACTGATAAATGTAAGAGTATGAAAAAGACAGTATTATTAATGATGCTGACTGCCCTGTTTCTTAGCTCGGCAGCTCAGCACTCGGCAATCAAAAAGATTAGCTCGTCGTCTAAGGTAAAGACGGGCTATTATTACATTAAATGCGCAGCCGACGGGAAATACCTTGATGTACCGGGCTGGAGAACGGAGGCCAGGAAGAAGGACACGCATCTTCAGAAGTATGACTTGGATAACGGGTGGGATCGGGTTATCCATGTGCAGCGTTACCGCGATGGCTGGTGTAAGCTTACGCCGGCCCATAGTCCATACGTTTTCGATATCGAAGGCGGACCGGGAGCTACCCAAAACGGAGCTAAACTGCAACTGTGGAGCTCACATAATAAAGATAATCAGCGATTTCAGTTCAGAAAGTCAAGCTACGGAAACTACTATTACATCAAAGCGAAACACTCCGGGAAATACCTGGATGTGGTGAATAGTAGCCTTCATAAAAACG
>JAIPBX010000152.1 GCA_021738485.1 Bacteroidales bacterium | reverse complement strand
ATTTTACGGGATTTGGCAGATTTTTCGTTACCAAGCATTCCTTGTGATGATCTTCCTTTCGAAACAATTTTATCGATGTCATGCGATTCAAGCTTCCAATCGCCGGTAATGCTGTGAAATCCGCTGCCGGCTGCCAGGCGCATTATGCAATAGCTGTTATCGGAGGGTATCAGGCTTTTCAACTCCGAAAGGCTTTCTAAAATTTTGTTGGTGTTTTCGGCCTGGTTGTACTTTTCGAAAAAAGCCATTTCTTTTTCCAGGTAATTGCGGGTATAATCATTGATGATGCCAAATAAGTCTTCTATGGGGCCTTTGACTATTTGCGTTTTTGCTTCCACCCGTTGCTCAAGGGATGCGATGTCATCAAGTTTCTGCTGGTTTCGTTTTCTTTCGGCATTCTTCTTTTGATTCAGGTAAAAGCGCCCTGGTTTTAGATTTCTCCACGGCAAATCAGCCAACATGAAGTCAAACGTCCCTTTTTGCTTAGGAGCAATCACTTCGTAAACCGTGTTAAAACCTTTGGGATCAAAATTAGGTTTGGTGTTGTTTTTATTCGCATGCTTCCAGCCGCTCTCAAAATTATTACCTTTTTGGGTAAGATTAAAAATCTTACTGTTGGTCAGTTTTGTTTCTTCAAAACTTAGATCCGTAACTTTGAAAAACCGCCCGAACTCATCACCCTCTGTGGAGGATCCCATTATCTTTTTATTCAAAATATCATTTTTGTTTTTATGAACGGTTTTCGACGGGTCCAAATGATGCATTATAACGGAACGTAAAGCTCCTTTCAGCGAACTGCCGGGAATAACAGGTTTATTTTCCAGTCCGGCTCTAACCTGTGCTCTGATTTCGTTATTTGTGTTAGCATCGCACTCCAGCACTTTGGAAGCATAATCGTCCGGATTTCCCGGAAGCATGTTTTTTAAGGATGATTTATCCGGAGCCGTCAGCGCATGGGCAAACTTATCGGGGCCGAGGGCATCGATTACTTTTTTATGGTCGAGCAGATACACTTTCCCCTTGTCAAAAATAAAATCGGCGTTTTCCAGCCAGTCTTTTTCAGCCCCGGCGCCCACATGTAAAGGCGTTAAAATTTCGGCTTCAAGTGTATAGTTTTGGTTGATACTTTCAGGTTCCATATAGATACTTTTTAAAAGGTATTTTAAGACGGTTTAAACGGTATAAAAATGGCTTTTCCGTTTCGCCAGATATCATGTATTCCCTGCAAATCTTTCGGTAATTTGGATGCATCGGGCTTTAAATTAACGATGCGGCCGTTTGTCACGGGATTGTCGGCCTCAGATTGAAACAGACTTCCCTCTTCAAACATATAAATCCGGTTCTTGCGGATGGTGTTGTAGGGAGGTGTGGATACCCAGCCACCGCGTTTTTTAAAAGCATAGGCCGCCTGGTTATCCAGTTGTTCTTTGAGATGTTCTTTATCCGAAGGCAGGAATAAAGACAGGTTCATTTGGTAGTTGCTGTTATCAGGCAGCTCCAGCTCAAGCGTATCCTTTTTATATTCAAAAAAACCATTGCCTACATTCCGGTCTGTGCCGATGCCTTCCTGCTCCAGGATGGTCAGTGCTTTTTCCAACAGCGTGGTGTCTCCTTCGGCCAGGAAAAACATCCCGGAATGATCACTGAAAAAGAGCCGCTCCATATAAAACGGTTCGGCATCATCCTTTCCATTTCGGGATACTGTTACCCGCGGGAAGACCTGTTTGGAGATAAAGTTTTCGGGAATGGCATCCTTAGTAAAATAATCACCTTTGAGGTATTTATTTTCATCCTTCTTCCCGTTTTTGCCACGGGAATATAGCTCCTGCATGCTTTTTCCCTGGGTGTAGGCTTCAAAGAACTCTTTGTCAAGCCATTTAATCTTTTTGATTTTCTTGTGGTCTTCCAGCAGACCTTCCTCCATAATTTCCTGCTTGCGTGATTTGGGAAAGAAATATACGGGGGACTCTTCCTTTTTTTGGTAAAAAGGAAACAGACTGCTGATGGTAAATCCCAAATGTCCTTCGAATTTTTCCGGAGGCTGCCATCCGACCTTGAAAAGCGCAGCAGTCAGAGCCGCATAAAGGCTGTCGGAGTGGATAATCCCGAGACTCTCCGCATAATCTTCCCGTTCATTCCCCAAATGCAAAGGCGCTGTAAAATGCAGTCGGAATATCGTAAAATTATGCTTCATTGTTAATAAGGTTTTGCATGTCCTTTTCTTTCGGGTTTTCAATTCCTTTCCAATCGAAGGATACTTTTCCGTAACCGCGTGAACCGCTACCGCCAAGATAGTCAAGCTCCAAAGCTTTAATTCCTTCTTTCAGAAGATTCTTCAGGTTTTCTCCGTCACCATCTTCATCCCACACATTGATGACAAATTCTACGTTGAATTTTACGCCGGCAGGGACGCGTTCTGTTTGTCGTATTCCGCCACCTGTGGTAACTCCTGTAACTCTATCAATGGTGTTTTCATACTTATTCTCAGTATAGGGCATATCGAGAAAATCAGAGCTATCTTCTAATAGTTTCAGGCTTTCGGGAAGCATTTCGGAATCTCTTACAATGATTTTTGAAATTTTCTTATCACCTGAATAGCCAAACAAATTGATTATTTTCTGAAGCTTCTCCGGTTTATCTTTGTACTCCCAGCTTTGCCCATTCTTTTTTGTTCCACCACCTGCTTCCGAAACTCCTGCCATCTGCTCCAACAAGCTTCTGATTTTTCCTTTTAACGAACTTCCTGGGACCAAAGGCTTTCCATTTTGCGTCCCAATTTTAATAACCGGGTTATCGATTCCCCCGATTTCCACATTATCGCTGCTACCGCCGATGTGCATACCTGTTTCAACGGTCATTACCGTTTTGATGATTAGTTTCTTTTTAAGCTTATTATTTTCCATTTTTCTAATGTTTTGTGTTAGATAATTCCAAATTACTTGCTTCAGCCGCTTTGTGATAGGCTACTATAGCCTCAAAGATTTTGATGAAATTCTTGAACTTCTTTTCGTTTGTCACTCGTTCCATACCTCCAGCCATAACGTGAAAGAAATCATGAATTTTTCCTTCTCTATTTTTAGCTTTTGCTACGGAATAAGCCAGTTGAGGTCTTAAAAAAGCAAATTCAGTAGCATCATAACCTTTGGTCTGCTGACGCTTAACGGCACCAAAAAATTTCCTGAGTTGATTGGTTGTTAATTCGGTTCCTCTTTTACCATTTCTTTCTTTTGCTAAATGTTTTCCAAACTCTTCAGCCCAATCGATAAATTTATGGTCTAAGTTACCATCAAGCCAGTCATCTTTAATAGACTTTTTGTTGTACTCCATAATTATACATTTTTAGTTAAACATTAAATTCATTTTCAATCCATTTCAGGTTTTTGCTAATTTGCTCGGGAGTGGGGAGCAATTTTTCCCAATGTTTGGGCAGTTGGCTGTGCATGCTGTAGGAAGCCACACCCATAGGCTGGTTGCTTTCCTTCAGGGCATATTCCACCACGGTTCGGCTTTTTGTTTTACACACGATAATTCCGATGGCCGGATTTTCATGTTCAAGCTTTTGTGTATCATTCAAAACCGAAAGGTAAAACTGCATCTTGCCGGCATATTCAGGTGAAAAATCTCCCACTTTCAGTTCAATGGCTACCAGACTTTGCAGGCGACGGTGAAACAAAAGCAAGTCAATGAAGTATTCCTGTTGCTCAACAACCAGGCGATATTGATTGGCAATGAAACTGAAATCCCCGCCCATCTCGGTCAAAAAACGGCGAATGTTTTGCAAAATGGCCTGCTCCAGCTCATGTTCCGAATGCTTTTCCGTAAGCTCCAGGAATCCAAAATGGTATTCGTCTTTCATGGCCAGCACAGCTTGTTGTTTATATTTTTCAGGCAATTGCGTATCAAAATTGTTCTGGCTGGTCATGGCATGCGCATATGCATTGCCTTCAATCTGGTGTTTCAGCACATTCTTTGTCCAGCTATATTTTCGGGTCATGCGGATATAGAATTCACATTCCAGCATGTCTGCGCATTTTTCCATAATGAGCACATTATGCGACCAGCCTATTTCTCGCACCATTAGTGCGAGATTTTCAGCTTGGTGATAGGTCATGTAAAAACTCCGCATCCGCCACAAATTCGCTTGCGAAAAACCGCGTATTCCGGGAAACTCCTTTTGTAAATCCATCGAAAGTTTTTCCACGACGGATTTTCCCCAACCTTCAGCTTCCTGCTTTTCTTTAATAGAACGGCCAATATCCCAATACAGGGAAATCAACTCCTTGTTGACTTTTTTTAAAGCCAGGTATTGCGCATTGCGAATACGGTCTTTGATATCCGCAAAAAATTGTTGATATGTGGGAGAGTCAAGCTTCATGCTTTATCTTCTTTATCCTTATCCTTTAATTCCATCTCGGTCCAGCGAGCGGCCAGTGCAGCCAATTCGTAATAGCGATACTCATCTTTTGAACTTTGAAACAAATTCTTCTGTAGTTCATCCATGATAAACCGATAAATCTCACTGTCCCTGTCATATTTTTCAACATATCGTTTCAGGAAATATGATGTATGCCAGATAAAGCTATAATCGGGTTTTTGTTTCGGATTTTTCAGATGCTGGTTTTTGATTTCGTTATACAAAATCAGCTTATGCAGAATGGCTTTAGAAAGCGGTTTTTCCGTTTTGCCAATGTATTCGATTAGCTTGTTTTTTAAATTTTTTACTGTTTCAAACTCGTTATCCCAGCCAATGGTCTCACCAAAGAACGTCATGGCGTTTTTGTTTTTCCTGGCTTTCGATGCACTTTCGGCTTCTCCAGCCATTTGAGCGGCTTTAGCTATGGGGAATTTTTCGTGAACAAAAGCGGTTCCTCCTGAGAGGCTGATATCCGGTCGATGAGTAAATTGCTTAAATCGCTCCTTAACGATTTCCGCAAATGCAATAGTTTTATCCCAGCGTCCCACAACGAAAAGGTCATCGCCACCGGAATAAAGTATATTAAGCCAATCCCGGAATGGATATACGGTATTCCCATTTTTATCTTTTTTCGGATTGCCATTTTCATCAATCTCCACTTCCGAATCTCTGAGGGTATTCAGATACCCACTGAAGAATAATTCAAGCTGAAATGAAAGCGTGGCATAGGTGCTCAAACTCAGGTGCTCGGGCTTAAGGCCTTTAATGAACAATTTCCCCAGGTTGTCGATGTCCATGCGTAAAACTCCGAGTAAGGTGTT
>JAIPBX010000003.1 GCA_021738485.1 Bacteroidales bacterium | reverse complement strand
GGATAGAGCCTGTGGAAGCCCAGATGAAAGCCGGTGATCCGGAATTCACCTCCCGACTCGAACAGCAGATGATTAAGGTCAGGACCGCTATCGAAAACGATAAATCCACGCAGAAGGTCAAAGAGGAAGTCCGCGCTTCAATTGGACTCATCGACCAGGCGGCCCAAAAAATGAACAAAGGAAAAATCACGCCCTGGCTTTCCTTTATCCTCACTTCTTCGATTCTTCTGCGGGAAGGCGTGGAAGCCTTTCTAATCATTGCCCTGATGCTTACCTTGATTCGTACTTCGGGTGTCAGAAAAGCCCGTTACTGGGTGCATAGCGGTTGGATAACGGCGGTGGCACTTGGACTCGGCGGCTGGTTTTTCTCCGATTGGGTGTTGCAAATCAGCGGAACCAGCCGGGAAGTCATGGAGGGGCTCGTCGCTCTGTTGGCTGTCTTGATTCTGTCCTCCGTCGGCTTTTGGCTGCACAGCCATTCGCATGCCCAAAAATGGAAGGATTTTATCGAGAACAAAATCCACCGATATCTTCGTACGGAAAACATGTTTGGCCTGGCTTTCTTTGCCTTCATCGTGGTATTCCGAGAAGCGTTTGAATCCATTCTTTTCATCCAGGCCATAAACATCCAAACCGACCCGACCGATAATTATTCAATCGGACTGGGAGCTCTGGCGGCAACGATTTTGATTCTCGTGTTTGTTTTCCTTTTCTTGAAATATTCAAAGAAACTGCCAATCCGGCCCCTTTTCAGGTATTCATCATGGCTTATTACCTTGCTGGCATTTATCCTTATCGGCAAAGGATTTCATGCCTTACAGGAAGCCGGCTGGGTTTCCATAACCCAATCACCGGTTTCACTGAACATAAGCTGGCTGGGCATTTACCCGACTGTCGAAACCATTTTGGCGCAAATCCTATTCCTCGGGCTAATGCTGTTGCTTTATTTCTACTCCAACCGGAAGCTGAGTGTGAAGGCTGTTAGAACAAACCGATAAATTCCAAATAACAAAACTCAAAATCCAAAAAAGTTTCAAAAATCAATAATGAGTCGAGTTTAAAAAGCCTTATAACCCCTGAATCCCCTAAAGGGGACTTTTAGACTGCCCTCAATTATCAAAACTAAATTGATTGATGTTGAAAAACAGCTTCTTTAAAACCTAAGGGTTCCTTCTTAATCCATTCTTTTGTAACTTTGGGGTATGGATGAAAAAGGGTTTGATAAAGAAAAAAAAGAATGGATACATAAACAGATGACTCTGATTGTTAATTATTCTTGAAACTTTGAACACAAAAGAAGCCAATTAAAGCAGATTACAAAAAAATATTGAAACTAATTCGTCAATTGCCTGAAAAGGTTATTGAAAAACTTGCCAATGCGCTGCAGGTTGAAATCTCTTTCAAGAAATCTTCAGAAGAAATGGAGGAGCTTATTTTAGCAGCTCCCACTTGGTCTGCCTCAGATTATAGTGAATATGAAAAAGCAAGAACCCAAATCAACAATTCAAGACTTACCTTTTTTTGAATAATTCCTGCCCGCATTTGTTGTAAGCAAAAAAGCAAGGGATTCGTATGAAGCATCATCAAAACAACACAGCATTAACCGACTACTCCCCTCAACGCATTGTTTGCCTGACGGAGGAGCCCACGGAAACCCTCTACCTTTTGGGTGAGCAGGACCGCATTGTAGGGGTCTCCGGTTTTACGGAGCGGCCGCCGGAAGCACGCCGCGAGAAGCCGATAATCTCTACCTTTATCAATGCCCGCTACCAGGAAATTGTTGACCTTGAGCCTGACCTGGTGATCGGGTTTTCGGATATCCAGGCCGACATCGCCCGGAAACTCATTTCCAAAGGCATCCCGGTGTGGATTAACAATCACCGCAGCGTGGAAGGCATCCGGAAAATGATCATGCAACTGGGCGCAATGGTAGGGCAGTCGGAAAAAGCCCGACAGTTGCTGGAGAATATAAACCAGAGGATCAATGAAATTCAGCAGGTGACATCCACCTGGGAGTTCAAACCCAGAGTGTATTTCGAGGAGTGGTACGATCCGATGATTTCCGGAATTCAGTGGGTCAGCGAGCTGGTAGAAATAGCCGGCGGGGAAGATGTTTTTCCGGAAAACCGGAATCAATCGCTGGCCAAACAACGTATCATCGAAAAGCCGGAAGCGATAGTAAAAAGAAACCCGGACATCATCTTAGCTTCCTGGTGTGGGGCGCCATTTGACAAAAATCACATCCTAAGTCGCGATAACTTCCAATCGATTTCCGCCGTACAAAATGACGACATCTACGAAATCGACTCTTCTATCATCCTGCAGCCCGGACCGGCTGCGCTGACAGACGGACTGGACCAACTGTTCCATATCTTTGACCGCTGGAAGAAGAAAAAAGCCGTATAGACCATGAAGAAAATGTACTTCAACTGGAGCAGCGGTAAAGACTCGGCGCTGGCATTGCACTACCTTCAGCAGGATAATGAATACGATATCGACTTGCTCCTCAGCACTATTAACTCCGCCAATGACAGGGTGGCCATGCACGGTACGCAGGCAGAACTTCTGAAAGCTCAGGCCGAAGCGACGGGGCTGGGGATCTCCCTCCTTGGACTACCCGAAAAGCCGTCCATGGAGGAATACAATTCAATCATGACAAATGAAATCCTCCGGCTCAAAAATCTCGGATACGAATACACCGGTTTTGGAGATATTTTCCTGGAAGACATCCGGCAATACCGCGAAGGAATGCTTTCCCCCATAGGAATCAAGCCGGTGTTTCCCCTCTGGAAAAAGAATACAAGGGCCCTGATGCATGATTTTCTCGAGCAAGGATTCCGAACCGTGATTGTAGCCGCCAAAGCCGATTTGATGGGGAAAGAGTTCCTGGGCCGGGAACTAACCAGAGACTTGCTAAAGGAACTTCCCGAAGAAGTCGATCCCTGCGGGGAAAATGGCGAATTCCACACCTTTTGTTTTGACGGACCCATTTTCCAGGAACCCGTTAAATATACCCTGGGAGAGACCGTCTACCAAACCTATCCCAACCCCGACAAAAGCAGCAAGCAAAAGGAAATTGGATTTTGGTTTATCGATTTGAGAGGATGAACTGAGATTAATGAAAAAATAGATTCCCTTCTTAATCTCTGCGTTCTCTGCGCTCTTTGCGTGAAAAGAACCGTTTAAGAAAGGGATAATCCGGTTTTTTTTACCGATGTTGATTTCACGCTAAGCCGCCAAGCAGAATAATGGCATACGGTTTTACTACAAACTCTTTGCGTCTTAGGCCAGTTTGAAGTCTTGGAAAAAGCCGCTAAGAAAAAAATAACAAGGTATAAAAACTAAGAAACTTTGTTGTATTTGCCTAAATTAGAAAACAATAAAACATATATCTTATGTTTGTTGTAAATTTGTTAAAAAAGAGACTATGAAAATAGAAAGAACAGATAAGGAAATTTTGATAAGAATTCCGAATTCAATTGATAAAGAAAGTGTGCAACGCATTATTGACTATGTTCGTTACCAGGAACTTACATCAAAATCAAAGGCGAAACAGGAAGACGTTGATAAATTGGCTGCAGAGGTGAACAAAAATTGGTGGGAAAAAAATAAAGACTCTTTTCTTAAATGATTATCATAGTTGATACGAATATTGTCTTTAGTGGTATCCTTAATACAAAAAGTACAATCGGTGATTTATTACTAAACTCTGACATTTTTTTTCGTTTCTGGAGTTGTCATTACCTAATCAAGGAAATAGATAATAATTGGGAAAAATTAAAAAGAATTTCAAATTTAGACGAGGAGGCTCTTTTAAAAGCTAAAAATATTGTTTTCAAAAAAATCAACTTTATTGACGAGTCCAAAATTCCAAAGAAACATAGATTAAAAGCTTATGATTTAGTTAAAAATATTGATCCTAAAGACATTGCTTTCGTGGCCCTGAATGAATCCAAGGGATCTTTACTATGGACTGGTGATATGGCTTTGTTCAAGGGATTGCTCTCACTAAAATACGATAAAATGATCACTACAGCAGGAATGAAAGATCTTAGAAATACATTAGAAGAAGAACAATTTTAACTACATATTACTTCATCCTATAAAAGCAAATGACCCAATCAATTGCAGCCCAATAAATTCAGTTATTCGCTACCAAGATGAGATTCTCAAACAAACACAAAAAGCACTCCCATTCCGACACCGATAAAAGAAGCTTCCTCAAAAAGCTCTTTTGCCTGGGCATTTCCTCCCTTTCTTTGAATTCCATTTTGAGTCTCATTTTAACCCCGAATAAAATACCTTTTACTAATTTTGCCGGTGTACTTGGTAGAAATAATCAGTGATAGAAGCGTAAACGATCAAAACCATATTTGAATTGAGATACTTCATCCAAACAGAAATGAAACCAGGCGGCCACTCGACATTCCTCAAAAAGCATCGTAAAGTTCTTTTTATTGGGGTGCTGGTTTTGCATTGGTGCCTCGCAGGATTTGACGCCTCATCTCAGCCGCTTTCACTTAATGTTTTATCCAAAAACAGCTTCAGCTCTCGAACCGTGTCTTTCAAACGCAACAATTCGGATACGACTCACCATTCAGTGAATAAACAAAGACTGCGCGGTGTGATTATCGCTGAAGCCAGCATGTTTGCCGGAAGTATGTATGGGCTTTATCATTTGTGGTATAAAGATTATCCGCAGTCGTCATTTCATTTTCATAACGATAACGATACCTGGTTGCAGGTGGACAAGGTGGGTCATGGAATCACCTCCTACTATGTGGGGAAGTTTGGCTATGAGACATTGAAATGGTGCAACGTAAGTGAAAGAGAATCGGTGTTGTACGGGGGGGGCCTGGGCTTCGTCTATTTGTTGACGATCGAAACACTGGACGGTTTTTCAGAAGAGTGGGGATCCTCGCCCGGAGATTTGCTAAGTAACACCGTTGGTTCGGGCGTTTTTATTGGTCAGCAGCTTCTATGGCAGGAACAGCGCATCACCTTCAAGTACTCTTTTCATCAAACAAAATATACAGACTATCGACCCGATTTATTTGGCACCAGCCTTCCGGTAAACATGCTTAAAGACTACAACGGCCAGACACTCTGGCTTTCGGCAAACCTGAAATCCTTCTCGAAAGAAAAATCCTCTCTCCCCGAATGGCTAAACGTAGCCGTGGGATACAGTGGCGAAGGGATGACAGGGGCATCTTCAAACGTAACCGAACATGAAGGTCGCCCTATCCCCGATTTTCAACGTCACCGGCAATACCTCCTTTCATTGGATGCCGATCTGACGAAGATCAATACCGACTCCGATTTTCTAAAACAACTGTTTAACGTGATCGGTTTTATCAAGATTCCTTTTCCGGCATTGGAGTACAACACCAAAGGGCAATTGAATTTCCATTGGTTGTATTTTTAACTTCTCTTCCAAAAATTCGCTTGATTCCACGCAAAGTGTTATCATCAATCAGGCTGCCTTAAAGGCGATGGGCCAAAAAACCCGGTCGGAAAAAAACTTTCGGGATTCCGCGATAACAACGACCGACATCTCCCTCATCGTTTTTATTTTCTCAGGAAGTGTGGTCATGCTTATGGCTTTGTCTACAATTGTTTTCCATACCCGGAAACAATCTAGAACGAACCCGGTGGAGGCGATTCGATATGAATAGCGATAAAACAATCAATTATTATTCAATAATTTTCTTTTAAAAGTTGACCCTTTTTATCATAAATAAAACCAAAAGACCGTATTTTTATCGCGGGACTATTACCTGACAAACAGGTCTCAAAAACATTAATTTAGGTTTTTAAAAAAGATAAAATGAACGATAAGAGGGGTAGCAAGTCGATTTTCATTGAGCGAAACCGTAGTGAATATAAGAAATGGTATTCTGAAGTTAACTGGATAAAGGAAGAAGAAATAGATGGTTACGAAATTGAACGGTCAACCCTTCTTTCCGAACTGGAAAATTATGTGCAATGGGGATATCATGCCTCAAAGGCGGATGTATCAAGTTTATCACCGGGATGTCGTCTTTGCGGGGAAGGAGAGTGGAGCTGTCTATTCATCAACAATGTGTGCAATGCAAGATGTTTTTACTGTCCTTCAAAACAAGATGACGTTAGTGTTCCCACAACAAGTGCTGTAACTTTTCAAAACCCGGAAGACTACGTTGCCTACCTTCGCCGGTTTAACTACAAAGGAGCAAGCATAAGCGGCGGAGAGCCTTTTTTGAGTTTTGATAAAACCCTTCGGTTCATCAAAACTATCCGCAAAGAACTGGGTAATGAGATTTATATCTGGATGTATACGAATGGGATTCTGGCTGAAAAAGAAAAGTTCAAAGAACTCGCCAGTGCTGGTCTGGATGAAGTACGTTTTGATATAAGTGCTGCGGGTTACCGTCTTGAGCCTGTTAAAAAAGCCGCAGGAATTATCAGGAATATCACTGTTGAAATCCCGGCTATTCCGGAAGATCTCGAAATAATCAGAGAGCTGTTACCTCAGATGAAAAACGCCGGTGTAGATTTCCTTAACCTTCATCAAATCAGGCTAACCGATTACAACTTCTCAAAACTTAAAAAGCGCGGTTATACTTTTTTGCATGGCCCAAAGGCTACTGTGCTTGAATCTGAACTGACGGCATTAAAGGTTATGCTTCATTCCTACAAAGAAAAAATAAATCTTCCGGTGAATTATTGCTCCTACATTTATCGTTACAGATTTCAGAGCCGCGCAGCACGAATAAAACAAACTGCCTTTTTTACTCACCCGCATGAAACCATAACCGAAACAGGGCTTATCCGTAACATTATCCTCACAGGCACAGATGCGCAGCTGAACAGTGTTCGTGAAACGATAAAGAGAATTTGCTTAAACGGAGAATTTTATAAAGATGAAGGAGATGCATTAATCATTCATGAAACTTGTCTAAAACCGGCTTTAAAATTCGATGTAAATGTCTCGCTAAATTATCATGCTACTAAGCTTAGAAATTCGTTAACCTACAAGTTCCCTTTCAAAGAGATTCACCTGAATAACAACAAACCCGTATTTGTGGAAAGAGGCCGCATAACCCCGGATATAGCCCTGACAAAAAAGGAAGCCCAAGTTTTTGAAAATATATTTTGCGTTAACAACCAACCTTTTCGAAAAGAAGTGGTTGAAATAGAAATAAACCGTAACAGAATTGAAAACAGTAACCGTTTAATGGAAGTTTTTGAGATGGAAAAGCTGGATCATGGCCTGTATCCTTACTTCTAGCAAACGATTGCTTTCAAAATATTAGCTTTTAACCGGGACTCACTTCCGACTGGAAAGTCTGAAGGACATCTGACCGGGTGATGTAACCTAATAATTTTTTGTTTTTCCCCGTCACCACAGGAAGCATTTCGAGGTTGTTTTTGGCCATTTTATACAACGCATCGCTTAATGGTTCATCCGGATAGCCCACATCAATATCTCTTTTAACAATCTCACCCACAGCTAGGCCACTTTCAATTTTGCGCTCCACATTTTTCATTGTGGTTACGCCGACCAATTCATTCTGTTCATTAACCACACAGGCAGAATAAACGTTACTTCTTAAAAGGTTCTGATGTATTTCTTCCACTGAAATGGAGCTCAGGTAGCCTTTTTGTCGGTGAAAAATCTCCCCGATGCTTTTTACTTCCAATTGACTGGCTTCCATATCGTGAGAAATACGAATACCTCTTTTCGCGAGCTTTTTAGTATAAATGGTATCCTGAGATAAAAGCCAGGTGATCAAATCTGCGATAACACAGGCAAACATAAGCGGAAGAATAATTTTATAATCCAGAGTTAATTCAAAAATAATAATGATGGCTGTAAGGGTAGCCCTTGATGTAGCCGCAAAAACCGCTGCCATGCCCACCAAAGCATAGGCTCCGGCAGGAGCGGTTATATCGGGAAAAAAATAATTGGCTATCCATCCGTAAGAAGCTCCCAAAGCTGCACCAATAAACAGTGATGGGGAAAAAATTCCACCTGATGCTCCTGAGCCAATGGTAAGGATAAATGCCAAAAATTTAAACATCAGCAATAATAGTGTGGTTTGCAACAGCATATTTTGATTCAGCATCTTTTCGATGGTATCATAACCCACACCAAAAACCTGGGGTAGAAAGATTCCGATTATTCCAACGAGCAAACCACCTAAAGCCGGTTTTAAATAATCCGGCATGGGTATCCGGTCAAAAAGTCTTTCGGTTTTGTATAAGGACCTTATCAGGAGAAGCCCTGTAAATCCTGCCAGCACACCCAACAATAGATATAGCCCTGTCTCATATAATGAAACAAATTCATACGAGGGTACAGGAAAAGCAGGTGTAGAGCCCAGGAAAATTCTTGACACAGAGGTGGCAAAAAAAGAGGAAATGACTAACGCCATAAAGGAACGCGACTTTAATTCGAGAAGGATAATTTCCAGGGCAAATATTATTCCAGCTATCGGTGTGTTAAACGTAGCGGCTATCCCTCCGGCAGCACCACAGCCCAGGAGAACCTTAATTTTATATTGGTCGAGGCGCAGCCATTGGGCTATGGAAGAGCCCATGGCCGAACCGATTTGCACAATAGGTCCTTCTCGACCTATCGACCCGCCACTTCCAATAGAAATGGCTGAGGCCAATGCTTTAAAAAGAACTGTGCGAGGTCGCATCTTACCCCCTTTAACAGCCACCGATTCCATGACCTCAGGGACACCATGCCCTTTAGCTTCGCTGGCAAAAAAATAGGTTATCAAACCAACAAAAAGCCCACCAATGGCAGGGATTATAAAAACTATTTCTCCGACAACATGATCTATCGGAGAAGTTTCAGTTATACTGATTTCTTGGAAAAAAAGCAGATTCTGAATTGAAAAAAGAAGATAACGAAACCCGATAGCTACAAAACCGGATAATACCCCAACAAATGCGGCAAGAAACAATACTTGTAAGGTATAATGGGTAAAAATGGGTCTTAAAAAGGACCTTTTCATACACTCTCAGATAAAGATTACCTTCTCAAAGGTGCAGAAATTCCTCCTAATAACCAAAATTAATTCCTGGCAATAAATTGAAAAGCAAGATTTAATTACTTACTGGTTGTAATAATGTCTCAATGTTTTTCGGAATATCGGTATTGTCTATCCTGCCATCAAAAAGCTCCGCCCCGGGGCCTATAGCACTAACCGGCACCGGAATTCCGGTATGAGAATTGCTAGTAAAAGAGAAACCGGCCTTTTTTGTCAGAATTTCTATAGCGGTTTGCGCAAAAGATTGCTCCCCAATATAAGCTAAAGCCATAGCATCCATCTCTTCAGGATTTTCTTTATCTTTAAATTGTATCTCATAAGCATGCTGCAGCAGCCTCATGTCGCGTTTATTGAGTCCCAGCCCATGTCGTTCTTTGCCAAGGCCTATGTATTTTTTGGTAACTTGCATTACGCGGTCAAAAGAAACTTCTTCATTACGGCCGTTTCTTACCAGGTCATTCAGCTTATCTCCAAAAACATCCAAAGAAACGCGCTGTTGCTTTAACCTCTCATAATAGCTGGAATACTTTGTTTCTTTAGCGCCAACGGCCATACCACCGGTTTCATGATCCGCAGTAACAATTATCAGAGTTTCTTCGGGGTGTTCTTCATAAAACGCAATAGCCTGTTCAACAGCATCTGCAAAAGCCCTCACCCCATGAATAACTCCTGCGGCATCATTCCCGTGAGCGGACCAATCTATCTTTCCTCCTTCCACCATCATGAAAAAGCCATCCTCATTGTTGAGCAGTTCAATACCTTTTTGAGTAAAATCAGCCAATGATATATCCTTTCTGTTCATATCCATGGCATAAGGCATAGCTCCATCATCCAGTCGGGGATTCATGGCTATAACTTTACCAGCCTCTTTATCAAGCCTGTGAAAGTCCCGTCTGGAATCCACCAATGTGTAACCATTTTTTTTGGACATTTTGATGAGATCCGGTTGATCTCCCTTTCGGCCATTCCGGAATTTGAATCCGCCGCCGCCAAAGTAATCAAAACCGCTGTTGGTAAGCTGCTTGCCTATATTATAATAGTTATGCCTCACCGGCTCATGGGCATAAAAAGCTGCCGGAGTGGCATGATCGATAGAAACGGAAGTAATAATCCCTACTTTCATGTTTTTAGCTTTTGCTTTTTCTGCTATGGTCGGGTATTTACCCGAGCGGTCCTCTTTCATAGAGATGGTATTGATGGACGTTTTATGCCCCGTAGCCAGGGCGGTACCGGATGCCGCAGAACCTGTAATAAAACGATTTGCGGCATTAGTAGTCATCAAACCCTGAGCGGGAAATTTACTGAAGTTTAATGGTTTAAATGCTTTTCCGTTGCTTATAGCTGAGGAGTATGCCTCAGTAGCTGCCACATGGGCAAACCCCATCCCATCTCCTATAAAAAGAAAAACATATTTGGCATGATTCCCGGAATAATTTTCTCGCTTATGGTCTACATTCTGAGCTTTGACTGAGATACTCAGTAAAAAAATGGCCCCCGCCAAAATCCAGCTATAATTTGTTTTTAAGTACATCTATTTTAATCTTTTGCTGTTATAAAAATATATTTTCCTAAAACCCCAAATATATTTAATTGTTTGGTAAGAGTATCGCTTTGCGCAAAAAATCCGGCCTTCATAAGGTTAACATTATGTTAAAAGGTAAAGAAAAATACCACAGTTACTACCGCTCCTTCTGCTATCATTTCATCACATTTTGGTTACAAATTATGAGTTAATCAAACTACCTTTGCAAAAAAATTACGGATGGGACCCAAAGATATTGAAATCATGGCACCTGTTGGCTCCTATGCTTCACTAAGAGCCGCAATTCAAGGAGGGGCGGATTCCGTCTATTTTGGAGCAGGGCATTTGAATATGCGCTCCAAATCATCACAGAATTTTACGCTGGACGATTTGGAGAAAATAGTATCTATTGCCGGGGAAAATAATGTGCGCACTTACCTGACAGTAAATACGATTATTTATGACGATGAGTTGGAGGAAATGCGGCAAATAATCGATACCGCAGCCCGCAACAAAGTAAGTGCTATTATAGCAACAGATTATGCAGCCATCCAGCATGCCCGCCAACAAGGTATGGAAGTCCACATCTCCACGCAAAGTAACATCACAAATATTGAAGAAGTACGATTCTTTTCGCAATGGGCTGATGTTATGGTTACGGCCCGGGAATTGAACCTCAACCAGGTAGCCTCGATTACTAAAGCCATCAAAGAACAGGATATCAGGGGGCCGTCGCGGCAACTTGTACAGCTCGAGATATTTGCCCACGGAGCCTTGTGCATGGCTATTTCCGGAAAATGTTACCTCAGCCTGCACAACTTTAATGAATCTGCTAACAGGGGTGCTTGTCTCCAGCCCTGTCGAAGGGCATATGATGTAAAAGACAAAGCGGGGGAGGTTGAGCTTGAAGTCGACAATGAATACATCATGTCGCCTAAAGACCTGAAAACGGTTCATTTCCTCAACAAAATCCTGGATGCCGGAGTCAGGGTGCTAAAAATTGAAGGCCGGGGACGATCCCCTGAATACGTCAAAAAAGTGACAGAAGTATACAGGGAAGCTGTCAACGCTTGGTTTCAAGGAAGCTACACCCCCGACAAAATCGAAAAGTGGAATAAAAAACTCAAAACAGTATACAACCGCGGCTTCTGGGACGGCTATTATCTTGGCCAGCGTCTCGGAGAGTGGTCGGAAAAATATGGGTCCCAGGCCACCCGTAAAAAATATTATGTGGGAAAAGTTACAAACTACTATTCCCGAATAGGGGTGATTGAGTTAAGAATAGATACCAATACTATCAGCCAGGGAGACGGATTTAGGATTATAGGAGATACAACAGGAGTTTACGAAGACACTGTGGAAGAGCTTAGGGTGGACCAGCACGTGGTGAAAAAAGCAACCAAAGGGGATTATTGCTCTATACCTGTCAAACAAGTAATCCGAAGAGGGGACAAATTTTATAAAGTTGTTGAAGTTAAACAAGAACAAATAGATTTTCAGAATAAACCATGATCAAAGCAAACTTACATTCACACAGTCAATATTGCGATGGAAAAGCTTCTATGGAAGAGATGGTTAAAGGGGCTTTACGAAAAGGATTGAAAATACTGGGGATTTCCAGTCATGCTCCTGTTCCTTTCAGGAATAATTTTTCCATAACTGATAATGCACAACTCAGTCAATACTGCCAAGAAGTTCGTCATCTGCAGAATAAGTATAAGGATCAAATTGACATATATCTTTCTCTGGAAATAGATTATATCCGGGGTATTACAACAGATTTCGAAACTTTTAGAAAAAACTTTGGACTGGATTATACTATTGGTTCTATACATCTTGTAATAGGGGATAACAATGACCATCTGTGGTTTATTGACGGCCCCGATGCTTCGAATTACGACCGGGGGTTGCATGAAGCCTTCGGAAATGACATATACAAGGCAGTATCGGGCTATTATCATCAAATCAATGAAATGATAACCACCCAAAAGCCTGATATGGTAGGTCATATAGATAAAATCAAAATGCACAATAAAAATCGCTATTTCTCGGAAGATGAAACTTGGTACAGACAACTCATTGATGAAACGCTTGATTATATAAAAGCTAATGATTGTATCATGGAAGTAAATACCCGCGGTATTTACAAAGGCCGTTCCGATTCTTTATTTCCCGGGGAAATGGTTTTAAAGAAAGCCCTGAAAAAAGGTATACCAATCAGCCTCAACTCCGATGCCCATAAGCCCGACGAAATGGACGGTTATTATGCACAAGCCCTACCAGCATTAAAAAACATAGGTTACAGGGAAATATATTATTACACCGGAATTGTCTGGGAGGCTTTCGCCCTGGATTAAATACAAGGATATTGTTGATATAGTGCTTTACCTATTCCTTCCCGTTATAGGCCCATTTCAAATACATGGCACCCCATGTAAATCCTGCTCCGAATGTTGCAAGGATGATATTGTCACCGGGTTTAAGCCGTTCTTCCCATTCATAGAGGCACAAAGGCAGAGTGGCAGCAGTAGTGTTGCCATATTTTTGGATGTTAATCATCACCTGATCACGATTGATCCCCATACGTTTAGCTGTTGCCTCGATAATACGCATATTAGCCTGGTGCGGCACTAGCCAATCCAAATCTTCCGGAGCGATACCATGCTTTTTCATCATATCCGTTGAAACATCGGCCATTTTCGACACCGCCCATTTAAAAACAGCTTGTCCTTCCTGATAAATATAATGCTCATGAGCATCCACCGTTTCATGAGTAGCGGGTTTTACTGAGCCCCCCGCTTTCTGGTGAAGATGCATTCTGCCCAAACCATCGCTTTGCAGCATGGAATCTATTACACCATTTTCACCGTTAGAAGGTTCCACAAGAACGGCTCCCGCAGCATCGCCAAAAATCGGACAAGTCGCTCTGTCGGTGTAATCTGTTATCGAAGACATTTTATCGGCCCCGACAACCAATACCTTATGATATTTTCCGGATTCGATAAACTTAGAAGCGGTTTCGAGTGAATATAAAAATCCCGAACATCCGGCATTTATATCAAAGCTAAAAGCGTTTTTTATCCCTGCTTTATCACTGATAATATTTGCTGTTGCGGGAAAAACATGATCCGGAGTCACCGTTGCGCATATCAAGGCATCTATCTCATTGGGGGAAGTATTGGTTTTTTCCAGCACTTCTTTAACTGCTTTTTCACCCATATAAGATGATCCTTCACCCTTTTTCTTTAGGATATGACGTGTTTTGATACCGATGCGAGACATAATCCATTCATCGTTAGTCTCTACCATTCGGGCCAGCTCATCATTAGTAAGCAAGTCTTCCGGGGCATAAGCCCCTACACCACTAATTACTGCTTTCATGTATTATCGCTTTTATGAAGTAAAAACGTCAAAAAATAAACTTATATCGCCGGCAAAATTACCCGTTTTGAAAATTCTTTAAAACGGACGTCCTGATTTTTGTCGGTAAATTTGCCTGCCAAACCTCCATGGCATGTATCAACATATTTTTGATAGCCACATCATTGGAGATTCCATGACCCAGAATTACTGGTGCGTTAACTCCTAAAACGGGCGTACCACCATAATTTTCATAATTGAAACGCTCAAGGTAATCATCTGTCAAACCCCGCTTGGTAATCATTCTAAAAAACGCTTCGGTTTGCTTAAGCACCACATTCCCGGTAAATCCGTCACAAACAATGACGTCAGCTTTATCCCGCAAAAGATCCCTTCCCTCGATATTACCGATAAAGTTGAATGTTTTGCTATTCTCCAGCATCGGATAAGCGGCTTTAGTAGCAAAATTCCCTTTTTCTTTTTCTTCACCTATATTGAGCAAGCCAACCCGCGGGGCCTCCACATGAAACACATGGTGGGCGTAGAGATTCCCGAGAATTGCAAACTGAAAGAGATGTTCAGGCTTAGTATCAACATTTGTCCCCACATCGAGAAAAATGTTGTTGCCGCCATCCTGACGGGGAAAGACACCTGCTGTGGCGGGTCGGGCAATTCCTTCCACCGCTTTAACAGAATACATGGAGCCCACCAACATAGCCCCGGAATTTCCTGCACTGGCAAATGCATCAATCTCCCCGCTCTTAAGTAGCTGGAAACCTACATTAATACTTGAAGTGGTCTTCAGCTTATATGCTTTGGTGGGATTTTCGCCCATCTGTATCGTTTCCTCCGAATGGACGATGTCAAAATCATTTTCATCAACTTTAAGCTCCTGGAGCTTATTGCGAATAATTTTTTCATCGCCAATCAGAGCGATACTCCCGTGCTCTTTTATAGCTTTATGGGCGAGAATAGCACCCTTTACTGTGGCATCAGGTGCCCTGTCCCCGCCCATAACGTCTAATCCGACTTTCATTGAAAACGGGTTAAGTTATTGGCTTATTCCACTTCTGCTTCTTTCACCAGCTTTCCTTTGTAATACAAAGCGCCCTCCACGTAATAAGCGCGATGGTACAAATGCACTTCTCCAGTGGTCTGGCAAGTAGCCAACTGGGGCCGCTTTGCTTTGTAATGTGTTCGCCGCTTATCTCTCCTGGTTTTCGACGTCTTTCGCTTTGGATGTGCCATTATTTATATTTTTTTATGATTACTGATTATTTTTCAATTTTCGTAAAGCCTCCCATCTGGGATCTATATTTTCATCACTCTCTTTCTTTTCGCCCTCTTTTTCGTCCTCATCAGTGACTTTGACTTTATTTAATATCTCAAGCATTTTCGGATCGCATAACGGATTTCCCTTCTCATCGTTGGCATGAACTCTCTTCATAGGAAGCAGCACAGCGATATATTCATAAACATAATGGCCCACATCAAAATCAGACCAATCGTCCGGGATGATTAACACATCTTCCGCTTCTTCCACCATTTCATAGATTCCATTCTGGCGTTTGACAAACATCTTCTCTTCATCCTCAATATAATGCTTGTACTTGCCCAGACAACGATCACATATCAACTCTACCCAACCTTTCAAATGAAAGTCAAAAATGAGCATACGCTCTTTTTTGGTCATTACAAGGTTGACATCAACCGCGCCATGATCGATCTCCAAATTATGATATTTTTCAAAGAACGCTTCCCCGACAGAGAGCTTGTACTCATGCTGCCCCAGCTTTAACCCGCTAAAGGCGATGCGGAATTCTCTTAACGTACCCACAAGATCCTCACTTTCTTTTTAAAAAGGGCTGCAAAACTAACAAGGAATCAGTAATAATACAAATATTTCATTCAAAACCTAAAAAATGATTGCTCTCCCTGAGGATTCAAGGGTCACTTCAGGGCATTCACAGAAAAAATCCAAAATTTTATTTAAAGGCTTTTTCGAGTAATCCATCGCCCTGGAGTGCCAAACGGTTAAAATATTGAGGCACAGCCTTCCCTGTCAGCTTATCGACATACATTTTCGCCAGGTATTGACCTAACATGTAGCCCTGTCCCCGGAGGCCAAGAAACAAACCCTTCTGCACATCGATAACCATTCGTGGCTCCACATAATACCCCGCCCACAATGCTTGCAATCCGATGGAAGACAGTTCCGGAAGCCAGTCAACAAAAACTTCTGTGGCAATCTCCATAAATTCTTTTGAATTAATCTTTAAGTTTGATTGAGTTTCCAGGGGTTCATTTTCCGGAGAAGCGCAACCTATAATCTGTCCTGTTTCTGCCAGTTGCTGACCATAGACTGCCACAAAACCCTTATATTTTCTTCGATCTATAACCATAGGGAAAGGTTTCCCATCAATCCCTAGATAGGGGAGCCGGCGTGTGATGAATGCCTGATGTTTTACGGGGAACAATTTTGTATCAATTCCAAGTTTTTTGGCAAACTCTTCTCCTTTATGCCCCAGGGCATTAATAAAATTTTCAGTAATATAAACCACATATTCCCCATCATGCTGTCTCACCAAAACATGGTAATTCTCTTTTTCCCTCCACACGTCAATCATTTTACAATCTTCCTGAACTGCTCCTCCATTTTCGATTCCGATTTTTCGGAGTAGATCTATGGTCTTACCCGGGGTTGATTGCCAGCAATTTTTTGTCACCAAAGCCGCCTTATATTTTTGGCAATTGGGATTAAACGTAGGAGCAATTTCTTTTGGAAAATCGGCAGGTTTTATCATGTACGAATCAGACCATTTCATCGATTCCTCAAGAGCAGCATATACTTTATCGTCGTGAGCCATGGTAACATAGCGGATGGGCCGATAATCTATATTTTTTCTTTGTTGAAGATCTTCAAAGATTTCCTTATTCTTCAGCGCTATTTCTGATAGCTCAGGCATGCTAAAATTCGGCCTTCCCCCGGCTATATTCCTCCATGAAGAACCTCTCTCATAATTTACCAGAACCGGGCTGTATCCTTCTTCGGCCAGATAACGGAAAAGAGCACTGCCACCTATTCCTCCACCGGCAACCAGGGCTTTGGTTTTGATTTTTTTCAGTCCGCCATTAAGATGAAGGGGCAAAACTTTTTCATGCTGTGTTGGGGGATAAATTTCTCCCATCCCTATCTGGTTAGATAAAGGGGCTCGTGGTGTTGAGTCGCCTACCAGGGTAACCCCCTTCGGGCCGAGCATTTGCTTCAGCCGCTTAACACAGCGTTTCCCGCGGCATGCCCCCATTCCCATACGAGTGATATGTTTAATCTCATCTACCGAGATGAAGTTACGATCACCAATAATTTCCAGAATTTCCTTGAGTTTTACATCTTCACAATGACACACAAAGCTTTCTTCATTCTCTATCCGGTCCGCCGGTTTCAATTCAAGCGGCTCAGGATAATTTTCTTTTGCAATAAACCCGCGAACACCTATCAGCTCAGCCTTTCCCAAATCCAAAGCTTTAATTCTGGCCACATGAGTCATGTTGGGCTTATGTAAAACTTTCTCCAGCATTCCTTCGCCGAGTTTCTTCCCCAGGTTATCTATCAAAAATACCTCCTTATTTGCTTTCACATCAAATTCGACAGGAAAAAAGAGGCGTTGCTTTTTTAAATCATAACCAAAAACAGCCAACCCGGGGCATTGATGAATGCACTGCATACATCCTGTACATTTCTTAAAATCCATATGAGGGGCTGTACTCGCAGAGGATTTTGTTATAGCGCCATAAGGACACGCAAAAGCACAAGGGTTACAGGCAAAACCATGAAGACAGTCAATAATCACAAAGGGCTTTTCCCACATGCGCTCATGAGAAGGGATATAGGGTTTTTCCAGCACCTTTTCCGGTTCCTGCTGCGAATCAATGTATTCTTTTGACAATTTGAGATACTGCTTATGGTTGATGGGGTGGTCCATTTGCTGCAACACTTCATAAGCGGCCTGTTTCCCTCTGAGCACAGCAGTGGTCCCTTCCCCGATTCTCAAAGCATCACCGGCAACATGACATTTTCTTCCAAAGACTTCATTCCCTTTAATCATCAATTGATCGTCAGCAATTAAACCTGTACATACGTTTATGGCATCAATCCCATCGATGAGCTTTTCCGTGCCGGGTATAGGCTTAAAATCGCGGCATTCTGCAATAATGACACCATTGATGCCGTCATGGTTTTTGTTGGGTATCGCCTTCAAAAGCGTGTGACCCGTCATAATTGGAATGCCCAGTCTCCTCACGCGATTGGCCTGCACCGGAAACCCGCCTTCGGAAGGTTGGGCTTCTATGATGGCTTTCACATTCGCCCCGGCTTGTGTAAGCTGGTAGGAAGTGAGATAACCGATATTCCCTGCGCCAATGCTCAATACATTCTTGCCAAGTAAGGTGAATTCGGTGTTCATCATTTTCTGAACCACAGCTGCGGTATAAACCCCCGGAAGGTCGTCATTTTCAAAGGGGGGCAAAAAAGGTATCGCTCCTGTGGCAACAACCAGGTAATCGGCATCTACAAAATAAATTTCATCGGTAGCTATATTTTTTATGGCTAATCGTTTGCCATCCAGAATATCCCATACAGTGGAGTTAAGAAAAATCCCCTGACGGTCATCGCCGGCTAGCTGGCCGGCAATATCAAATCCTCTCTGACCGCCGAATTTTTTTTGCTGCTCAAAGAAAAAGAATTGATGGGTCTGCATAACAAATTGCCCGCCAATTCTATTATTATTATCTACTACCACATTGGGGATGCCATACTCATTCAGCACTTCACGCGCCGCCAATCCGGCAGGGCCAGCTCCTATTACTGCCACATCGGTCTTATATACTTTGTATTGTTTTTCTGATCTGTAATTGGTAATGCGGGGTTGATAATCCGATGGTAGCTCTTCCACACGATTGACACCATCCACTTTGGTAATACATATTCTTCTTACTTCGCCATCCACAAGCATCTCGCAAGCGCCACACTTACCGATTCCACATTCCAAACTCCTTTCACGATGTTTCACACTGTGACTATGCACCGGATAGCCGGCCTGATGTAAAGCCGCAGCAATGGTATATCCCTTCTCTGCTTTTACTTTTTCATTGTGAAAAGTAAAAGAATCCTCTTCCTTTTGCGGCACTTCCAAAATAGGATGTTTATCGATCTTATACATACGAAAAATGTTTATTGTTTAAATAAAAACATTGTTAGTTTAATAACAGACAAATATATATCATATTCAAAGCCTTCCTATATCAGGAAACTAATTTATTTTCATTTAAAATAAGTTTTATTGGGAAAACTCAGGCATAAGGGCATATAAATCTTCAACAATTCCTAAAAGACCCGGAACAAGAATAACATATAGAAGTTTTCAAATATTGAAAAAAAAACATAAATTTGCTTGTAATTACAATAACAAACAAATTGGATCAAACAATTTAAAACAGCGTATTATGTTTAACAAACTAATTGCAGCTATTCTGCCATATATGCCCAAATCCTTCGTATGGCTTTTCTCAAAAAAATACATTGCAGGAAAAACATTAGATGATGCCATCCAGGAATCAAAGAACCTGAATAGCCAGGGGCTATTGGTTACTCTTGATTTACTGGGAGAGTTTATTACAAACCTCGACGAAGCTAAAGCAAATAAAGATGCTTATATTGAAATTATAGATACTGCCGAAAAAAACAATATCCAGGGAAACTACTCCATCAAGCCTACATTTTTTGGATTACTCATCGATAAAGAAGTTTGCTACCAGCATCTCAAGGAAGTCATCAAAAAGGCTGCTTCCTATGGCAATTTTATACGGGTTGACATGGAGGACTCCTCCTGTACAGATCTTGAAATTGAACTTTTCAGAAGGCTTAAGCAGGAATTCCCTGAAAATGTAGGAATTGTGTTCCAGTCCTATATGAAACGTACGCTGGATGACATCAAAAATCTTATGGATTTAAATACGTCGGAACACCCATTAAACATCAGACTTTGCAAAGGAATTTATACTGAACCTGCGGAAATCGCTTACAAAGGCTATGAAAACATCAACAAGCATTTTGTAGAGCAAATGGACTTTTTGTTGAAAAATAAGTTTTATACTGCCATAGCTACGCATGACAGGCCACTCATTGAAAAAGCCTATGAATTAATCGAAAAATATCAGGTTCCCCAAAACATGCATGAATTTCAAATGCTTTATGGAGTAACCCCCCATTTGAGGCAGGAAATAGTAAACAAAGGACATAAAATGCGAGTTTATGTTCCTTACGGGGAAAAATGGTTTGGTTATTCGACCCGCCGGCTTAAAGAAAATCCTAAAATGGCATCTCACATCATTAAAGCTTTATTCATAAAAAAATAATCTCATGACTCAAAGAACATCAGATCTCTTTTAAATTGAATATTAGCTTGATTTTTCCTACATTTGCATCTCGTTCTTAGTGTGAAGCCTAAAATTTGTACCGATGAAAAAAGCAAGAGTATTATTCGTATCGCAAGAAATCATGCCTTATCTCAAAGAAAACCACATGAGCAAAACAGGACGCTATTTGCCACAGGGTATTCAGGAAAAAGGCAAAGAAATCCGAACTTTCATGCCTCGATTTGGAAGTATAAACGAGAGAAGAAATCAACTCCATGAAGTTATTCGTCTTTCAGGAATGAATCTTATCATTGACGACACAGACCGCCCCTTAATCATAAAAGTTGCCTCTATCCAATCTGCCCGCATGCAGGTTTATTTCATTGATAATGAAGATTATTTCCATCGAAAAGCCATTATTAGAGATAAAAACGGCAATTTCTTCGAAGACAATGACGAGCGGACTGTATTTTTCAACCGGGGCGTTCTTGAAACTGTCAAAAAACTCGGATGGGCTCCGGATATTATTCATTGCCATGGATGGATGGCAAGCCTTATCCCCTTATACGTAAAAAAGGCCTTTAAAGATAACCCGCTCTTTTCGGATACAAAAGTGATTTGCTCCTTATATGATGATGCTTTTGAGGAAAAGCTAAATGAAAAATTTCCACGCAAAATCAAACTGGACGGCATAACCGAGGATGACCTTAAGATTTATAAAACCCCCGATTACCAAAATCTGATGAAAGGGGCAATTCAGCATTCGGACGCCCTTATCAAAGGCTCGGAATCTATTGACAGTGAAGTGGAAAAAGCAGCAAAAGACTCCGGGAAACCCTTTCTGGATTATCAGGGAGATGAAATGAAACAATACGTACCTGCTTTTAACGATTTTTATGATAAAATCCTTGAAAGCTAATTGCCGTTACTCTAAGAATTTGTACTATTGCGTCGGATTTTATTGTAGAATTATAAAGGAAGTTATATTGAATAGATATGTGATTAAGGCCCTGTTGGTAGCGGCCATTGTTTCATTAATTGCGGGATGTGAAGAAGAGCCTAGTGAGATTGGACTAAATGTGCAACCCGGTGATAATGAACTGGAAATTAAATCTACGGACACGCTTACCATTCATGCTCATTCCACAAGGTTGGATTCAATAAGAACGGATGAATCGGAATTCACCTTGATCGGCTCCTATTATGATACGGATTTTGGTATCAGTCGATCGGATTTTTACACCTCTTTTGCTATGACAGAAGCGACCTACGATTTCGGTAACAACCCGGTGGTGGATTCATTAGTGCTCTCCCTGGCTTACAAAAAACACTATGGTGATACGGTAACTCCTCAAAATCTTGAGGTCTACGAGCTCTCCGAGCGAATCGAGGATACCTCCTACTATTCGAATCAAACTTTTAATCATGAATCCGTCGAATTATCTGATAATTTCTCTTTCATCCCAAAACCGAAAGATTCGGTAATGGTAGATACAGCACTGAGAGCGCCTCACATTCGCATCAATCTGGATGGTTCATTAGCTGATAAGCTTGTTAATGCGACCGATAGCGATATGGAAGACAACGAATCTTTTAAGGAGTTTTTTAAAGGTCTGTACGTTAAAGCTAATCCTGTAAATGAGCCGGGAAGTGGTTCTATTTCTTACATTGGTATGAATTCCCCCCTATCGAAACTCACCCTGTATTACCATAACGACAGTGATACATCTTCTTATGAATACCAAATTTTTGCCAATACACCACGAACGGATTATTACACCCATAACAATTATGAAGAAGCATCTGCTTCTTTCCGACAACAGGTAATTAATGGAGACACTACACTTGGTAATCAACGGGTATTCCTGCAGGCCATGGCCGGCATACAAACCACAATCCGTTTACCGCATTTACAGGAATTAAAAGGAAAAATCGCCATTAACAATGCCTTTCTTCAATTTCCGGTAGAAAATCAATCCATTTTTGGTCCTCCGGATAAATTGAATCTCTTGTTGCGCACAATCGAGGGAGGTGTGGAACTACTACCGGACAACAGTGAAGGGGATGCCTATTTTGGCGGCTTCTATAATGAAGCTGATAACCACTACCAATTCAGGATTTCAAGATACCTGCAAAGAGCCATTCAAGGTTCGGAAAAATCAAAAACCTTGCTCCTAACGATTCCTAACAGTATGAACAAAGCTAATCATGCAGTGTTAAAGGGGCCGAAAGCTTCCGGGCGAAAAATGAAACTGAAAATACTTTACACAAAAGTCGAATAGTTTTTTTCTTTCACGGAAAATTTCAATCTTTGTACTAATCTTTCTTTAATAAAGGAAGATTAATCCCTATATTTGAAAAAACATAAAATCTTACCAAATTATGTGTGGAATAGTAGGTTACGTTGGAAATAAACAAGCTTACCCGGTATTAATCAATGGCCTCCATCGCCTTGAATATCGCGGTTACGACAGTGCTGGTATTACACTTGTAAATCATGGTGTAAAACAATACAAACAAAAGGGAAAAGTTTCGGTTCTGGAAGAATATCTTTCAGGAAAAGACATAAGCGGTCATACAGGTATAGCACACACAAGATGGGCTACCCACGGAGAACCCAATAATACAAATGCCCACCCGCATACCTCCAATTCTATGGGGCTTTCGATCGTTCACAACGGGATTATTGAAAATTATTCCCCTCTTAAAAAAGAATTGATCAACCGGGGATATACATTCCAAAGCGATACGGATAGTGAAGTTCTGGTTAATCTTATTGAAGATATTCAGGATAAAGAAAAAGTGGATCTGACGGAAGCCGTACGCATTGCACTCAACAATATCGTCGGAGCTTATGCTATTGTCATAGCCTCCGAAGCGCACCCCGACATGCTGATCGCAGCTCGTAAAGGCAGTCCCTTGGTTGTGGGTATTGGAAAAGATGATGATTTTTTCCTGGCCTCCGATGCCACACCTATTGTGGAACACACCAAACGTGTGGTTTATCTTGAGGACGAAGAAATCGCTATTGTTAAAAAAGGAGAAAGCCTGCAAATCAAGACCATTCGCAATAAATCAAAAACACCATATGTGCAGGAGCTTGAAATGAATCTCAGTGCCCTGGAAAAGCAAGGGTATGATCATTTTATGCTAAAAGAAATCTACGAACAGCCCCAATCCATCCTTGACAGTATGCGAGGTCGTTTAAACCCTGAAAACTGGCAGGTGCGCCTTGGTGGTATCCTTGATTATGAGCAGAAAATGGTGGCCGCCAAACGCATTATTATTATAGCCTGCGGAACCTCTTGGCATGCTGGCCTTGTTGGGGAGTATATCTTTGAGGAGCTCGCCCGCGTGCCGGTTGAAGTGGAATATGCCTCTGAGTTCCGATACCGCGACCCTATCCTCGGGGAAGAAGATATCGTTATAGCTATCTCCCAGTCAGGCGAAACAGCCGATACGCTTGCGGCTATTGAGTTGGCACGGTCAAAAGGAGCCACGATCCTTGGCATTTGCAACGTAGTAGGTTCGTCGATTGCGCGGGCCACCCATGCCGGGACATATACCCATGCCGGACCGGAAATAGGCGTGGCTTCTACAAAAGCTTTCACCGCGCAAGTCACGGTCCTATCCCTAATGGCTCTGCGTATTGCTAAGCTCAAAGGATCTATCAGTGCCTCAAGCTATCAGCAAATCGTACAAGAAATGTATAACATTCCTTCGAAGATAGAGCAAGCCCTGCAATCGAATGATATTGTCAAAGATATCGCCATGAAGTTTCAGGATAGCCGGAACTTCCTTTATCTCGGCCGCGGCTATAATTTCCCTGTTGCCCTCGAGGGAGCACTGAAGCTTAAGGAAATTTCATACATACATGCAGAAGGTTATCCGGCGGCTGAAATGAAACATGGCCCCATCGCTTTAATTGACGAAGAAATGCCGACAGTGGTAATTGGTACTAACAAAAGCATTTATGACAAAGTGATCAGCAATATCCAGGAAATTAAGGCACGTAAAGGCGTGATAATTGCTGTGGTTCCCCAGGGAGACACATCCATAAAAGAAATTGCCGACTATACTATTGAAGTGCCTTCTACTCACAAAGTGCTTGATCCATTAGTAAACACGATCCCGCTACAACTTCTCTCCTATCATATTGCGCTGCTGAGGGGTTGTAATGTTGACCAACCCCGAAACCTGGCGAAATCAGTCACCGTAGAATAAAACAAACAAAGAAAAAAAACGGGAAATTGCCTTGAGGCAATTTCCCGTTTTCTTTCTGGTAATTCATTAGTTATTACAACCTGTTCACTACTGCATTCCAGTTAACAAGTTTCCAAAAAGCATCCACATATTCCGGTTTCCGGTTTTGGCGGTCCAGGTAATAGGCATGTTCCCATACATCGCAGGTAAGAAGTGGCGTCATTCCGTCGCGCAAGGGGTTACCGGCATTGCTTTTTTGAAGTACCGTTAGCTTCCCTTCCTGTGTTAATGCCAGCCATATCCATCCGGATCCAAACAACGTTGTGGCGGAATTGGTAAATTGGGTTTTAAATTCTTCAAAAGAACCGAAATCCCGTTCAATCATTCTTAACAGATCACCCGATGGCTTACCGCCGCCATCCGGGTCCAGGGAGTTCCAGTAAAACGTGTGATTCCAGGTCTGTGCCCCATTGTTATAGATACCACCATCAGCTTCTTTGATAATGGTTTCCAGGGAAGCATTTGCGAACGTTGTTCCTTCGACCTGTTTGTTAGTTTTCTCTACGTAAGTTTTGTGATGTTTTTCGTAATGATAAAACACGGTTTGCTCAGAAATAAGCGGTTCCAGCGCTTTTTGATCAAATGGTAGTGATGGTAATTCAAAAGCCATAATTTGTTTATTTTGGTTTATACTACTTTTAAACAAATATAATATATATGGCTAAGAAATTCAACTATTATGAAGCTTTCTTTTTCATAACTGCCTCAACATCCTTTTGCACAGTTCTCAGGGCTTTTTGAAAAATACTGTCTGTTTTTAAATAAACCGGATAAAACCCTTCATTGTCAAAAATATTACGCCCTATCAAGGCTTTCAGCAAATTCTTAATCTCCGGGAGGGACTCTTCGTATAACTGATCGTTTTTGGGGACCCCTGATTCTTTGGCATTTTGAAAAAATTTCTCTAACAACTCAGCGTCCACGGTAAACTCCTTAATATAATCCTGAGCCGAATCATACTCTTTAAGCTTCTGCCTGTTTCTATCGGCATAATCAAAAGCAAACCGGTAAAAAACCCCTTTCTGCATCAAATCTCCGATATAATCATTCGTCCGTTCTTCTTCTATTGATACAAAAATATCGGGCATAATACCGCCGCCGCCATAAACTGTTCTTCCCGCCGGAGTTTGATATTTAAGAGAATCATTAAACCGGATACTATCCGGTGATTCCAGCTCACCGTTTTTCCAGCGGTCATAGATATCATGATAATATTCTTTTCGGTCTTCCTCATAAGGCCGCTGGATGCACCTTCCTGTAGGAGTATGATAACGAGCCACGGTAAGACGCACGGCAGACCCATCTTTAAGGCGCTTTTGTTCCTGCACAAGGCCTTTACCAAAAGAACGCCGCCCAATAATCAGTCCTCTGTCATTATCCTGCACAGCTCCGGCAAGAATTTCACTGGCGGAGGCAGAACCTTCGTCTATCAATATCACCAGATCCTGTTCTTCAAAAGCTCCTTTGCCGGTGGCATATGCATGTTTCTTAGGACGATTTCGTCCCTCCGTATAAACAATAAGCTGTTCATCTTTTAAAAACTCATCGGTTAACTTTATGGCCGATTGCAAATAGCCTCCTGCATTAGAACGTAAATCAAGGATTAAATTATTCATGCCCCGATCATTGAGCTTTGTCAGGGCTTTCTTCACCTCTTTGTAGCTAGTAGCCGAGAATTTGCTTAATTTTATATATCCAGTCGAATCGGTAGGCATAAATGAGATGTCTACACTATAAGTCGGTATAACGTCACGTGTAATCGTAAAGTGTACCAGATCATCCACACCCCGGCGAAATATCCCTACTTGTACTTTGGTCCCTTTTTCTCCTTTAAGCCGGTTAATAATCTCATCATTCGATATGCCAACACCGGCCACGGTATCCCCTTCAATAGTGACAATCCGGTCACCACCACGAATACCCACTTTTTCGGATGGACCGCCACTAATCGCGCGAATAATCATCACCGTATCTTTCTCAATGCGGAATTGCACACCGATTCCTTCGAAGTTTCCCTTTAAAGGATCATTCACATCATTAAATTCTTCAGATGCAATATATTGAGAATGAGGGTCCAGGTCAGACAATATCTCTTTAATTGCCTTGGTCTCTAATTTACTGGTCTTAACCGAATCAACATAATCTTTTTTGACATAATCCAGAACGGTAGAAACCTTGCTTTTCCCCCTTCCGAGGCGTAGTATCTGCCCGGAATCCGACTGCCCTGTTTTCATGTTGTAGCCCAGACAAATACCGGCAGCCAAAACTATGGCTATGGCTATAGGGAGATAAATCTTTATTTTCGACATCTTTTAAAAACGTATTCGTATATTTAAATTGTAAAGATACAAAAAAAGCTTTCTTTTTCAAGAAAGCTTTTGTACCCAGGGCCGGGATCGAACCGGCACGGGTATTACCCCATTGGTTTTTGAGACCAACGCGTCTACCAGTTCCGCCACCTGGGCATACCATATTGGCGAGTGCAAAAATATGAATTTTTAATGACTTTCAAACAAAGTTTTTGCTAATTTTATGGGTTGATAATCATTGTAATTGGTTATACAAAAATAAAGTTGTAATTTCGCGCCTAAATTTAAACGGGCCCAAAAACCACCGCTTATGTCAAATGAGGTAAATATTGTTGCCGGCAGAGCAACCAAGTATTTAGCAAAGCAAATAGCACACAGCTATGGGCAACGATTGGGTAATGTCAAAGTCACCGAGTTTTCGGACGGGGAGTTTCAACCATCGTTTGAAGAAAATATCAGGGGTAATGACATTTTCATCATTCAATCTACTTTTGCACCCACGGACAATCTATTTGAACTGCTAATGATTATTGACGCAGCCAAAAGAGCTTCGGCCCGTAATATTGTAGCTGTCATTCCCTATTTTGGTTTTGCCCGTCAGGACAGAAAGGACAGACCCCGGGTTTCAATTGCTTCCAAACTCATTGCCAATTTGTTATCCGCCTCGGGGGTAAACCGTATCATTACCCTGGATCTTCATGCCGATCAGATTCAGGGATTTTTTGAATTTCCGGTTGATCATCTTTTTGCGGCCTCTATTTTTGTTCCCCATTTGCGGAAATTAAAGCTACCACGTATCAGCATGGCCTCACCCGATACCGGTGGAACCAAAAGAGCCGCCGCCTATGCCAAAATCCTCGAAACAGATTTCATCATTTGTTACAAACAACGTGCTAAACCCAATGAGGTGGAAACAATGGCAGTGGTGGGAGAAGTTGAAGGGAAAGACATTGTATTGGTGGATGATATCATTGATACGGGGGGGAGTATAACCCGTGCGGCAGAATTGATGCTGGAGAAAGGAGCTAATAGCGTACGGGCCATAGCCACTCATCCGATCTTTTCTAAAGATGCGATTAAAAGACTTGAGGATTCCCCCTTTGAAAAAGTATATGTAACCGACACAATCCCCTTAAATACCGAAAGTCCGAAAATAGAAGTGCTGACAACCGCCGACCTTTTTGCCGAGGTGATCAGAAGGGTACGTCATGACGAATCGATTAGCTCGATATTCAAATTTGAAAATATTAAACGACAAGATAAATTTGTCTGATTATTAAATTAAATAAGCGTTAAATTATGAAAACAGTATCATTGAGCGGTTCTCCAAGAGAGAACGTAGGGAAAAAAGATGCTAAAAAAAACCGTGCTATGGGGTTAGTCCCATGTGTAATGTACGGGGGCTCAAAGGAACAAAAACAGTTCAAAGTTGAGGAGAAAGTTTTGGTGAAATACATCTGGTCACCCAATGTATATCATTTCAAAATAGCATTAGACGGGCAGGAATATAATGCCATTGTGCAAGATATTCAGTGGCACCCTGTAAGCGACCACATCTTGCATGTTGATTTCTTAGAAATTACAGACGACAAGCCGTTTAGCACATCGCTACCGGTAACTGCCGTAGGCTCTTCACCCGGACTGGCTAAAGGTGGAAAACTATACAAAAACCGACGGAAGCTAAAAGTTCAAGGGTTGCTGAAGGACCTGCCCGAAAAAATTGAAGTCGATATTTCCAAACTGGATATCAACGACACAATTAAAGTGAGGGATATGCAAACCGATAAACTTACTTTCCTCGATCCGCAGTCATCTGTAGTCATCGCCATCAAATCGGCCAAAGCTATGGCTGCTATGGGTGCTGATATGGAACCTGAAGAAGAAGAAGAGGAAGAAGGTGAAGAAGGCGAAGAAGGTGCCGAAGGCGAAGAGGGCGCAGAAAGTACCGAAGCTGAAGGCAGCTCCGAAGAAGGAGGCGAATCTAAGGAAGAATAAAACTTCCCCACTGCTGGAAGAAAGACAAAAGGGATGTGTAATGGATATTTGCGCATCCCTTTTTATTTTTGTGATAACTTTCATACAATGAATTATGAAAAAATATTTAATCGCCGGTTTGGGTAATCCGGGGGAAAAGTATGCCGACACGCGGCATAACATCGGCTTTGTGGTGTTAGATGCTTTTGCTCAAAAAGAAAATGTATCCTTTAAACCTGAGCGCTATGGCGATATCGCACGCACTAAAATTAAAGGACGCGAGGTGATTTTGCTGAAGCCATCCACTTTTATGAATCTTAGTGGCAAAGCGCTCCGTTATTGGCTGGAGAAAGAGAATATTCCCTTAGAAAACTCCCTGACCGTAGTGGATGATATTGCCCTTCCCACAGGTTTGTTGCGTATGAAAAAAAAGGGAAGTGACGGAGGACACAATGGATTGGCAGATATTATACGAGTGCTACAAACAGGTAATTTTCCACGGTTAAGAATAGGTGTGGGGGACAATTTCAGGAAAGGTTCGCAGATAGACTTTGTGCTCGGAACATGGACAAAAAAAGAGGAAGAAGTCATGATTCCGAAAGTTAAAAAAGCTACGGAAATGATAAAATCTTTCGTGGCCGCAGGCATCGAAAGAACGATGAATGATTATAATGAAAAACAACCACCCCCTCCTTCTTCCGGGGATGAAGATAATTCACAGGAAACGACTTCCGAATAGGGGTGAATAGGTTTTTTTATCTATTCCCGGTTTTCTCGCAGCCTCTCCTGCACAATCGGAGAAATATTATCTATCGGAATACGATCCTGTTTCATACTATCACGCTCACGGATAGTGACAGTATTATCCTGCAGTGTTTGATGGTCTACCGTAATGCAATAAGGCGTGCCGATAGCATCATGGCGGCGATAGCGCTTGCCGATAGCATCTTTTTCTTCATAATGGCAATTGTAGTCATACTTAAGGCTGTCAATAATTTCGCGGGCTTTTTCAGGAAGCCCGTCCTTCCGCACCAGCGGGAACACAGCAGCTTTAATGGGGGCCAAAAACGAGGGAATCTTCATAACTATGCGTTCCGATCCATCCTCAAGCTTTTCCTCTTCGTAGGCATACGTTAGCACACTGAGAAACAACCGGTCCAAACCGATAGATGTTTCCACCACGTAGGGCACATAGCTTTCCTGGGTTTCCGGATCATAATATTGCACTTTTCTTCCTGAATATTCCTGATGGGCTGATAGGTCAAAATCCGTCCGGGAGTGAATTCCCTCCAGCTCCTTAAATCCCATAGGAAAGGCAAATTCAATATCATAAGCCGCATTGGCGTAATGGGCCAGATTCTCGTGCTCATGCAGTTTGTAATATTCATCGGGGATACCCAGAGAACGATGCCATTTTACGCGCTCATTTTTCCAATATTCGAACCATTCCATCTCGGTACCGGGGCGAACAAAATACTGCATCTCCATCTGCTCAAACTCGCGCATTCTAAAAATAAACTGCCGCGCCACAATCTCATTGCGAAAAGCTTTCCCAATTTGGGCAATACCAAAAGGTATTTTCATACGGCCGGTTTTCTGAACATTGAGATAATTGACAAAAATGCCCTGTGCCGTCTCCGGTCTCAGGTAAACTTTGTTAGATTCATCATTAAGCGATCCCAGCCGTGTATCAAACATAAGATTAAACTGCCGCACGTCCGTCCAGTTCTTGGTTCCGGAAACGGGATCGGCTATACCCAGTTCATCGATAAGTTGCTTTAAATCCCCGAGGTTTTCATTTTCCAGGGCCTTAACCAGGCGATTGTTGATCGATTCAATCTGTTCTTTGTATTTAACCACCTTTTCATTGGTTGCCAAAAACTTTTCTTCATCGAAATCTTCTCCAAAACGCTTGCGGGCTTTTTTAACTTCCTTATCGATTTTTCCCTGGATTTTCTCCATATGTTCCTCGATAAGGTCATCGGCGCGATAGCGCTTTTTCGAGTCCTTATTATCGATCATCGGATCATTGAATGCATCCAGATGCCCGGATGCTTTCCATGTTCGGGGATGCATAAAAATGGCCGAATCCAGGCCGACAATATTTTCATGATACTGCACCATGGATTTCCACCAATAATCCTTGATATTATTTTTTAACTCAACGCCGTTCTGGCCATAATCATATACGGCACTCAGGCCATCATAAAGCTCACTGGACTGAAAGACAAAACCATATTCTTTGGCGTGGGCTATGATCTTCTTAAATCTATCTTCGCTGTTTTTTGCCATGCCGCAAAAGTAATAATGTTATTTTTTCAATACTAATTCTTCCCTACGAAAAGGTTAGCTGGTAAAAAAGTCCAGAATATTTCCTGCCGAACTTGTATTGCCCCGGTAAAGCTCGGTATATCCACAATTGGTGCAGGTCACCGTTGTGAATTTTTTATTCTGCACATCGAATATTTTAGCAAAAGCGCCGCCGGTAGCCCGCATTTTGTCTGCCTGATACTGCGTATTTCCACACTTAGGGCATTTGTATTGCATCTTTTGATTCATAGCTGATGTATTTTTGTTTTAAGGCTATAAAATTAATAAAATCTGATTTCCGAAAACATCCTGTTTCCCCAAATCATTAAGGCAATAGTAGTGATTAAGAGGCGCTAACACAAGCTATTTTTTATATTTTTACCCACTTAAAAAGGCTATAATGCAAAGGCAATATCTTTTCAAAGAGCTTTTTCGTCCCTTAATCAGTGCTTTGGGAGAAAGAAAACTCAACCGCGTATTTTTCCAAAACCCCATTATCATTGGCGGATGTGCAAGGTCGGGAACTACATTGTTGATGTCAATACTTTCGGCCCATGATAAAATTTTTGCTTTTCCTTCAGAAATCGGGGCTTTTAACCAATGGAAAAAATCGCCCAACGGAGTTTATCCAGCGCGGATTGATCGTCTCTATCGCCATGTACTTACCCACAGGATTCCGAGCCAAACAACGCGCTTTTGCACCAAAGCCCCCTCCAATATTCGCCACATCCCCGAAATTATGTCTTACTTTAATGAGAAGGTAAAATTTATTCATATTGTCAGAGATGCCAGGGACGTTCTTCTTTCCAAACATCCCGATTCACCGGAGAAAAAATGGGTTTCTCCTGAGCGTTGGATAGGAGATGTGAGTAAGGGTTTGGCTCACAAAAATCATCCTTGTGTATACACGCTAAAATATGAAGATTTGATCCTGAACTATGAAAATATGATGAAAGACCTTCTAGGTTTTCTTGATTTGGAATATACCAACGATATTCATTACTGGCACAACAATACCGACATTCGAAAAAGCAATGCGCTCTTTGAAAATGAAATCAGCAGCCTTCATCCGCAATCCATAGGTAAATGGAAGCGTCCGGAATACAACAAAGAAGTTGAAAACATTATGAACAACCAGCAAATAGTCGCTCTATTAAAAGAATTAGACTACCTTTAATCAACTCACATACTGATTATTCCTATAATACTTTCCTTAAAATTTCAGAAGCTGATTTTCATTTTTCATAAAATTAATCAGATAAACAGAAAGTTACTAAATATAACATCCAGGTAAAAAATTTCAGCCGGGTTTTACATTGCACCTTTTATCAAGGTGCTCCAAAGGCCTGTTTAAAAATCTCCGCCTGCTTATCCAGAAAAGGGCGGTATGCTTTTTTACTAAAAAGCCGGGCGCGCGTGCTCGGGGTGTTATTGACATCAATCACATAAATTTTCTTATCCTCTTTGTGTCGGATAACATCCATTTCCCCAAAATCCAGGTTCAATCTTCTGCTCAACTCAACCACCTTCTCTTTTTCCTGATCAGAAAGAACCTCTTGGGAGTTTTTTAGCTTGCCCGCTTTGGCAATGCTGAACCGGTTTTCAGGAAGCCGATATTGCAGGAAAACATAAGGAATTTGACCCGCAATCACCGGTATACGTATATCTTCGTGCATATGGCCGGCAGTGGTGTTATCCAGCAGTTTTTGATACACATAACCGGGTTCCCTTTTATCAACCGGACATTGAACAACCTCCCCGTCATGGGCGGCGTTAGCATCACTCTTTTTAACACAAAATCCTTCAAAATTGGTGGGGTCGCAAAAGCTGGAATAACCAAAAACTTCCCTAAAATGTTTCTCTACATTTTGCTTACTTATATCTCTTGAATAAAGGTTAATAACTTTCCTGCGTGTAGCTAATTCTTCCATCTCGGCAAATTGCTCTCTATGGGTGGCATCCTCGTAATATATAGCTATATCGAAATTCCGGTTAATACGATTGGTCATATTATAATTCATAAACCGACACAGTTTGTAAAGGGCCGAATGGCGGCTGGGAAAGTGTGGATAAGCAAGTAAAGTTTTGGATCTGAAACCATTGTTGAAAAAATTTCCTAATTCCTGGAAAGCAAATAGTATCTCTTTATAAACCATTTCCGGTAAAGGCATTCCTTTACGGTAATCATTTCTAAAACCTCGCCGGTATTCTTTTTTTTCGTTCATTACCTTTGTTTTAAACCTCTTCTTATATTTCGGGGTTAACACGCCTTTTACGCAAGGCTGAAGAGCACTTTGCCGGCATGTGTTCGTTCCGAATCCAAAAGCTTTTGATACTTTTGCAATACAAAAACCAAAATTGATGGCGGAGCAAATTTAACAGGAATAATCATGCAGCAAAAGAAAGCGATCTATTTTCATCCCGGATTGGGTAAAACCGGGACAACCTATTTGCAATATAAGTTCTTCCCTAAGCTCAAAGGCATTTGCTATATCCAACGCACAAAATACAATCAAGCATCACGGATAATTAAAACCACCAACCATAACAAATATCTTGTTTCCAGGGAATTTGACCGACAATTTGTTGCAGAAACCAATAAGTTTGCAAAAGAGTATCCTGATGCTCATCCGATTTTGGTTTTAAGAAGACATGATAAATGGATCGCCTCTCAATACAGACGCCTTACCAAAAACGGACGCGGGATTACTTTCAAAGAGTTTATCGATATTAAAAACAATCAAGGCCGTTGGGATAAAAACATACTGAATTTTTATGAGCGGATAAAACACCTGGAATCGCAGTTTAACCACAAACCCCTTGTGTTATTCCACGAAGAGCTTAAAGATCATCCCAGACAGTTTTTCAATAAAATAGCCACTTTTACCGGAACCGATTATGATATCAATGCTATTTCACTCACTTCAAAACATGTATCATACAATGAAAATCAGTTAAAAACGGTGAGAAACATTGCCCGAAAAACTTTTTATAAATGGAACGGGATACACATAAAAAACGATAACGCTTTTGAACGACGTTTTAGAAAGATGTTTTGTCATCTGATCATGTATTTGCATTTTCTTTTCCCAAAAGATACTTCAGAAGAAATTCCATTAATCGACCCCGCGGAGCTGGAAGAAATTAAAACTCATTATGCCCGCGACTGGCAAAAGTGCCTGGATTATGCCCGCAAAAATTCGGATGATAAGATTACCTGATGCTGTATGGGTTTTCCCCATTTGTTGCGATATTCTCCAAAAGCCTGCTAAAGAGGGCTAAGAGAAGGTTGTTGGGGAATTTTTGCCGAGTCTGTCCAAAAACCGGCCGGAAAGATATTCAGCAACTTTTACCCTTAAATTCCCTAAAGGGAAGTTGCTGAATATCATTATGTTTTAATTTTTATTCGTGTGTATCGAATTATTTCATGGATAAAATTTTTGCTTTTTGGACAGCCTCGCTCACATCACTAAAAAAAATATCAGGATTGAGATCAAATGCTAAGGATTATTTTCACGGGCATACTGCTGGCATCGCTCCCAATCGTTTTTATACATAGCTTTAATCTTATCCAGTTCTTCCTGTGGGATGAGGGGTTCATCACTCAGCAAGGCATCCGGTATGAGACGTGCCAGGTATAAAACAACATAGCGATAGGTTTTATTCATAAAGCGAATCATGCCGCCACGAAGATGTCTGGCTCGATATTCTCGTTCTTTCAGGAAAGTATGACGGGTAACCCATCGGCGAAATTTCAGCTCTTTATCTTTGTAGGAAGTATGGCGGGCCTTGAAAGAAATCGGATCATACTGGCTAATGCCTAAATATTTAAGTATTTGATTTAAAAAATATTCCGGGCGCTCCTTCAAATCGTGATGAAAAAGCACTAGAGGTTTATGATTGAAATTCTTTTCAATGCACTTAAGTTTCGGATAATAATACAAGTCGTCGATTTTCCACGTCCCCTTATTATTGTCAGCATCAAAATACTCTTTGAAAAGACAGGGGGACCCGTTTTTCACAACACGCCGGTAGTGCGAAGCTATCCATTCTTCGTGCTTTCGCAGCACAATAATAATCCTCGCATCAGGATATTTTCGGGAAAAGTTTCTAAGCACTTCGTTGAGATCACGATTAAATTCATGGGAAAGAAGGTATTTATTATGATGAGTTTGGTTAATGATTTCATCAGCATTTTTAAAATTCTTTTTACTGATATAGTACACACCCTTAAGTTTTGGAAATACCTGGGATTGCATGAATGTGGTAGCCGTTCTTCCCAAACCTACATGCCAAAAAATTGTCGGTTCCATCAATTGTACAGATCTTGTTACTAACCTATTGTATTATTATTTAATCAACCTTGTAAGCCATTGATTTACATCTGCAAATGTATGTTTATTTGCATTTTCTGCAAATTTCCCGAAATCTATAAATCGTAGGTTTTGTCTCCTGTCAGCAATTTCCTGAATAGAATCAGGCTGTAGAAAACACTAAAGAGAATAGCGGGCCTTTGTTGATCAAAAGGCACTTCGGAGATCATTGAAAGCAATATTACGACTAAAATCATCTGAGCCATCGTATATTTCCACCCTTTCTGAACTATCCATGATCCCAGTAAGGACACTATCAACCACACAAAACCTATAATACCAAAGGTCGCCAACGATTTTAAATACTGGTTGTGTCCTCCAACGAAACCTTTAATCCGGCCATACTTTTGCTGGTAGTAGGAGTCATATGCATTTTTAATGTCCCCGGTACCAACCCCACTTACAGGGTTATTACTAAAGATTGAGAGCATGGCCCGATAACCTTCCATGCGTTTGGTTACCGAATCGAAAGGGCGACCCGTTTTTTTGTAAAAATAAATTGCTTGCGCCAACGTATAGAGCCTCGGATAATAGAGGTCTGTGTTTTTTTTATAAAGCGGATTAGGGACCCCATTTTCGACATTACGAATGTCTTGCTTCGTCATTTCAGCAAATCCGGCGGAATCTTTTCTCAAATGTTTGGCCGTCATGTACCTGATAAGAGTTTTACGTATGGGATGGCCCTTCTTACCATCTCCACTATAAACTATGTTGCTTCTTTCATTCCATTCCTGTTTCAGTTCTTTCTCGCAAAGATACAAGCCAATATAACGACCGTTCTCCATAAGGTGAAAATTCGTAGTATCGTGAGTATAGCTATTTCCTTTGGCAGTATATTGGGACAGCGTGTCGGCCTCAAAGCTATAATCTGAAAAATTTCCGGTATATATCTGGTTAAAAATATAAAGCGGCACAAGGGGTAAACTGAGGAGTAACAACAAAAAAAGATATTTGACCGGGGAAGCAATTTTTAATGATCTTTTTACCAAAAGCAACCAGGCAAGAGCTGAAATGATTAAAACCCCTGAGAAGGAACGCAAAAAAAAGACATAACCGGTCATCCAGATTATAAGAACTATGGACAGCAAGTACTCCTTATGGCTCAATAACTTTCGCTTTCGGGTAACAAAATAAAAGAGAGCTGCCACTGCGATAATAGACATATAGGAAAGATGAACATTGGAGGTTAAATAAGCATATTGTCGAAAATTCGTAACCTCAACATCCAAAATATTTGCCAAAATCGCATAACTTACAATAGAGTTTAAAACGACCGAAGCAGTCAGCGTAAGAATCAAATAACGCACTTCTTTAAATTTCAAAGGCCGGGAGGTACCCACAATAAAAGGTACGATAAAAAAAGCCAGGCCATTTTGAAGGTGATGAATGACCTGTTGAAAATTATCACTGTACAATGCTCCCAAAACACCTGTCAAATAAAAAGAAGCCAGGATCCAAATCCCCGGATTACATTTTAAGCGTTGAAGTTTCCCCTGGAATTGCCCCTCAAATAACCAATTTATGGTCATGACAATTATGCCTATGCTCGACATGGCACGATAGCTGAAAGGCAAAGTAAATAAAACAAAGCATAAAGTAACAATGTAAAAAATGTGATGATATTCCGCACTTATTTCAAAGCGTCCAATTTTCATTTTTCAGTTATTAGCTTAAACGAATCATGATTTTAATCACTAACTTCATTTTCTTCTACGCAAAAGAATCCAGTTTTTGGAGCCCCCAATGGTTCGGCCCCCAAGCAAGTTGTTTTCCACCCATGAGATAAGTCTATTTTTTAAGGTTTCATGGCGAAGCTTTCGCCTGGTTACAGGATAAGTGCCTGAATAATTGAGTTCCTCACGCCAGTCAAAATGCCTCATCCAATCATGCATCACCTTAGGATGGGTTCCTTTGTATTTTCTGAGTTTATTTAAAGGTCCATAATCGAAGTTTAAATCATTATGCTTTTTTGCGGCCGCTCTTGGACCACTATGAATCACCGAAAAGGCTTTCATTTTTTTCTTCATCAATCGCGGGGGCCGCACCCACCCATAGTGAAAAATACTGGCCTTTATGGGTACTACCTGCAACTTATAAGTGCCCTTCTTTTCGCGGTAATGAATCCCGTCAAAATCCGGGATTCGCCGAAAAGACTGAGCCGAACGCCAGGAGTGAATCTGCGGATCATTACGTATTATCCTGATTTCTTTCTTGTACCATCCATGAGCAAAATGAAAATGGGAGTAATCCCCGAAAAAATGGTAATAATTGAATAAAAAACCTTCCACTTCCTTATCGCTTAAAAAACGGCGGCATTGCTCTTGTATAATCGGTAAATCTTTTTCGTGGACCACTTCATCCGCCTGAAGATAAAACAACCAATCGCCCGAGCAGGCCTCTTTGGCAATATCTGTTTGATGGGCATGCTCTGATCCATGCGGATATTTTTCAAGGTCCCACTTCGTATCGATTATTTTAATCTTCGGACTGTCTATAGCCTCTATCTCCTGGCGCGTAGCATCATCCGAGTCGCATTCACCGAGAGCCACAACAAACTCATCACAGATAGGTAACATTGATTCTATAGATTGCCGTATTGGATAATATAGCTTATTGGCATTGCGAGCCATGGTAAAACCACTAATCTTCATCGTTGTATTAGGTATATCTTTTTACATTCTTCATTTACAAAAAAGCCCTATCACAGACAGGGACACAATCTAAAAACTATTTCTTTAAACGCCAAAGAGTATAAACTTATTACTTTTGCAGTGGCTCTTCAAAAAAATAATAAATAAATGAAAACACATCCCGAAATAATATTTCATGTAGGCCTGGAAAAAACCGGGACTACTTTTTTACAGCGTTCTGTGTTTCCTAACTTTAAAGACGTACACTATGTCATAAAACGCAATTATCGATATATTGATGACATTGTGGCCAGGCATCCGAATAAAAAGGTTTTGCTTTCCCATGAATTCGGGCGCCATGACTTCTATCCAAAGATTAAAAAATTCGCTCAAAAATATCCTCATGCTAAAACAATCATTGTTTTTCGCCATCATGATGAGTGGATAGCCTCGTATTATCGGTTCCTTATCAAGCGGGGATTAAAAGAAAATTTCAATGAGTTTTTTGATATTGAAAATGATAAGGGAACATGGAAAATTGAAGATTTATATTATTATCCTGAAATAAAATTTCTTGAAAGCCACTTTTCTCAAAAACCTCTCGTTCTTTTTCACAATGATTTAAAAAATGAGCCGAAAAAATTTATTCAACAAATAGCAAATTATGCAGGAATAAAAGATATGGGCCCTATTTCATACAAACCACGCCACAAATCTTACAGGGATAAGGAATTAAAATTCAGGTTGTGGGTAACCCAAAACACCATTTTCAAAGAAATTCACCGTCCGGGACATACCAAACGCGGCAAAATGCGTCGCCTCTATAACCGACTAATCCGATACGCTACCCTTTACATTGCCAAACTACTGCCGAAGGCATGGATAAATCATAAATCGCTGGTACCGCAGGACCAATTAAAAAAAATCCGGGAGCATTACTATAATGATTGGCAAAAGTGTGTTCAATATGCTCAAGAAAACAACCCTCCGCTGTATTGAAGTGGAAAGAGAAAGCTGGGAAAATGAAACAACAGAAGCTATAAATCACAATTATTATTGACTACGACCGGGACAGGCAATGAGTTATATTATTATTCACGAATGATTTAATCGGGTATTATTTTGTTTTGGTTCTTAGGGCAAAGACTTATTTTTGCAGAATAATTAATCGGGGCAAGGATGACAGAAAATTCAAGAGTAGCTTATTTCCATGTCGGTCTACCAAAAACAGCATCTACGTTTTTGCAAAGAAGGGTTTTCCCTTATTTTCAAGACATCACATACGTTAAAAAGCACGACTTTAAAAGACATGAAAAGGTTATCGAATCCAATAACACCCAACATGTCCTTTTATCTGTTGAATTCACTCCACATCCCGGAAACAAAAGCTCTGAAGAGAAAATCGGGAAAGTCCGGGAGAATTTCTCTACGGTTTATCCTATTATCGTTTTACGTAAACATAGCTCCTGGTTACGGTCCAAATACAAATACTATATACGGAAACACGGCAAATCCTCTTTTGACCAATTCATCGATCCGCAAACAGCAACCGGTCGGGAAATACGCATGAATCTTGACTTTTACACAAAAATCAAACACCTTGAGCGCTCTTTCGGGCATCGCCCGTTAGTCCTTTTTCAGGAAGAGCTCAAAAAGGCTCCGCTAGATACCATACGTATTATTGCCGGATATGTCAATGTTAGCTATGATGAAACCCGGATTCAACTATCAACCGTAAAAAAATCCTATTCCGAACATCAACTGAAATGGGTTCGCAAGTTTAATCGTTTTTATGTTTATCAACCTCAAAAAATCAAAATTACTTTTCTGAAAAAACTGTATAAAAAAATCAGTCAGCTCTTTCTCCACACGGTTGCTTATACTGCTAACTTCCTTCCTGAAGCCGAACCGGACAGTGCTTTTATTCCAAATCAGGAATTAAAACAAATAGACGAAGAATATCATGATGATTGGAATAAATGTATCGCTTATGCCCGTGAAACCCGTCAGTTACTTCTTTAAAACCAGTTTGGTTAACCCCACCTCCATAAAGGAGTAAGAATAAGCACCTGAATTATTCCCTATCTTTGTAATCACAGAACACAAACTTTTTATTTACATGGAAATGGAGGACACATCAACCCACGAAAAAACCGCTCCGGTCATCTGTTTTTGTAATACTGCCAAGGCATGGGGCGGTGGAGAGAAATGGCATTATGATATGGCCCTGATGTTAAAAAACCAAGGTTATCGGGTTTTCACCATTACCGCTAAAAACAGTGCCCTTCAACAAAAATATCTGGCCTCAGGACTAAAAAATATAAGCATTGGAATTAACAATCTCAGCTTTTTAAACCCTTTCATGGAGGCCAAACTCAGAAGATTTTTCTCTAAAAATCCGATTTCTGTCATCATCATGAACCTTCCCAGCGATTTGAAAACAGCCGGGCCGGCAGCCCAAAAAGCCGGGGTTTCAAAAATCATATACCGCCGCGGAAGTGCTATTCCTGTAAACAACTCCATACTTAACCGCTATCTTTACCGAAACATCCTGGACCTGGTACTTGTCAATTCAAAAGCCACCAGGGATACCATCCTCACAAATAATCCTCATATCATCTCCAGGGAGAAAATCCGGGTTCTTTACAACGGCCTTAAGCTGGAAAATTACAACTGCGGTAATGGGAAGGCTAACGAAAAACATCAAATCGTTATCGGCAGCCTCGGGCGCTTTGTGAAACAAAAAGGCCTGCACCGCTTTATTGAAATTGCCGAAAAACTCAGGGAAAAGGGAGTACCTTTCAAAATCATCCTGGGTGGGGAAGGCAAGCTTAAAGCAGACATCCGGCACAAAATCAAAGAAAAAAGTTTGGAAGAGTATTTCGTGTTGCCCGGATTTGTTGATGATACTGCACGATTTATGAACGAAATTGATGTCTTTGTTTTAACTTCCTACTGGGAGGGATTTGGATATGTTATCGCAGAGGCTATGGCTTGCCGGAGACCGGTGATTGGTTTTAATGTCAGCTCCAATCCTGAGCTTATAAAAGATGGAAAAAACGGTTTCCTTATCGACAACGGAAATATTGAATCGCTGGTGGAAAAAATCGAATATCTTCATTATCACCCGGATGAACGGAAAACCCTTGGAAAAAATGGCCGAAGAATGGCAGAAGAGGAGTTTGACATTATACGGGTCCGCGATGAACTCATCCGCATCATCGAACAATAGAAATGAATTTTTGTAGTTTTGTGTTGAGTTATCGTTAAGCCATTAGTAAATGAAAGCAATTAAGCCCAATACCAATGATGATTGGTTGGTCGTAGTCAATCCCAACGCCGGCCGGCGTAAGGGCGAAAAAGACTGGGGCCGCATCGCCGAGTTACTGGAGGAGGCCAACATTTCGTTTGTGTCGGTGTTCACACAACGGAAATATCAAGCCATCCAGCTTACCAAAAAACACGTGGAAAAGGATTACAAAAAAATCATAGTAGTGGGCGGCGACGGCACTTTGAATGAGGTGATTAACGGCGTGTATCACCAGAAAAAATATCCGGCCACCGAAATCAGCGTGGGCATTATTCCCGTAGGCACAGGCAACGACTGGTGCCGGATGTACGGAATTTCACTGGACTACCAGGAAGCCATCAAAATTATTGCCGCGGGCACCACATTTATTCAGGATGCGGCTTTGGTTCATTTTTACGATGGTGACATGCCCAATTCCCGTTACCTTATCAACATGGCAGGAATTGGCTACGATGCCCTGGTAGCGCAAAAGACCAACACCCAGAAAGAAAGAGGCAAAGGCGGCCCATTGTCCTACTTCTATAACATCTTTTACAGCCTTTTCAAATGGAATCCGGTGAACACCCATATCAAGGTTGATGATGAGAAAATCCCGGCCAATATTTTCAGTATCAACGTAGGCATCAACCGTTTTAATGGGAATGGCCTAAAACAGCTCCCCTTTGCCCGGCCCAACGACGGATTGATTGATGTCACCATTATCCGGAAAGTAGGGAAAATGCTGGTAATCCGCTCGCTGAAAAAGCTTTACGACGGCACATTCGTTACTCTGCCACAAGTCTCGACTCACAAAGGGCAGAAAATAACCATCGAATCCAAAAACAGCCGCAAACTCAACCTGGAAGCCGACGGTGAATCGCTGGGGCATTCACCTTTCTCCTTTGAAATCATCCCAAAAGCAGTACAGATGTATGTTCCGCAGGAAGCAAAACAACAGTTTGAGCAATTCACCCCGGAAAAACAGAGTAAGGCTGCGAGGTAAAAAACTATATCAGTGGTATACGTTTGAGAGGCGAAGACACTTAACTTTTTCCTTCTTAGGGCATTTGGCTATGATTCCATCTTACCAATGAATTGTAAGACCCATCCTTCCTGTCGATTTTTAAGATCGATTATCGGGAATTTATTAATACTTCCTATAGTAAGCAGGGAGGTTTTATCGAAAAACCGGCTTCCAATCGCCTTCCTCTTTAATTAGATTGATAAGTTCATCAATCGCCTTCTCCTCAGCGATATTTTTTTTCTTAACCGTCTTTCCTTTGTATAGGGTAACCTTTCCGCGAGCCGCTCCCACATAACCATAGTCCGCATCAGCCATTTCGCCGGGGCCATTGACGATGCAACCCATTACGGCAATTTTCAATCCTTTCAGATGACCGGTTTTTTCTTTCACTTTTTGAAGGGTTTGCTCAATATCAAACTCTGTCCGACCACAGGAAGGGCACGCGATAAATTCGGTTTTTGAAATACGGCTGCGGCTGCCTTGCAAAATGGTATACATAAGTGCTGCCACCTCCTTTACTGCGTGCGTGGGATTATCGAGCCATATACCATCTGCCCGGCCATTAATAAAAAACGGACCCAGTAAAGATGAAACCTCAATGGCAAAAGCCTCCCAGTCATTAGTTTCGTTAAAATGATAAAGGATTACGGGATTCTTAGCCTTTTCGTTTTCCAAAAAATGAATCATCTCATGTTGACCGGCTGGATTAGCCAATAAAATATACGCAAACGGCTTATTGGCCAATACCTGATGAACAGCCTCTAATTCCTTGATATTCCTGATTTTAACAAAGTTTAAACCGGTATAGATCCCAGAGTCTTTAATCTGATGCACCTCCGAAAGCGAATACGCTGTCCGGGAATCATTTTTTCTATCAAATGAATAAAGAACCTCATTTCCCTTATTCCCATCTGAAAAAATAAAATCCGGAGCATTTCCCTTGTAAAATCCGGTGTTGGAGTCCGGGCTAATAACTACAGGAGAAGACTTATTTCCTATTGCTTCAAGACTGAATGATTCTCTTCTTTGGTAAGAAAAAGGCAGGCCAATGGCCGGATATAATTTTCCATTACGGGCTTTCTCCTTTTCTGATTGTACGGCCTCCACTATGTTTGAAGCAACAGGCAATTCTTTTTCCGGGGATTCGGTCAATGAAACCCTGATCGTATCACCAATTTCCTCCGCAAGTAAAGTACCGATTCCAACGGCAGATTTCACCCGGCCTTCGATACCACTACCGGCTTCTGTAACTCCTAAATGAACCGGGTAATAAAACCCCTCTTCCTCCATTTTCCTAACCAAAAGCCGCGTAGCATGAACCATTACACGGGTATTGGAGGATTTCATTGAGACTACGATATTATGAAAATCCAATTCATCACAAATCCGGCAAAACTCCATTACCGAGATAGCCATACCTTCGGGCGTATCTCCAAATCTGTCCGTAATCCTTGGCGACAATGATCCATGATTGCTTCCCACCCGCATGGCCGTTCCATGCTTTTTACAAACAGAGATCAATGGTCTTATCCTTTCCCGGATTTTATCAAGATCCTGTTGATACTCTTCCTCTGTAAAATGCATCTTCCCTTTCGCATTGCGGCCGGCATAATTCCCGGGATTGATACGGATTTTCTCTACATGCCCGGCGGCTATCTCTGCTACTTTCGGATTAAAATGAATATCGGCTATAAGGGGGACCTCATACCCCGCCTGGTGTAGTTCATTTTTTATAACCTTGAGATTTTCAGCTTCTTTCAAGTTGCGGGCAGTAATGCGTACCATCTCAGCACCGGCCTCAATCATTCGAATGGATTGTTCTACCGTCGCACGGGTGTTCATCGTGTGGGTATTGGTCATTGACTGAAATCGAACGGGGTGTGAGCCCCCGATCTTTACGTTACCAACTGAAATTTCTCTACTGATGTAAGCCATTTATCCTTTTATGAAAACATTCTCTTCTCATTAAAGGAAGTTCATCCCGAAAACTTCCCTGAATTTTTGCTTAACGACACCGCTAACCTCCTCAAAATCCACTTTCTTGCCCAGCTCTTTTTGCATAGAGGTCACCCCTTTATCTGTAATCCCGCACGGATTAATATAATCAAAGTATTGCAAATCCGTATTTATATTAAAAGCAAACCCGTGCATTGTAACAAACCGGCTTGTCCGCACACCGATAGCACATATCTTCCGGGCTCTGGATGGTTTGTCAGTATCAAGCCATACACCGATAACCCCCTTCAGGCGCGAGGCTTCTATACCATATTCCCTCAGGACCTGGATAATAACTTCTTCAAGATGAAAAATATAACTTTTTACTCCTAACTGATACTCTTCAAGATCAATTATCGGGTAACCAACAAGCTGCCCTGGTCCGTGGTAGGTAATATCTCCCCCGCGGTTGATTTTAAAATATTCAATCTGCTTTCTCCTTCTGAATTCTTCCGAAATAAGGAGGTTTTGCTCCTGACCGCTTTTTCCGAGGGTATAAACATGAGGATGCTCACAAAATAAAAGGTATTGTTTATAGTTTTTGTCGACGGCTCTTTTTCCTTCAATTATTTTTTGGAACAATTGTTCCTGGTAATCCCATGCCTCCTTAAAAGAAATGGCCTTTAAATTCTGAAAAACGACTTCATTATTCATTATTCAACATGTTTTTCTGCATGATATGAAGAGCGCACTAAAGGAGCACTCTCTACATAACCGAATCCTTTTTCCAAACCTGCTTTACGATACTCTTCAAACACCTGGGGATGAACGTAGTCCTTCACGGGCCAATGATTTCGTGTAGGCTGCATATACTGACCTATGGTAACAATCTGACAACCCACCTCTAACAGATCATCCATTGTCTCGAATACTTCCTCCTGCGTTTCACCCATTCCCACCATAAATCCTGATTTTGTCTTTATACCGGATTGAGCCACAATCCGTAATGTTTGCAAGCTCACCTCATATTTGGCTCTGCTGCGGATTTGCGGGGTTAGCCGCCTCACCGTTTCCAGGTTATGAGATATAACATCGGGATGGGCATCAGCTATTTTTTGAATGTTGTCACTACGAGCATCCAAATCAGGAATCAGCGTTTCTATAGTAATTCCGGGATTAGCAGATTTAATCCGGCGCACCGTCTCAGCCCAGAAAGCGGCCCCTCCATCTTCCAGATCATCCCTGTCTACCGAAGTTATCACACAATGCTTCAAATTCATAGTCCTGATGGTTTCAGCCAGCCGTTTCGGCTCTTCCCAGTCAGGAGGATTAGGTTTACCTGACTGAGTGGCACAAAATTTACATAAGCGGGTACAGATTTCTCCCAGAATCATAAAAGTGGCCGTTCCGTTGCCCCAGCACTCTGCCATATTCGGGCATTTCCCACTTGTGCAAATCGTGTGTAAACGATTTTTTTCAACCACGTCCCTGACATCCATGTATTTTTTCCCCTTCGGAAAGGGTGTTTTTAACCACTGCGGCTTACGTTTCATCATCCTATCCCATTAAAAAACCATTGCAAAGTTAATGTTTCTTTAACAAGCCATTCAATGCACAAACTTTTTATCTTTGCACCTCATTTATAAAAAATTAAGAGGCTTTATTGATATGAATAACGAACGGAGCGAACAGGAAATTATCAGACGTAAATCCCTTGAAGAGCTAAAAAAGCTTGGAATAGAACCTTACCCGGCCGAAGGCTATGAAGTGAATACGACCTCACAGGAGATTCATGAAAACTTCCAGAAAGATGAAACCTCCTACCAGGATGTTTCGATTGCCGGAAGAATTATGACACGCCGGGTTATGGGAGCCGCTTCTTTTGCAGAGATTCAAGACGAAAAAGGACGTATCCAGGTGTATTTCCGCCGCGATGATTTGTGCCCCGGCGAAGACAAAACACTATATAATACTGTCTACAAAAAGCTCCTTGACATTGGGGATGTCATCGGTGTAAAAGGCAGCGTATTCAAAACAAAAATGGGAGAAATCACCATTCACGTTAAACAATTTAAGGTGCTCAGCAAGTCCCTGAAACCGCTACCTATTGTAAAAGAAAAAGACGGTAAGGTTTATGATGCTTTCTCCGATGAGGAGCAGCGCTACCGCCAACGTTATGTAGATTTGATTGTCAATAAAAGCAGTCGCGATACCTTTATTGAGAGAACACGCATCATCAATTCGATGCGCACCTTTTTTAATGAGCAGGATTACCTCGAAGTGGAGACCCCCATTTTGCAGCCTATTCCAGGAGGAGCTGCCGCACGTCCGTTCGTTACCCATCACAATGCCCTGGATATCCCGCTTTATCTGAGAATTGCCAACGAGTTATACCTGAAAAGACTAATTGTTGGAGGCTTTGAAGGCGTCTATGAATTCTCTAAAGATTTCCGCAATGAAGGAATGGATCGAACACACAATCCCGAATTCACGGTTATGGAAATCTATGTGGCCTACAAGGATTACCGCTGGATGATGGACTTTACCGAACAAATGCTTGAAAGAACTATCAAACAAGTAAAAGGAACCACCCGAATACAATCCGGCGAGAACATGCTGGATTTTAAGCGCCCTTTTAAGCGGATAAGAATGCACGATGCTATCAAAGAAAATACCGGCATTGATATCAATGGAATGAATGAAAAAGAACTTCGTGAGACATGCCGTAATTTGGGACTTGAGGTCGACGAGAGTATGGGTAAGGGTAAGCTGATCGATGAAATTTTTGGAGAAAAAGTCGAGCCCTACCTTATCCAACCGACTTTTGTTATGGATTACCCGGTGGATATGTCGCCGCTTTGTAAAAAGCACCGTGACAACCCCGAATTAACCGAGCGTTTTGAATTAATTGTCAACGGTAAAGAACTTGCCAATGCTTACACCGAACTGAATGATCCCATCGACCAAAAAGAACGTTTTGAAGAGCAACTTCGCCTATCTGAAAAAGGCGATGATGAGGCCATGTACATCGATTATGATTTTCTCAATGCTTTGGAATATGGGATGCCTCCTACGGCAGGAATGGGAATAGGCATAGACCGGCTGATTATGCTTTTGACTAATAAACCTTCTATTCAGGAAGTCCTTCTGTTCCCACAGATGCGCCCTAAGCAGCAGGAACCCGCTCCTTCGCCCGAAGATTTCAAAAAAATCGGTGTTCCCGATGAGTGGGCTGAACATGTAATAAAAGCCGGTTACAGCTCACCCGAAGAAATGAAAAACGAGAAGCCGACACAGGTGCACCAAAAACTTAACGGTTATCGCAAAAAAAACAAATTGAAAATTCCGGCTCTCCAACTCGAAGAGGTGGAACAATGGTTCAAATAAGCTTGGTATTCAATATATAACATTCTGGGGGCTTTACGCATAGGGCTACCTTTGGCAGAGTTTTTGTCAAAAATTTAATGGTTGTTGCACTGAGATATTTTTTTATTTTTGCCTGCAACTGTTTTTAAATGAGTTTATAATCAAAAATTTATTATTATGAAAGATTCAATCCAAAAAGTATTTTTAGCCATCGTGTTTTTATTGGGGACATCAGTGCTGGTTCAGGCACAATCGGTTGATGAGGCCGGCGCAGCCTTAAACGAGGGGATAAGTCTCAAGAAGGAAGGAAAATTTGAAGAAGCAGCGGACCAATTCAAAAAAGCCATTGACCTGGCCGAAATGGCTGGTCCGGATGCATTGAATATTGAAGAGTCGGCAAAAAAACAGTTACCGCTAATGCATTTCAAAGCCGCCTCTGAAGCTTATAAAAGCAAAAATTACCTGGAAGCGGCCAATAAGTTCAAAAAAACTGCTGAAATAGCTCAAAAATATAATAACAACAGCCTCTATAAAAAAGCGGCCCGTAATGTTCCAGCTCTTTATAACGCTATTGCCAATTCAAATCGTAAAAAGAAAAATTTTGAAGAAGCCCACAAGTATTTTGATAAAGCTATTGAGTTCAATAACAAATATGCTAAAGCTTATTTGGGTAAGCTGCTGATATATAAATCGCTGAATCAAGAAGACAAAATGCTATCTACGGTAAAGAAAATTAAAGAAATAAACCCCAATGGCAAATCGGCACGCAGCGCCGTATCTTCAGTCCAGACTTATTATCTTAAAAAGGCCAAGGCAAAAGTAGATGAAGAAAACTATGCCGCCGCCCTTGATGACATTAAAAAATACAACAAGTATGGTTCGGGTAATGCCCAGGGCTTCTATTTGTCTTCTGTAGTTTATAACAAACAAAGGCAATATGAAAAAGGAGCGAAATTCGCACAGAAAGCTCTGGACAGCGAGCCGGATAAAGACCTGAAAGGAAATGTCTATTTTGAGTTAGGAAACGCTTATTCAGGATTAAATAAGACCCAGCAGGCTTGTGAGGCTTATAAAAAGGCCCTGAATGGCCCCAGCAGTGAAGCTGCTAAATACCAGATGGAAGAAGTTTTGGAATGTGAATAAAAACGTCTTACAGTATTAGTTACCAAAGCTGCCTTTTGTTAAAGGCAGCTTTTTTTGACTTGTGCCACGATCGAAAAAAAATATCTGCTTTTGATTAAGTTTTAAAAACAAATAAACAAAGAAATCCAAAAACAATTATTATTTTTGCCCGCAGAGGAGCTGAGGGATAATTGTTGTAGTTTAAATGCAAATAACTTTTTTATTAATTGGAGGGTTGATTTATGTTGTATTCGTCTTAATACTTTATAAGGCCTCCAGAAATTTCAGAATAAAACCGGTCTGGGTTGTTTTACTGTCTGTGTTTTTAACCCCTTTAGCGGGTTTAATTGCATTACTCATAAGCGAAAAAGGCCACTTAGTGACCATTGAAAGGTATGTATGTGATCGTTGCCATTTGGAGCACACGGAGAACCATGAAACATGCCCCCATTGTGCAAAAGAGGGCTATGAAATATCCCTCCGAAAAGTAAGATATAAAAGCCTGTAAGCTATAATTAGACTTTGTATTTTAGCGAGTTACAAAAAAACTGCCTGGAGAACTTCCATTGACTTTACCTTTGAAAATCCCGGCAAATGAAGCGTGTAATAATCAAGAATTTTCTTCATTAACCCGGTATGTTGCTCATGGGGTAATTGTAATTGATCCATGTTTTCTAAAGACCCCTTCATAAGGCGACTAAGCCATAAGCTCTTCGATTCATCCATGACCTGGGGATGTCTCATTGAAGAAATAAAACGACCTTCGCTCATATCAAAATAAGGGGTCTGTCGGGAAAAATTGTTATGCGGATAAAATCCCAAAAAACGCGTTAGTTGTAAAAGAAATATTAAATGAAAATTCGTGACTTTTTCCTGTGTGTTATCTAAGAAAACAAGGGCGTTTTCCAGAAATTCAAAAAGTGAAGTATTGGCCTCCTCCTCCTTTATGCTTTTAATAAGCACCTCGTTGAGAAACATGGCAATAGCACTTTTTCGTATGCTATAGGGGATCTCCACGAAATGCCTGGAAATGCCAAATTCTTTTATTTTCTGCAGGTTGGCATTCTCGCGGTGATAAACCTCCATATCCAGCAAGACAAGATGCTGTAGAACATTGCTCTGCATCCGGGATCTTTTCTTCCGGGCACCTTTCAGCAGGTACGATTGCAGACCAAACTTGCGGGTATATATCCTGACAATTAAACTGCTTTCAGAGTAATTAATTTTCTGAAAAAAAATCCCCTTGGTTTTATGAAGCATTATTGGTCAATTACCAGAATTTTTGATACAATGGCCTCACTTCCGTCCTCATTAGAAGCAAAAACCAAATAATACCCTGTTTTTACTCGCTCACCCCCAAAATCAGCTCCTTTCCATGTAGCCAACCCTCCTTTGGCAGTGGTTTCATAAACAATATTCCCACTAATATCAGTAATTTTTACGTTAGCATCTTTCACCAGGTTTTCTATGTAAATAGGTCCCTCATAACCTTTGGTTACCGGATTAGGATAGATAAAAATGTCATTGGAAGAAGGTGCCGGAGTAGCATCGCTCTTGTAAGATATTATTCCTTTGGAGGTTCCTATAAAAACCATCCCATTATCAGTAATAGACATAGAGTTAATTTCATTGGAGAATAACGGGCTGTTATCAATATTAAAATGCTTGATCTGTTCCGTACCATCCTCCGACATCAAAAATACACCGGCTCTTTCCGTACCAAACCATTTTCTGTTAGCGCCGTCTACGGCAATTGACGTAACTTTTTCAGAACTTAAAAGATACTGTACGTACCCATCCACTTCCACCTTCGGTTTTTCAGCATTGACAGGTTCGCCGGCCGATACATTCTCAGGATTATAAAAAACTCCCACGCCTTCATCGGTTCCTACCCAAATATTGCCATCCAAATCTTCGGCTATGGAATATACAGACTGCGAACCCGGCAAGTTCCCATTCCCCTGGGCAGAAGTAAGTATCCTGACATTATCATCCTGCGTTTGATCGATTGTGCCGTTATCATCAAACACCAGTATATCATGTTCTCTTGTAAGCAGCCATTTCTGGTTATTCGCATCAACGATCATCTCTCCGATAAAACTTCCACTGGATTGTGAGCCTAAATTAAAAGCTTTCCATTCTCCGTTGGCTTTTTTGACCGAAAGCACATCATTCACCCCTGTATTCGCAACCCAAAGGTTATTTTCATCGTCAAATCCCAGTCCACTCACCTGCACATATCCCGTAACTGCAAGGTTTCCCTGCAAAGTACTATTACTCTTATCATAGATCTGCTGTATACCATCATTCTTTGAAAATTCCAATAATCCCTGCGTCCATGAACCCATGTAAATACGTTCGCCGGTGCCAGGCTCTATGGCTACGGTAACCACATCCCGTATTGTATCAAAAGCTTGCATATTCCTTCGGTTAAAGGATTTCCAATCACCATTTAAATAAGTGTATGCCCCATTATTCAGACCGGAAGGGCTCCAGTCACTTTGATAGCCTCCCGAGGCCACCCAAAGATCATTTTCAAATGAAGCCATATCGAACGAGGCCGGATAAGCGGGTCCTGATGGTCTTATAAATTCGGTGTTGTAATTCCCCTGGGTTTTAACCAATCCCTGTATTCCATCTGCTACCCAATAATTTCCATCTGCATCCTGCCAGCAATCATAAGGACTAGGACGCACCTTCCCTTCACCATAAGTATAAATGTTTCCGGTAAAATTGAACTCATCATCAAAAAAACGAACGGCTCTCGTGTGGGATATCAATAACTTATCCCCATTACTTCGGATATTGGATGCATTAGTATGATTCTGGGCTTCTTCTGCCTCCAGTTTTATCCAATTTGTACCATCTTTATATAAAATGGTATCATTATCATACTCTTCTCCATGCTTATTAGTCACCACATACTTTCCATGCGATACCAACTGGTTATAAACCGCATTATTATTGCTCAGGGTAGTATCTTTATGCCAATAAATAAAATGAGCCAAATTGGGGCTATCAGCATCTGCGGAATATATCCCCGATTCTGTTGCCGCATAAAAATGGTTGTCTTCGGGATGATAGATAAAATCATACACATTTATCAAACTTCCATCCGGTCCGATCTTATAAGTATCATGAATCTCCTCCCGTACTATGTCGACCACCACAATACCAAAACCACAGGCAAGGTAAGCGTATTTGCCTTTCATATAAATCTCATTAATGGTCTTATTCCCCAATATCTGCTGCCTTTTAATATCCGAAATATTAATAATCTCGCCGTCTTTAATAAGATCAATATTGGTGTTCTTATAGGCTATAAACAAAGCGTTTTCCTGATTATTATAGTCGATCCGGCTAATATCAATATCGTTTAGGCCTTCCACCCTCGTCAGGCGCTCCACACTATAATCATTCAAATTGTATGTAAAAAGGCTGAATGGTGTTGCGGCATATATATTGTCATCGCCAAATGCCAATGAAATAGCTTGGTTATATGGTAAGTGATCATAAAATTGGTTTAAATCCGAATCCTGCGAATGTAACCCTGAAACCATAAAAAAGCTTACAATCAGAAAAGTAAACAATGCTCTTATCATATCTTGAAATATTACGAACTTTTTTAATAACTTTACTAATAAACATTTATTGCTCATTAGGGTGACAATAATAAGAATTTTGCAAGAAGTAATTCTTTTTAATTGAAAAAAATCAATCTTATGAAATGCAATGTAAGTAAAACTGACAAAATTCTTCGTATCATACTCGGATTAACCATTGGAGCAGCCGGACATTTCTGTCTGGCAGTATGGCCAAACGGGAGGCGAGGATTGCTATTGACCACTTAAATACCGAGACTTATCTCAAAATACTACAAAAGACTTCAAAAGCCTCATGGGCGGCAAAGTTTATTAAAAATTAAATTGTTAAAATTCAGTTAATTAAACACCATACCGGAAAAATAATTGTTAATTAGAATGTCATGACAGGAAAAATTATGAAAAAGAGTTTTTTATTTTTCTTAATGCTTGGAGCCATAGCGTTCTCCTGCACCCATGAACCGAACGATATGGTACGCCCCGGCGATGAAAGCAATGGAGGTGGGGATAATAGTGATACAACAGACAATGGCGATAATATGGTGGAATGTTCTGATGATACGGTGTACTTCAAAAACGACGTATTACCTGTATTGCAATCCTCATGTGGCACTATGGGTTGCCATAGCCAGGAATCGGCAACGGAAGGTGTGGTACTCACCAACTACCGGGACATCATAGAAACCGGAGATGTGGAGCCCGGCAGGCCGGATAACAGTGAAATCTATGAACAAATAACGGAAGAAGACGAAGACGACCGCATGCCTCCGCCTCCTAATGATCGTCTTTCGCAGGATAAAATTAATATGATTCGCACATGGATAGCCCAGGGCGCAAAAAACAATGAATGTATGGAAACAAGTTGCGATACAACTGATGTCACCTATACCGACCAGGTAGCCACCTTAATCAGTAACAACTGCCTGGGATGTCATGATGAAGCCACAGCAAACGGCGGAGTGGTTCTGGAAAACTATGACCAGGTTGCAGTATTGGCCAACAACGGTACTTTGCAGGGTGTAATGAATGATCAGCAGGGTTACCCGCAAATGCCGCCTGAAAACCCGCTAAGCAATTGTAATACAACAATAATAGATAAATGGATAGAAAACGGAACACCGAATTAATGTCATGAAAAAACTCTTTTTTATACCGGCCATAATATTTTTTGCAGGTTTATTTGGGGGTTGCTACTACGATAATGAGGAAGACCTTTATCCGCAAAGCAGCCAATGCGACACAACCAATGTAACTTACGAAACAAAAATTGCTCCTATTATGGAAAACAACTGCAATAGCTGCCATAATCAAGTGTCAGCTAATGCAGGGGTTTTTACTGATAACTATCAGGATTTGAAAACAATAGCTGAAAACGGGCAACTATGGGGAGCTGTAAACCACGAGCCCGGTTATACACCGATGCCTAAAGATGCAGAACAACTCCCTGATTGTGACCTGAAAAAAATCAGGATTTGGATCGATAACGGCACGCCAAGAAATTAATAATGTAAAACCAAAGTATTATGAGAAAAACATTGAAAATTATCGGGATACTGGCTCTAATCGGCATCATTGCCGCTTTTCTGGTCTACCGGTTTGTCTACAACAAGCCGCATCCTGATTATGAAAAGGAAGTGGCCGAATACACCCTTTCGGCTAAGGAATTTTACGATGAGTTTAAAAATCAAACAGTTGCGGCCAATAAGAAATATACCGGGAAGATGATCCAGGTTAAAGGTGAATTGGATAAGGTGATACAAACCGATTCTCTTACAATAGGAGTTTTCGTTTTTTCAACAGGGATGTTTGGTAATGAAGGGATCCGGTGTACTTTGCTGCCAAAATATAACCAGAAAGCGAAAAACCTGTCCACACCGGCCAATGTAAGCATCAAAGGCCTGTGTACAGGATACAACGATACAGATGTGATCATGGAACATTGCTCTTTTAACTAACATAAAATCGAAATAACTATGAAAAAAACACTGAATCTTTTATTACTGCTACTGCTTATGGCAAGCAGCGTAACGGCTCAACGATATATCACGAAAAACGGCTATATCCGATTTTTCAGTTCGACACCCGTAGAAGATATCAAAGCACACAACCGACAGGTTCAGGCTGCCCTGAACAGCGAAACCGGAGAAGTGGTTTTCAAAGTGTTGATGAAATCTTTTTCTTTTAAAAAAGCATTAATGCAGGAACACTTTAATGAAAAGTTCGTGGAGTCGGATAAATATCCCAACAGCACTCTTAAAGGGAAAATTACAAATATTGATGAAATCGACTTTACAAAAAATGGGGAATACCCGGCCAAAGTCGGGGGAAAGCTCACTATTCATGGCGTAACAAATAGTATAAAGGAAGAAGGCACACTTACCGTGGAGGGGGGTACGGTGCATGCCCAGGCGGAATTTATGGTAACCGTAGCGGATTACGATATTAAAATCCCGTCTTCTGTCCGGGAAAATATCGCAAAAGAAGTCAAAGTAACGGTAGATTGTAAATTAAAGAAATTTAAAAAATAACCTTTATGACGTATATTCGGAAAACCTTGTTTTTACCACTCATATTGGTTTTTGCATCCTCTACCTTTGCCCAGGATGATTTGATGGGTATGCTCGATGATAATGAACCGGAAACCACCTATGCCGACGCTATCTTCAAATCCACCCGTGTCATCCAGGGGCACTCTGTTAAAAGTCCGTCATATGGGGTATTACAGTTTGTAGTATCCCATCATTTCGGGCGCATCAACCAAGGGATTTCTGATTTTTTCGGACTGGACCAGGCCACTATACGCCTGGACCTCCATTATGGCCTAACCGATCGCCTGGCTGTCGGTATCGGAAGAAGTTCTTTCCAAAAAACCCTCGACGGCTATATCAAGTACCGGATGCTCAGGCAAAGCAGCGGGAAAAAAACCATGCCGGTTACTGTATCCTACCTGGCCGCCACAGACGTTAACACCCTGAAATGGCAGGAGCCCGACCGTAATAATCATTTCTCCTCCCACGTTTCCTACGTGCATCAGCTTCTAATCGCACGGAAATTTAATGACCAACTTTCCCTTCAGCTTACCCCTTCGTTGGTACATAAAAACCTGGTGGAAGATAACAACGACAATAACGATATCTTCGCTACCGGATTTAGCGGGCGCTACATGATTACCGGCAGCCTGAGTATTAATGCCGAATATTTCCACGTTTTCGGAGAACGTAATGACCCGCAATACGAAAATGCCCTGGCCATAGGTGTTGACCTCGAAACCGGCGGACATGTCTTCCAGCTTCATCTAACCAATTCCCAGCCCATGTTTGAGCGAGGCTTTATCACCGAAACCCGCGGCAAATGGGGCAATGGCGACATCTACTTTGGTTTCAACATCAACCGCGTATTTACTATCCAAGAGCCGAAGGAATTTAAAGAGTAGGTGAATGGTTGAGTGATTGTATGGCTGAATGGCGCATTAATAATGGTTAATCGGGTTTTTCAAATAGGGAAAAATTCGGGGATTTGAAGCCCGAGTTCTCACGCACGAATTGGAAGCCCGCTCAAAGCGGGCTGGGGAAAGTTTCTGGGGCCACTTCAGGACACCAGCCTGAAGGCTGGTGCTAATCTCATAGTCAATTGTTTAATAACGCTTTATGAGAATAGCTCCCGGATTTATCCGGGTGTATGATAGTAATCTCAAACATTCTTCTTAGTGCACTTTGAGCGCACTTACCCGAAAACTTCTTAACTAATTACCAATTAACTAATTACCAATTAACTAATTACCAATTAACCAATTACCAATTAACCAATTACCAATTCCACACCCACCGTCCGCATGTGTACACCGGTGTAGACAAACCGAACAGTTACAGCTAAAAATGTACTTTGACATATCGATATAAACCTTTCGCTTTGTGTTTTTTATGTAATATGGCACAGTAATCGATTCTCTTTTCCCAGCCATAAAAATCAAAATATGATCACACTCCGGAATATTCATAAAAGTTACTCAGCTGGAGGCAATCAACTCCATGTACTGAAAGGGATCGACCTGGAAATCAAGGCCGGTGAATTCGTGTCGGTGATGGGATCTTCGGGCTCGGGAAAATCCACACTATTAAATGTGATTGGAATACTTGATGATTATGATGAGGGCGAATATTTGTTAGATAATAAGCCCATCAAAAACCTTAATGAGACCCAGGCCGCTATCCTGAGAAACACCTTTATCGGTTTTGTTTTTCAATCGTTCAACCTTATCTCTTTCAAAAATGCAATGGAAAATGTAGCGCTTCCCTTGTATTACAAAAAAATCAACCGCAAAAAACGTAACAACCTGGCCCTGGAACACCTCGAAAAAATGGGTCTGAAAGAGTGGGCCGAACATCTGCCCAGTGAGCTATCCGGGGGGCAAAAACAACGCCTTGCAATTGCCAGGGCGATAATCGCCCAACCCAAAGTAATCCTGGCAGATGAGCCAACGGGAGCTCTTGATACGCAAACTTCCTACGATGTGATGAATATACTGAAGGAAGTAAATGAAACAGGTATAACGGTCATTATTGTAACCCACGAACACGACATTGCAGCTATGACAGACCGGATTATCCATCTAAAAGACGGGTTAATTGAGAAGAACATCATTAATGGTGACCGGGAAAAATGGCTTGCTCAAAAAGTAATCACTAAGAAATAACCGAAATAAAAATCCCAAATCAATTACAATATGAAAAAAATCTTAAAGATAACGCTGTGGACAATTGTTATAGCGATTTTTGCCGGAACTATCGTTTATCTTTACGATAAGTCGAAAAGCAAACCCAAGGTATTTGAAACTCAAAAACCTTACTACACAGACATTGTCAAAAAAACAGTGGCTACCGGCTCAGTAGTCCCGCGGAAGGAAATTGAAATCAAACCCCAAATTTCCGGTATTATTCAAACACTATACGTACAACCCGGGGATGTGGTAAAAGAAAACCAGCTCATTGCTAAGGTAAAAATCATCCCTAACATGGTTAACCTTAACGAGGCAGAGTCACGCCTTGAGAAAGCGAAAATCCGCCGCGATAAAGCTAAAACAGACTTTCAACGCAGAAAAAAACTCTACGAACAAGAGGTCATCTCTGAAGCCGAATTCCTGGAATACAAAACAACCTATCAGTCAGCTAAAGAAGATGTGAAAGCGGCTGAAAACAACCTCGAACTAATAAAAAAGGGGGTGAGGAAAGAAGCCGACAAAGCCTCCAACACGCTTATCCGCTCCACCATTGATGGAATGGTATTGGATGTGCCCGTGGAGATTGGCAACTCGGTTATCGAAAGTAACAATTTTAATGATGGTACTACGATAGCATCGGTAGCAGACATGAACCAAATGGTTTTTGAAGGTAAAGTCGACGAGACCGAAGTGGGAAAAATCCATGAAAATATGGACTTAATACTAACCATTGGGGCGATTGACAAAGAAAAATTTAATGCCCAAATCGAATATATCAGTCCCAAAGGGGTGGAAGAAAACGGGGCCGTTCAGTTTGAAATAAAAGCGGCTGTAAAACTTAAAGAATCCACCTTTATACGCGCCGGATACAGTGCCAATGCGGATATTGTTTTACAACGACGCGATAGTGTCATGGCCATAAAAGAAGGATTAGTCCAGTTTGACGGCGAACAGCCTTACGTCGAAGTAAAAACCCAGGAAAACCAATTTGACAAAAGAGAGGTGGAAGTGGGCTTAAGCGATGGTATTAATATCGAAGTAAAATCCGGACTAACCGGTGAGGAAGAAATCAAAGTAATTCAATAACCTGATTTTTAGTAAGATGTTTAACCCGGATAGCTGGCAGGAAATATACACTACGATTAAGAAAAACAAGCTCCGCACTTTTTTAACAGGATTCAGTGTAGCCTGGGGCATCTTTATGCTGATTATTCTTCTGGGCGTTGGGCAGGGATTGGAAAACGGGACACGCAGCCAGTTTGCATCCTCAGCTACCAATACATTGTGGATCAATCCCGGCACAACCTCTAAGGCTTATGAGGGATACCAATCCGGACGGAGAATCAGGTTTCATAATGACGATTATGAACTTATCAAAGAAACCGAACCCGCCCTGGAATATATCTCGGGAAGATACAGGTTAGGAACAACACGGGTCAATTACCAGGAAAAACATTCGGCTTTCGACGTATTTACGGCAAATCCGGAATACAGGCATATCGAAAAGGTCGAAATTCTTAACGGAAGATTTATTAATCAACTGGATATCGAAAATTTTGAAAAAGTAGCCACCATTGGTGTTGGGGTGAGAGATTTCTTTTTTAAGAGCAACCGGGAAGCCATGGGAAAATACATTAAAATCAACGGGATTCCATTTAAAATCGTTGGGATTTTTGATGATGATGAAGGGCGCCGGGATAATACCAAAATCATCTACACACCCATATCCACTGCTCAAAGAGCTTTTTCGGGAAGTAACCGTGTACATACCATCGCCGCTACGGTAAAAAATCCTACTGTAGAAAAAAGCCTTCGTATGGAAGAGCGCATCCGTCAGCAAATGGCTGAAAAACACCATTTTAAAGAAGATGACGATCAGGCCCTTTACATCTGGAACGCAGTAGAACAACTCCAGGATGTGCTGGATATGTTTGCAGGAATACGCATTTTTATCTGGATAATCGGAATAGGAACTATCATCGCCGGTATTGTTGGAGTGAGCAATATCATGGCTATTGTAGTGAAAGAAAGAACCAAAGAAATAGGCATCCGTAAGGCTATCGGAGCACGGCCGTGGGGGGTTATCGGCCTAATCCTCCAGGAATCTGTTGTGATAACCACTTTTGCAGGATATATCGGGCTTGTTTTGGGGGTTGTATTACTGGAAGCGGTGTCGCCGATGTTTAATACTCAATTCTTCCAACATCCCTCGGCGGATATTGGTATTGCCATCAGGGCAACTGTCGTACTAGTGGCTTCAGGAGCCATAGCAGGTTTCATACCGGCACGCAAAGCAGCTTCTATCAAGCCGGTAGTGGCATTAAGAGACGAATAAACGAAAAGTTATGTTTGATATAGATCATTGGAAAGAAATATTCAGCTCCTTGAAAAAAAACAAGTGGAGAACATTCTTCACGGCTTTTGGGGTATTTTGGGGTATTTTTATGCTTATCATAATGATTGGTTCGGGGAAAGGATTGCAAAACGGAATAATGTCCGGAATGGGAGATTTTGCTACAAACAGCATGTTTGTTTGGAGTCAGTCCACCACCAAAGCCTACAAAGGCTATAAAGAAGGACGCCGCTTCAGTTTCGACAATGAGGATACCCGGGTATTGAAAAATGAAATAAAGGATATACAATATGTTGCACCCCGTGTTCGGGGGTTTTCCGATGGAAGCAACAGTCAGAATGTTGTGAGAGGCCTGGAAGCCGGTAATTTTAATATTTTTGGCGACGCCCCGGTCTGGAATAAAATTGATCCCGTTCAAATGCTTCAGGGGCGTTTTATTAATGAAATTGACGTAAAGAAAAAGCGCAAAGTCGCTATCATCGGGGAGCAGGTTAAAAAGGTACTCTTCGGGAAGGAGGAAAATCCTCTCGGAGAATATGTTCGGATACAAGGGGTATATTTCCAGGTAGTAGGCGTTTTCAAGCCCCTGAATGACAACATCAATTTCGGTGGTGATAAAAGCCAATCACTTTTTGTTCCTTATACAACATTACAACAAGTATACAATTACGGCAACACCGTGCATTGGTTTGCTGTTACAGCTCAACCGGACACACCGGTCAAATCGATCGAAGATGAAGTCCTGAGTATTCTGGCCAAAAGGCATACTATTCATCCCGAGGATAAAGAAGCTTTCGGATACTTTAACCTGGGCGAGCAGTTTGCACAAATCAGCGGCTTATTCAGCGGAATAGATCTACTGATCTGGATTGTCGGCACAGGTACCTTACTGGCCGGCGTTATAGGTATAAGTAATATTATGCTGGTCATTGTAAAAGAACGCACCCAGGAAATCGGAGTGCAGCGAGCCCTTGGCGCAACACCCCGTAAGATCATCTCCCAGGTGGTTACCGAATCGGTTGTCCTGACAACCTTTGCCGGTTATGTGGGGTTGGTGATTGGCGTGGGTTTACTAGAGATAATTAGCTATGCATTAGCTTCGCAGGGTGCCGAAAGCAATTCATTCAGAAATCCTGAAATCAGTTTTAGCATAGCCGTCACGGCGTTAATAATTTTAATTGTCTCCGGAATGATGGCAGGCATCATACCTGCCAAAAAAGCCATTCGAATCAAACCCATAGATGCTTTGCGGGATGAATAATTTTTATATCGCCTCAATCAACCGGATAATCAAGATTTTTCATATTTTCGTGATACAAACATTAACAAACAAATTTTGAATATGCTTACAACAATATCCAGACTGACGATTGGATTATTATCCATTGCCATTATCGGCTCATGCAGCCAGCAAAAAACTGAAGAGGAACTTGAAGAAGAACATCCGGGGAACTTACCTCAAACAGAAAAGCTCACACCGGTCGATAATCTTGAAGAAAGGCTGAATATTTATGCGCCTTTCACATTAACTTCCGATATCGATCACCTGACAAAAGAAGAGAAGAAAATTCTTCCCATACTTTTTGACGTGGCCGACATCATGGGTGACCTGTTTTGGGAACAAACAATCGGACAAAAAGAAGAATTTTTAAATCGTATCGAAAACCCACAAGCCAAAAAATTTGCTAAAATTAATTATGGCCCCTGGGACCGCCTCAATAACAACAAGCCGTTTTTCAAAGAAATCGGGCCCAAACCTGCCGGCGCAAATTTTTATCCTACTGATATGGATAAAGAGGAATTCAAAAACTGGGAGAATGAAAACAAAACCAGCTTATACACACTCATCCGACGGGATAATAAAGGAAATTTGAAATCGGTGTGGTATCATGAAGCTTATAAATCGGAATTGGAAAAAGCCTCCAAACTCCTCAAAAAGGCAGCAAAAATTGCCGGGAAGCCAAGTCTGAAGAAATACCTGAATCTCAGGGCCAAGGCTCTGTTAACTTCCAAATATCAGAAAAGTGATTTTGCCTGGATGGAGATGAAAGATTCAAATATCGATATGGTAGTCGGCCCTATTGAAAATTATGAAGATGGGCTTTTTGGCTATAAAGCCGCATTTGAATCTTTCATTTTAATTAAAGACCCGGAATGGAGTAAAAAATTAACCCGTTTCACCAAAATGCTGCCTAAGCTCCAGCAGCAGTTGCCGGTAGAACAAAAATATAAGAAAGAGGTACCGGGAACCAAATCGGATATCAATGTCTACGATGCGGTATATTATTCCGGAGATTGTAAAGCCGGCAGCAAAACCATAGCCATTAACCTTCCCAACGATGAGGAAGTACATGTAAAATACGGTACGCGAAAACTGATGCTTAAAAACGCCATGAAAGCCAAGTTTGAAAAGATACTGGTTCCTATCTCAGACATGCTCATTGACCCTGATCAACGCAAATATCTTACATTTAATGCCTTCTTTGAAAACACAATGTTCCATGAGGTTGGGCATGCTATGGGCATCAAAGAAACCGTAAACGGAAAAGGACCCGTACGTAAAGCTCTTAAGGAAGCCTACTCTCCCATTGAAGAAGGAAAAGCCGATATCATGGGATTGTATATCGTAACGAAATTATATGAAGAAGGTGAGTTAACATCAGGGGAGCTGATGGACAATTATGTTACCTTTTTTGCCAGCATTTTCCGTTCCAGCCGGTTTGGAGCAGCCAGTGCTCATGGAAAAGCAAATATGATGCGTTTAAACTATTTCAGGGAACACGGCGCATTTACCCGCAACGATGACGGTACTTACACGGTCAATTTCGAGAAAATGCATGAAGTAATGGTTAATCTTTTAGAAAAAATCCTGCATATTCAGGGCAACGGAGAGTACGAAAAAGCTCGTCAATGGATCGACAACCAGGGTGTTATCACACCACAACTGCAAAATGACCTTGATCGCCTGAATAACTCAGACGTTCCGGTAGATGTGACTTTTGAACAGGGCAAAGACAACCTCGACTTGTAAAAATTTGTCTTTGGAATGGTCCGGAAAGCTCAAGCCAGAAAGATTTTAAACTGTTAAAATTATTCTGGCATAGAAAGCCATTTTGAGCTTCACAGTTCTCAATGGCTTTTCTTTTTGAATTTCAATAGATTGTTAAACTTAAAACTAATAATGATGAAAAAATTATTTCTCATAATTTGCGCATTGATGTTAACGGCTCCGGGATTTGCCAAATTTGTCCCTGATGAGGGAATGTGGCTGCCCATGTTTATTGAAGGCCGAAGCTACCAGGAAATGAAAGAAAAAGGCCTGAAATTATCACCCAAAGAAATTTACGATATCAACAACTCAAGCCTTAAAGATGCTATCGTCAATTTCGGAAATTTTTGTACCGCCGAAGTTGTCTCGCACCAAGGTTTATTGTTCACTAACCATCACTGCGGATATAGTGCCATTCAGGAGCACTCCTCCGTTGAGCACGACTACCTGACTGAAGGGTTTTGGGCTCAGAGTAAAAACGAAGAACTCCCCAACGAGGATTTAACCGCTTCATTCTTTGTGAGAATGGAGGATGTAACCGATAGTGTTCTTCAAGACGTTACATGGAACATGCCGGAAAAAGAACGGTCGAAGAAAATTGCAGAAGCTACGAAAAAAATAGAAAAGAAAGCGGAAGAAGACGGAAAATACGTTACTTCGGTAGAGAGCTTTTACAGAGGTAATGAATACTACCTTTTTGTGTACAAAGTCTATAAAGATGTCCGTTTAGTAGGTGCTCCACCCGAATCGATAGGAAATTACGGCGGAGACACTGACAATTGGATGTGGCCACGACATACGGGAGACTTTTCTATTTTCAGGATTTACGCCGATGAAAAAGGTAACCCAGCTGCTTACTCTGAAGACAATGTTCCCCTGGAAACCGATTATGCGTTACCCCTTTCGCTCGAAGATCGCAACAAGCATGACTTTGCCATGATTTGGGGTTATCCCGGAAGGACCGATCGTTATAGAACTTCTTATGGTATTCAGGCTACGCTGAATAGCATTAATCCCGCTATCCACAAAATGGGGCGAAATATTCTGGACGCCCTGGAGCGTAACATGAATCGGTCGGAGGAAGTTCGCATCATGTATTCCTCGAAAGAGGCCCAGATTTCAAACATGTGGAAAAACAAAAAGGGCGAATCCAGAAGTCTTAAAAACCTCGATATTCTTGAAAAGAAAAGAAACCTGGAAAATGAACTAATGGAATGGATCCGGAAGAAACCGGAGCGGGAAGAAAAATACGGAAACCTCAAAAAAGATTTCAGAAGTGCTTATGATAGCCTGCAAAAGAAGATGTATTTTACAAAAAGATGGAATTACGGTTTAGCCACATTTGGGTCTTCGCTGATGCAGTTTACACTACAGAATATGGGGATTGGCAATATCGCTAAATCCGATAAAAGCCAGGAAGAAAAAATTGAAGACCTTAAAAAGTATAAAACGAAAGCAAAAGAGCATTTTAAAAATTACGATATTCAAACCGAAAAAGATGTGTTGAAAGCTTCTCTGAAAACCATTTATAATTCCATCCCTTTATCACAATTGCCGCCGGTTTACAAAACCATCATTGCCGACTATGACCAAAGTTTTGATGCCTATGTTGACGCCCTCTTTGAAGAATCCATTTTTGCAACGAAAGAGAAATTCATGGAATTTCTGGAGGACCCCGATGCAGACGATTTTGAAGAGGATATGGCTGTTACGGCAGCAAAAGGGTTGCAGAGTAAGTTAATGGAATTGAGGATGAATTTTAGCCAAACCCAAAGGCAACTTAAACGAACAAAGCGGCAGTTTATTCATGCCCTGCGCAGGATGAAACCCAACAAAGATTTTTACCCGGATGCAAACGGAACTATGCGACTGACCTACGGAGAAGTACTCGATTACTATCCGCGCGATGGTGTTCATTACGAATACTACACCACTCTTGAAGGGGTCATGCAGAAAAAAGACATGGATGATCCGGAATTTGTTGTTCCTAAAAAACTCCAGCAGTTGTATAATGAAAAAGACTATGGCCGCTATGCCAACAAAAAAGAAGGCATGACCGTATGTTTTTTAACCAATAACGACATTACAGGCGGAAATTCAGGCAGCCCGGTAATAAACGGAAAAGGTCAAATGACAGGTATCGCCTTTGACGGCAACTGGGAGGCTATGAGTGGTGACATTGCCTTCGAACCTGAACTACAGCGCACCATATGTGTCGATATCCGCTATGTGCTTTTTGTAATCGATAAATTTGCCGATGCGGATCACTTGCTGTCTGAATTGAATATCATAGAAAAAAAGCATCCCCTTCCTCCAGTGGAGAAGGAGGCTAAGAAAGAAATGAAAAAAGAACAAGAGCAATAAATAAATCTTTTATCCCAACACAAAAACCCGGAAGAAATGATTTCTTCCGGGTTTTTGTTTTTTCAGAACCAATGTAATGGATATCGTGGGGAAAGCCTGTCCAAATTTCAAATTACAAGCAACAAATTCCAATAAAAAACCAATATTCAAAATCCAAATTTGCATCTTTTCATTAAAAATTCATATTCAGATTAGGGGGATTTATTTACTGTTTTGTCTTTACTATACAACCCTCTAAAACTTAATCTTTATGAAACGACCAAACTTAAAACGAGCATTGCTTCCGGTAATTTTAATCGGAGGTTTAATGACAATCAACGGACAAGTAAAGCAGAGCATTGACCATACAAGTCAATTAAAAACCCTTTCATTCACGGAGCGGGAATATGCGGAAGTATTACTCCTGGTAAGCACAAATACCGGAGAAAGTCCCGGGGGTGCTATTGCCACATTCGAGCAAATAGGCGGTGATTCAACGTATACCGATACCGTTCCTGAAAGCGGCACACTTACCTTCCCGGAGGTATGGGTCGGAGAATATAATTTGACGGTAACTAAAGAAGGATATGAACCCTACACAAATGTGATAAATATCCAGGGAGAGTATTATATAGAAGAAGTTCTTCTTTTAGAAGAGCTGGTTCCTCCTGATAACCTGGAAGCGGAAGCAAACTGCAAAGATGTTTATCTGGAATGGACCCATAACCCAACGGTTAAAACTCGCCGCAGTGAGAATAGAAAAATCCCAACACAAGCCGGCAATAACTCAAGGGAAACAAATCAGCGCGAGTTTATCGGATTCAATGTGTACAAAGAAGGGGTCTTGCTCAATGAAGAACCCCTTTCCGAAACGGAATATACTGATGAAAATTCTCTCGGAGGCACTTTCGGTTATTGTGCCACAGCCGTTTATAGCACCGGCGAATCGGGGTCTACCGATACTGTGAATGTAGAGGTGGACTTTATTACTCCTCCAGACAACCTGGAAGGCTATAAAATAAACTGGGTCGATATCCAGCTTGAATGGGATGAGCCTCTGCCCCAACAATATTATCCCCTGCAATGGGATGATGGTGAGAACTATACCTCTATCGGGACTGAAGATGAATATGATTTTTCAGTCGCTTCCCGCTGGTACCCGGAAGACTTAGGGGTATATGACAGTATGTATCTCGATAAAATCAGCTTTTACCCCACAGAAGAAAATTGTGAATATTATGCCA
>JAIPBX010000042.1 GCA_021738485.1 Bacteroidales bacterium | reverse complement strand
CCCCGCAAAAAACGCCGGAAAGGGCAGCGTTTTTTGCGGGGCTATTCCTCTGTCTCCTCTGAAAGCAAGTCGCCTTGAACGAAGTGAGACCCGCCCGTACCGAATGTCAGTACATTCGGGCGGGGGCCTCCTCATTTACACCCATGGTGCTGAGCCCATCCGGAATCAATGCCTGAAAGCCCGTCACGGAAATACCTCCGCATGGCAGGATTGTTTATTTCCGGAGCTAAATCCTGAAGGGGCTCCTCATTTGCCCCATTACCGCCAAACAAGGGGTTGCAACCCCTTGTTTACAAGCCTGCCGGTAAAGACACAGAGGTGAACTATACGCTCGCTTTGAGAGGTTAAGAAAATACATTTGGCAATCGGCAGAGAATTATCCTATCTTTGATGTATGAAAACGCTTAAAGAGATTAAGCACATTTTGAATAAGCATAAGCCGGAGTTATTTGAAAAGTATCCGCTCAAAAGTATCGCTGTGTTCGGTTCATTTGCAAGAAATGAGCAAAAGCCGGTGAGTGATGTGGATATCATGGTGGAATTCACAAAACCTGTGGGTATCCGGTTTATCGATCTGGCCGATGAACTGGAGCAGTTGTTAGGTATAAAAGTTGATTTGGTCTCAAGAAACGGCATCAAACCCAAATATTATCAATCTATCAAATCCGATATGATCTATGTCTAAAAGAGATAGACTTTTGCTTTTGGAAGATATGCTGGACGCAGCTCTTAAAATAAAAAAATATACCAGCGGCCTGGTTTATGATACTTTTATAAAAGATGATAAAACAATAGATGCAACGGTAAGGAATTTTGAAATAATCGGAGAAGCAGCCAATAAACTCGATGATGATTTTAAGATTCAACATGCTGAAATTGATTGGAACCGTATCCGTGGTTTCAGAAACCGCATTGTACATAACTACTTCGGAATAGATTATCAGATCGTCTGGACAATTATTGAAAATGATTTGGATAGTTTGATAAACCAATTACAGGAACTTCTGGAAGATTACCAGGATGAATAACCGGAGAACTGCAAATTGCCCCCTGTCTCTGGCAAAAGATCCTCACCCCACACGCTCCTTCCACCATCTTAATTTCCTCATTGGTAAGGCCGTAGAGGTCGTAGACCATGCGGTCGGTTTGGGTGATTTCGCCCTTTCAGGGCTTTTAAATTCTCGCTACCATTTTTACTGACACCCTATGCCCTGTGAAATTTCCGCTTTTAAGGGATTTCACAGGGTAAACTATTGATTGACGTGTCCTTGGCGCTTTGAAATATTGTAAACTACAGTTTACACCAACAAGCGTGGGATAGATGAAAAAGCCGCAAAGCGGCTAAATCATTAGCCTATGGTGTAAGCCATAGGAAATGAGTTATTGTTTTGCAATAAATGCCCCGAAGGGGTGTAATCAAAATTTAACGGAGCTAAACTTACAACATTATTCCGCCAAGAAAGGGCACTTTATAACATTAAGGAGGTCCCCGCCCTGGCAATTGAAAAACCGCATTACGGTAAATGGGGAGGTCCCCGCCCGAATGTACCGACATTCGGTACGGGCGGGCTTCAGTCGTCGCTTCGCTCCTCCTTCAGGACGACGAGCATGGGAGGGGGAAAAAAAGCCCCGCAAAAAACGCCGGAACAGCGTTTTTTGCAGGGCTTTTTCTCCGTCTCTGCCAGCAGCAAGTCGTCCTGAGCGAAGCGAAGGACCTCCTTATTTACACCAATGCCACTGAACCCATCCGGAATCAATGCCTGAAAGCACGCCACGAAAATCCCGCCGCATAACAGGTTTGTTTTGTTCCGGAGCTGAATCCCGGAGGGATGAAATTATGGTAGTATGGTGAGCAATAATATATCCCCTAAGTGCCGTGGGCACGATATTATAAAAACCTTTGATAATAACATCGGGGTGGACCCCGCCCGCAACGAAACCCGAACATTCGTAATTCGATACATGACTGAACAATATTTATTAACTTTGTGAAAAAGGATGTATTATGGAATCACTGGTTATCGACATATTGAACCCGAAAGCAAAACGTTTATTGCAAAATTTGGCGGATTTAAATCTTATTCGCATTAAGAAGAAAAAGGATAAGACCGAATTTAATCACCTATTGGACAAATTAAGAGAGAATGCCGAAGGAGCTCCATCGCTGGATGAAATAACCAAAGAAGTGGAGTCGGTAAGAAAATCCAGGTATGAAGACTAAAAAGGTTATATTGGATACCAACCTTTGGATAAGCTATCTTATAACGAAAAACTATCCATTAATCGACCAGTTAATTGACAATGAAAAAATCAGACTGATATTCTCTACCGAGCTGCTCTAAGAGTTCATTGAAGTGGCCAACCGACCAAAACTCAAGAAGCATTTCAAAAAGCAGGATTTATTAGATTTATTAGAAACCATCGATACTGTTGGAAAAGTGGTAGAGGTAAAATCGGATGTTAAAATTTGCAGAGATAAGAAAGATAATTTTTTACTGAATCTCGCTTTAGACAGCCGGGCAGACTTCCTAATAACAGGCGATGCCGATTTACTGGTTTTGAAAGAAATCAAAACGACCAAGATTATTTCTATTACCCAATTGTCTGAATTCCTACAATGATTTAACGGAAATCCCGCCGCATGGCAGGATTGTTTTGTTCCGGAACTGAATCCCTGAGGGCCTCCTCATTTACACCAATGATGCTAAGCGAAGCACCCTCACCCCAAATCTCCTTCCATCATCTTGATTTCCTCTCCGGTAAGGCCGTAGAGGCCGTAGACCATGCGGTCGATTTGGGGATAGGAAAGCGTAGTTTATAAAATCTGAAGGTCTCTCGCTGCGCTAGAGATGACGGGCGGGAGGGAGGCAGTTCCGGGAGAGTTGGAATTATAGGAGAATGGTTGCATATAAGCATAATTCCCCGCACAATGCCATCCCGCCAAGGCAAAATATTTCTTAATTTTGACCCCATAGTCAAACAAGAAAATATATTTTTACACCTTGAAATAGATGCTGACTACTGGTAATAGCACAAAGCCAGGACTTGACTCACAAATAAATCGTTTATAGGAACTTATAACACACAACACCAATGAAAAGATATTTGAAATTCGCCCTGATTTTTATAATCGCATCATTCTTCTCTTTTATCTCCACCGCTCAAAATGATTTTGACGACGTTGAAGGTGTTCCTGATGAGTATAGCCTGGTGTGGGCCGACGAGTTCGACGCTGACGGAGCCGTAGACCCGGACAAATGGTTTCATCAAACCAAATTGCCCTCGGGGGATAGCTGGTTCAACAACGAACTCCAACATTATACCGACCGCACCGATAACGCTGTGGTTGAGGACAGCATTTTAAAAATCATTGCCAAAAAAGAAACCTACACCGACCAGGGCCACACTAAAAATTATACTTCCGCACGGCTGAATTCCAAGTTCGCATTTACCTACGGTAAGGTAGAGGTAAAAGCCAAACTGCCTACGGGCGTGGGGACATGGCCTGCAATATGGATGCTGGGAAAAAACATCAATGAGGATGGCGCTTACTGGGAAACCCAGGGCTACGGAACGACTACATGGCCGGATTGCGGAGAGATAGACATCATGGAGCATTGGGGCAGTGACCAAAACTATGTGCAGAGCGCCACGCATACGCCTTCGAGCTATGGAGCCACTGAAAATCATGGCGGGCAAACCATATCGACGGCAAGCACCGGGTTCCACGTATATTCGCTGGAATGGACACTCGATAAACTCATATTTGCCGTGGACGGAAACACCCATTACGTTTATGAGCCGCAAGTGCAAAATGCGGATACCTGGCCCTTTGACGCTGACCAGTATTTGCTGCTGAATATTGCCATACAACCAACCATTGAGGAAAGTTTCACTGAAAGCGCCATGGAAATAGATTATGTACGCGTGTACCAACGAGACGATTTAGGTATTAACAATATGGAACCGGACAAAAGCCTGCAGGTTTATGCCAATCCAGTAAATGATGAACTAAAGCTTATTTTTGATGACATCCGGGAAGGAGTAACCGCGTTAGTAAAAATTTATAATATGAGTGGCCAACTTGTTACGGCGGAAGAAAGTACTACCGAATCGAATCAAATTACTTTGAACGGACTGGGCGCTTTGCCTAAAGGCGTATATTCAGGTACGGTAAACATTCAGAATAATTATTACAATTTCAAGATGGTTAAATAACAGATTGATTTTCTGATTGATAAACTCCGGGAGGATGTGGTGTCACTTATGCCTTCTCCCGGAGTTTTTTGCAATTGAAAGGTAAGTCCGTCATTTGACCGGCCCATTGTCCAGTCTAATACCCTGCAAACCCAATTAGCTTATACCTTTTGCAAATTCGCCGGAAGATATTTGAGCTACAAATATTATGGTGCGCTGCACCTGCATTCAGGGCTGGAAATGATAATTCGATTTTTGACAGTAACCCAAACCTTCGGGTTTCGGGATGGTATCGCTGCGCTTCGCATAACGAAAGTGGGAGGGAGTACAAAAATGATTTATATTTAGGTAGTTGCATAGTTTCAGGTAAAATTGTTATACCTTTGGGGTAGTAACATGAACAAGCAAATTAAATATCGGATTCTTTTAGCGGAAGATGTCAAAAGTGACAGGATTATTATCGAAGAGCATCTAAAAATAAATGGGTTATTCTCTGAGCTAATGCATGTAGAAACCAGTGATACATTTCGTGAGGCTTTGGGGAAATTCTATCCCACATTGATTATCTCCGATTACAATATGGAAAGGTTTACTGGAATGGAAGCCCTTCAAACAGCCAGAGAGCTAGCTCCCATGGTTCCTTTTATAATTCTTACCGGTTCAATGAATGAGGATACTGCCGTAGAGTGTATGAAGCAAGGCGCTGACGATTATGTTGTCAAAAGCAATCTCAAGCGGCTTGTTCCGGCTATCCAGGCTGCTATGCAGAAGAAAGCTTCTTATGCTGAAAAAATTCAAGCAGAAAAAGCGCTTCGGAAAAGTGAAGAGAAATATCGTGCGATGATTGAATCGTCGAACGATAGCATTTTTATCATTGCAGATGGCCTCATCCAATATGCTAACCCCGAATTAATTAGGGTTTCAGGCTATAAGGAACGGGAGCTTATCGGATCGGATTTTAGTAAATTTGTAGCTCCCGAAGAAGTCCCCAAGGTTATGAATTATTACCGCCAAAGGTTAGCCGGTAAAAAAGTACCGGCTAAGTATGAGTCTGTGGCTATGGCCTGGCATAACCAACGCAAAGAAGTGGAAGTTTCTATCATACCCATAGAATACGAAGGAAAAATAGCTGAGCAGGTAATATTGCGCGACATCAGCCAGCGCAAAAAGGCTGAGAGAGCCTTAAAGAAAAGCGAGCAAAAATACCGGGATATTATCAACCTGTCGCCGGTAGGTTTTTACCAAACCCGTCGCGACGGAACTTTTGAACTAGTGAATAAACAAATGGCCGCGATATTGGGCTATGAAGATGTGGATGAATTGCAGGGAAAAAATATTGAGGGGCTTTATTTTAATCCACAACAGCGACAGGAAATCATCGAAAAATTCGATAACAGCCAGGCCGATATCATCAAAGAACAGGAAATTCCTTTAATTAAAAAGGACGGTACGCCCGTATGGGTATGCATTACCGCGCGCACCCTGAGAAACCACGATAATCAACCCACTGGATATGATGGATTTGTTTCTGATATTACTGCAAGGAAACATGCCCAGGAAGATTTAAAAGAAAGTGAAGCAAAGCTACGTTCCATCATCGAAAATTCACAAAACGGGATATGTGTCATTAATGATAAAATGCAGTTTACTTTTATCAACCAAACTATATCTAAGCTCTTCGGCTATACCAGGGAAGAATTATTGAACCGGGATTTTAGGAATTTTCTGCCTGACAGCAGTAAGGAAGTGGTATTTACAATGTATAAGAAACGCCAAAAGGGTGGTGATGTTCCGTTAACTTATCAGTTTGATATGTTTGATAGTAGCGGTAAATTAAGGACCGTGGAAATCAACTCCTCTGTTGTTACCGATAAAAACGACAGGAAAAATACCATCGTTCACCTGGCAGATGTCACCCAGCGAATTAAGCATGAAAAAATCAGAGAAACCATCCTCTCGATTTCACAAATTTCCTTTCAGGAAGGAAACCTGAAAAAATACCTGTCGCGGGTACATAAAGAAATCAAAAAAGTAGTCAAAGCTGATAACTTCTATGTAGCGCTTTATAACAAAAAAACAGGCAAGTATTCTTTTCCCTATCATGTGGATGAGTATGAAAATTACCAATCGCAGGAGGAGGCCTCTCTCGAAGGAAGCCTTACCGATTTTGTCCGGCAATCGAGCCAGGGGCAGTTCGTCAACGCAGAGCGGGAGAAGGAATTACAGGAGCAACATGATATACAAGTCGTAGGCGAATACTCTCCAATTTGGTTAGGGGCACCCTTGTTAAAACATGAATCCGGAGAGGCAATAGGCGTGATTGCCGTGCAGGACTACCACGACCCCAATGCCTTTTCGAAAGAAGACCTGGAGTTGATGGAAATCATCGCCAATAACATAGGTACATTCATTGAGCGTGTGAGGAATATGGAACAACTTCAGCAGGCCAAACTATCAGCCGAAGAAGGCGAGCGAAAGTATAAATCACTCTTTAATGATAATGCCTCGGCCATGCTTCTGATTGAACCTGAAACAGGAAAAATTGTGGATGCCAACAAATCAGCGCTGGAATTTTATGGGTACACCCACGCCCAACTTACCTCTATGAAGATCCAGCAGATAAATACCCTTGATGATGCGTCCATTAAAGCAGATATGCAAAAGGCTAAAAAGAAAGGTCGTAATTATTCTGAATTCAGGCATCGCCTGGCCAACGGAGCTATAAGAAATGTGGAAGAGTACAGCGGAAATGTCACGTTGGAAGGCAAGCCTTTACTCTATTCGATTATTCATGATGTTACCAGAAAGAAACAAGCCGAGGCGGAAGTCACCCGTCTCTATGAGGCTATCAACCAGGCGCCCGTTGCGATGGCCCTGTCCGACCTGAAGGGGATATTCGTCTACGTGAATCCATCTTTCTGCCATTTATCAAAATTTTCCCGCAATGAACTCATAGGTCGTCATACGCGTATATTAAAATCCGGGAAACAGGATAAAGCCTTCTACAAAAATCTTTGGTCGACCATCACTAACGACCAAACCTGGAAGGGTGAAATGACTAATAAACGGAAAGATGGTTCAGAGTACCTAGAGGAGGCGCTGATATCGCCCTTATGCGATGACGAGGGTAACAAAACCCATTATGTTAAAGTGGCCCGCGATATCACCCAACAGCGCGAGATGGAACAGGACCTGGTCTGGGCCAAAGAACAAGCCGAAGAAAGCGATCGCCTAAAGTCAGCCTTTTTAGCCAACATGAGCCACGAAATCAGGACACCGATGAACGGCATTTTGGGATTTACCGACCTGCTGGAAGACCCTAAATACGATGCAGATGAAAAACGTAGGTTTATCCAAAGCATCCACAAGAGCGGCCAGCGAATGCTTGATACCGTCAACGACCTAATAGATATTTCGAAAATCGAAGCCGGGCAGGTCACCCTCTCTTTGTCAGATGTTAACGTCAATGAGCAGATGCAGAGCCTCTACAACTTCTTCAACCAGGAAGCTGCTAAAAAAGGGTTGGAGATGCATCATCATCTGCCGTTGAAGGACAAGCAGGTCGCTATCCATACCGATCGGGCCAAGTTGAATTCGATCATGACCAACCTGGTGAAAAATGCGATTAAGTACACGGATGAAGGAAGCGTGGAATTTGGTTATGAACTTGAAAAAGCCCCGGATCAGGATTATTTAAAGTTTTATGTGAAAGATACCGGCATTGGTATTCCACCATCCCGTCAGGACGCCATTTTTAACCGCTTTGAACAGGCGGATATAGAAGACACTAGAGCATTTCAAGGCTCCGGGTTAGGACTGGCCATTGCCAAATCATATGTAGAGCTGCTTTGCGGGCAAATTTGGATGGAATCGGAAGAAGGGGAAGGATCGATATTTTATTTTACCGTGCCGATGATAACAGTGATTGGCATTGCTACATCAAAATAGACAGTAATTGTCCTATAATTTATATTATGTTAAATAGAAATTGTATTTATCTGTAAACCCTCTTTTCATGAATTATCACATTTACAATTCACATAGCAAAAAAAAGCCGCTTTCAGATTTTCGAAAGCGGCTTTTCCTCTATCATAATTATTCCATTATTCTTTTTTTCCTTTTTGTTTAGCAGCACCCGTAAGCTCTTGAATTCTCTTGTTAACCTCTTTCAATTTTTCCGCTTTATTAAGCCGGGCATAAATTTCTTTCAAAGACTGTAGCGTGTTAATATCGTCAGGCCTAATCTCTCTGGCTTTTTCAAGATGTGGCACAGCCTTCTTCAGGAGGCTGTCGGCTTGCTTTTTCAATGCTTCATACTTTTCAGTTGCTTCTAAGGGAAGCGCATTAGCTTTTTTCTGGAGTTCCGCGGCCCGATTCACAAAAATCGCCCCCAGGTTAAATGCCGGTTCATAATATTCATTATCCAGCTCAATAGCTTTTTGATAGGCATTGATGGCTTCATCCATGAAAGTTTCTTTAATAGAATCTGCCTCCTGCTCTTTCATCATTTTTTCATAATTAACGCCTGATGCAAACCAAAGTTCCGGGTTTGTCGAATCTTGTTTAACAGCCACTTTCAGGTTATCCAGAGCTTTTTGCGTTTCTCCTTTTGCCAGGTAAAGATTCGTTTCGGTGATAGTCAGGTCGTAGTTGTCCGGGTACCTTTTTTTACCTTGTTTGACAACCTCAAAAGCCTTGGCGGTATCCCCTTTTGTCGAATAGAGTCTTGAGAGTGAAGAGTAAATGCGGGGATTATCGAACTTGTATTTTTTGGCTTTTTTATAGTACTTAAGCGCTTTATCCTTATGTCCTGCCAGGTCGGCGCTATTTCCGGCGTAATAAAAAGCCGCCGTATCAATTTTATCCCTGTATTGCTCATTAATTGTGGCGGCCATGGTAAATCCTTTCATAGCCTGGTCATAATCTTTGGATTTGTAATTGGTGACCCCGTTGTTGAAATACTGTTCACTGACAAACTTTATCCGGTCTTTGATTTCATCCGTATATTTGTCTTTCTCATCCAAATCCATAGCTTTTTTGTAGGAGTAAAAAGCCGAATCTAATGCCCCTTCCACTAAATCTTTATATTCCTCCTTTTCGGTGTTGTGAAGAGTAAGATAGACGTTTCCCCTATAATACCAGGTTTTGGCCTCATTTTCTGTTCTTTTGTGATCTTTCGCTTCTTCTATAGCTTCCAATGCTTTTTCGAGTTTACTTTTTCGCAGGTAATTGTATGCACTTACTACTTTGTGGCTTTGAGCCTGTGCAAATGCAATTCCGCCGATTACCATCACTAATAAAATTGCAATTTTTTTCATCACAAATATTGTTTTTCGTTTATTTAATATGTTTCATTATCACTCGCGGACAAAAATAAAAATTCACTTAAATCCAAGACAAAATACTTGCCAAAAACCCAATTTAATTCTGCTCCGGTGCTTCATCCGTAGCGGAGGGTTCCTGATCGTTACCATTTCCTTCAATATCCGATGAACCGGGAGCTTCGCTATTTTCGTCTTCTCCATGCAACTCCACCTTAGCTATGGCTGCAATCTCATCCCCTTTGTTCATCTTAATTAGTCTTACCCCTTGTGTAGCGCGACCTACAACACGAAGATTTTCTACCGCCATGCGTATCATCACCCCGCTTTTGTTAATAATTATTAAATCGTCTTTATCGGTTACGCTATCTATGGATATAAGCTTACCGGTCTTTTCGGTAATATTCAACGTTTTCACGCCTTTTCCACCCCTGTTGGTTTCGCGATAGTCGGCTAATGCGGAGCGTTTTCCATAACCTTTTTCCGATACCACCAATATATCCGATGTCTCCGACTCAAGGCATACCATTCCAACCGCCAGGTCTTCATTTGATGATAAAGCAATTCCTCTAACACCGGCAGCATTCCGCCCCATCGGACGCACTTTGCTTTCGTGGAAACGAATAGCTTTACCTGAGCGGGCGGCCATGATAATATTGCTGTTGCCATTGGTCAACTGGGCATTCAACAATTCATCCCCTTCTCTTATAGTGATGGCATTGATCCCGTTTTGACGAGGACGGGAAAAAGCCACAAGCGGCGTTTTCTTTATTAAGCCTTTACGGGTGGAGAAAACAATATAATGATTGTTGATATAATCTTCGTTATCCAGGTTGTTGACATTGATAAAAGCCTTAATAGTATCCTCTTTATCAATGTTTATCAGGTTTTGAATAGCTCTTCCTTTGGTTGTGCGGGTCCCTTCCGGTATTTCAAAGACGCGCATCCAGAAGCATTTTCCTTTTTCGGTAAAGAAAAGCATGTAGTTATGATTCGTGGCAACAAAAAGATATTCCACAAAATCGTCATCACGGGTGGAAGAACCTTTCAAACCTTTACCGCCCCTATTCTGGCGGCGATATTCCGTAAGAGGAGTACGCTTGATATAGCCCATATGTGATATGGTCACTACCACATCATCATCGGGGATAGTGTCTTCAATCCTGAAGTCTTCAGCGGAATATTCAATCTCACTCCGGGTATCATCTCCATATTTTTCTTTAATTTCACGCAGCTCTTCTTTAATAATCTCCATGCGGAGCCCTTCATCACCCAAGACTTTGTTGTAGTAATCTATTTTCTCCTTAATTTCTTGATATTCGGCTTTTACTTTATCTCTTTCCAGGCCGGTGAGCTTTTGCAGTCGCATATCAAGAATGGCTTTGGCCTGAGCTTCGGACAGCTCAAATTGCTCCATAAGCCCATTTTGCGCAGCTTCAGGATTCTTCGAATTGCGAATCAGATCAATCACTTCGTCCAGGTTATCCAGGGCTATCATCAGGCCTTCCAGAATGTGGGCCCGTTTTTCCGCTTCCCGAAGTTCATATCGTGTTCGCCGGATAACTATTTCATGGCGATGCTCCACGAAATGATAAATCATGTCTTTTAGATTGAGAAGCTGCGGTCTTCCCTGCACCAAAGCAATGGTATTCACACTAAAAGTAGACTGTAAAGGAGTCAACTGGTAGAGTTTATTAAGCACTACGCTGGTATTGGCATCTTTCTTCAGGTCATACACCACGCGAATCCCATTGCGGTCCGACTCGTCGCGGATATCAGTAATGCCTTCAATTTTTTTATCATTGATCAAGTCGGCTGTCTTTTTGATCATTTCAGCTTTATTGACCATGTAAGGGATATAATTAACGACTAATTTTTCCTTCCCTGACTTAGTCTCTTCCACTTTGGAGACACCTCGCATAACCACCCTACCCTTGCCGGTTTCGTAAGCGCTTTTAACGCCTTCATATCCATAGATCGTACAATTGGTAGGAAAATCAGGACCTTTAATGTACTTCATCAATTCAGGGATGGTAATTTCCCGATTATCAATGTAAGCATTGATACCGTCAACCACTTCACTGAGATTGTGTGGCGGGATATTCGTGGCCATACCAACGGCAATACCTGCTGCACCGTTAACTAAAAGGTTGGGAATACGGGTAGGTAAAACAGTAGGCTCCTCCAGGGTATCATCAAAATTATTTTGAAAGTCTACGGTGTCTTTCTTGATATCAGAAGTCATCTCTTCAGATATTTTCTGAAGCCGGGCCTCCGTATACCTCATGGCCGCCGGACTATCGCCGTCAACCGATCCGAAGTTCCCTTGCCCGTCAACCAGGGGATATCTTAAAGCCCAGGGCTGGGCCATTCTGACCATTGTATCGTAAACGGAAGTATCACCATGGGGATGATACTTACCCAGCACCTCTCCCACTATCCTGGCGGATTTTTTATAGGGCTTGTTAGAATACACCCCCAGCTCTGTCATTCCGTATAATACCCTGCGATGGACCGGTTTAAAACCATCGCGTACATCAGGTAAAGCTCTTGAAACAATCACTGACATCGAATAATCGATGTAAGCGGCTTTCATCTGTTTTTCAATATCAACCTTATAAATCTTTTGACCCTCGTTCATAATCCTTCACTTATCTTATTTCCTTCATTATTAGCATATTAACTTTATATGCCACGTGGCACAAAGATACATAAAATACGCTAAACGTAAGCAGGTCCTCCCCTTTTATTTGCTAATAATTGCTAACAAGATCCTGTGTATAATTTCCCGGAAAATATATCATAGTTTATTATTAGGCATTATATTTGTAAAACAATCATTGAGAACCATTAAAAATTATGGCTCTCTTTGGATATTGAACATATTAAATATACCTTTGTTAATGTACAACAAGCTAATAAAGGGATATAGAAGTTTAAAGAAACAGATTAGAATGTTAAACCACAATATTTGTGAGGTAATACATGGAAGCAAAATTTTCACAGAGCGCCAGGGATGTATTGAGTTACAGTCGTGAAGAAGCTTTACGACTTGGAAACAATTACATAGGACTTGAGCATTTACTTCTGGGAATAATCAGGCAGGAAAGCAGCACCGCTGTACGAATTCTGAATTATTTGGAAGTAGAACTGGGTCAGGTGAAGTCGAGAATAGAAGAAGCTATTAAGCAACCTGAAGAATCGGAATACACGAAAGGAGAACAAATACCACTGATAAAACAAGCCGAAAAGGCATTGAAAATCACTTTCTTAGAAGCAAAGCTTTTTAAAAGTGAGCTGATTGGAACGGAACATCTGTTGCTGGCTATCCTGAAAGATAAGGATAATCTGGCTACTCAAACCCTCGGTAAGTTTGGTATCAATTATACCGATGTCAAGGATAAATTACAAACCATTACTTCGAGTCAGGAAGAGGATGACGAAATTTCCGAATCGGAAACTCCGCGTTCGGAGATGGGCGACGCCGGCGATGATCCGGAAGAAGGGAAAAGTTTTGGTGGTAGTATGCGAAAGATGGGGGATCCCAAATCCAAAACCCCCGTTCTTGACAATTTCGGACGGGATTTGACTAAAGCAGCCGAAGAAAAACGATTAGACCCTATCGTGGGCCGCGGTGAAGAATTGGAGCGGATTGCTCAGATACTCAGCCGTAGAAAGAAAAACAATCCTATATTGATAGGCGAGCCCGGTGTGGGTAAATCGGCATTGGCTGAAGGTCTGGCCATACGGATTGTAGAAAGAAAAGTGTCGCGGGCTCTTTTCAGCAAGCGCATCTTTACGCTTGATCTGGCCAGTCTGGTGGCAGGTACCAAATACCGCGGACAATTTGAGGAACGCATGAAAGCAGTGCTGAATGAGTTGGAAAAAAATCCCAACATTATCCTGTTTATCGATGAGCTTCATACTATCGTCGGAGCAGGAAATGCGGCGGGATCCCTTGATGCGTCCAACATGTTCAAACCAGCTTTAGCACGAGGTGAAATCCAATGCATCGGGGCAACCACGCTGGATGAGTATCGCCAATACATAGAAAAAGACGGCGCACTCGACCGGCGTTTTCAAAAAGTAATTGTTGATGCCACGACCCCCGAGGAAACCAAAGAGATTTTAAACAACATCAAGGAAAAGTACGAAGATCATCACCTTGTGAAGTACAGCCAGGAGGCTATCGATGCTTGTGTCAAACTGACAGAAAGATACATGTCGGACCGTTTCTTACCCGATAAGGCCATTGATGCCATGGATGAAGCAGGAGCCAGGGTGCATATCAATAACATTCATGTTCCTAAAGAAATTATCCAGATTGAAAATCAGATAGAAGAAACGAAAGAAAAGAAAACGCAGGCTATCAGCAGCCAAAAATTCGAGCTGGCTGCCAATTATCGGGACCAGGAGCGAACACTGCACGAACAACTTGAATCGGCTAAGAGAAAATGGGAGGAAGAGTCGAAGATTCATCGTGAACCGGTTACCGAAGATCATATAGCGGAAGTTATTGCCATGATGACAGGTGTACCGGTACAGCGAATTGCGAAGAACGAAAGCGAGCGCCTGCTTCATATGGAGGATGAGCTTAAAAAATCAGTAGTAGGCCAGGATGATGCTATTAAGAATATTGTAAAAGCCATCCGGCGTAACCGCGCCGGGTTGAAAGACCCGAAGAAGCCTATTGGTAGCTTTATATTCTTAGGACCTACAGGTGTTGGTAAAACCCATCTTGCCAAAGTATTGGCCAAGTATCTGTTTGACACCGAAGAAGCCATGATCCGTGTGGATATGAGTGAGTATATGGAGAAATTCGCCGTTTCACGATTGGTAGGAGCTCCTCCGGGATATGTCGGATATGAAGAAGGAGGGCAGCTTACGGAAAAAGTACGGCGAAAGCCCTACTCTATTATCCTTCTTGATGAAATAGAGAAGGCACACCCGGATGTGTACCATCTGCTCCTGCAGATTATGGATGACGGTGTGCTTACTGATAGTTTCGGAAGACGGGTAGATTTCAAAAACACCATCGTTATCATGACATCGAATATCGGTTCACGAGAGCTGAAAGATTTCGGTCAGGGCGTTGGATTCAATACAACAGCACGTCAGCAAAATAAGACTGAACACGAGAAAGGAGTATTGGAAAATGCTATGAAGAAAACCTTTGCTCCCGAGTTTATAAACCGTATTGACGATGTGGTTATCTTTAATTCACTGGAGCGAGAGGCATTGCATCAGATCATCGATATTGAATTGACAGATGTGTACTCCCGAATTGAAGACCTGGGATACAAACTTGAAGTGACAGATAAGGCTAAGGATTTCCTTCTGGAGAAAGGATATGACCAGCGTTATGGAGCACGACCGTTGAAGCGGGCTATCCAGAAATATATAGAGGATAAGCTGGCCGATAATATTATTCAGTCGGAATTGCAGCAGGGTGAAACATTTATCATCGATATCGCAAAAGATAAGAATGACCTTTCAATAACCAGGAAGAAACCTCAGGCTGTAACCAAGAAAGACAAGGGTCTTCCCGAGAAACAGCAAGCTTCGGAGGATAAACAATAAGAAAGCAAAGTTTAAAACAAAAAAAGCGGCTCATCGGCCGCTTTTTTTTATGTTATGATATTAAAACTTAAAAGTGCTCATATCCTGTTGCGTAAAGTTATTGATAAACCCTACTTTGCTGATGTTTTCGGCCCGGACCATTTTAATAAACAGGTCGGCCGAACGCTTGTAGGAGCTATCCCTATTGGCATCCAAAAGCAATAAATGACCGGATATGATATTGTATGCTATTTCCACCAATCTTCGGGAATGGAATTCGAAAAATTCATTATCTTCTTCCTCCAGAACGCGATTGACAACTTTTTCATATTGTTGAGTCATTTTTGCCAGCAGCTTTCTGAGATACTCCAGTTCAGGATTTATTTCAATTTCTTCATATTCCTTAATTAATTTCAGATATGTTTTATTGCTAACCCCTTTGGAAGCGGCCACCACCTGAAGTTGCGATGTTCCTTCATAGATATTGGTGATTCGTGCATCGCGGTAAATTCGTTCTATAGGAAAATCCTTCATATACCCGCTTCCCCCGTGAACCTGCAGCGAATCATAAGCAATTTGGTTGCAATATTCGCTGTTCATGAGTTTTTGCAGTGGCGTCAGTATATCCGCTTTACGCATCACCTTTTTTTGCTCTTGTTTTTCCTCCTTTGTTAAGGCTCTTTTATCAGCCAGCTGACTATAACTTTTGTATAAATCCACTGACCGGGCCGTTTCGTAAAGCAAAGTACGCATGGCATCAATACGAACTTTCATGGACGTGAGCATTTCGTAAATAGCAGGATAATTGTTGATAGTCTTACCGAACTGTTCCCGCTCTTTGGCATACTTTTCGGCCTCCCTATAGGCTGCCTCCGCGATTCCTACCGATTGAGCCCCAACACCGAGACGTGCCGAATTCATCAGCGACATAACATATTTTATCAACCCCATCCGTTCATTACCTATCAATGTGGCCGGGGCGTCTTTAAAGACTAATTCACAAGTCGGTGAGCCCTTAATGCCCAGCTTATTTTCGAGGCGCCGAACCTGCCGGGCCTGATGCTTTTTATCATACAAAAACAATGATAAACCCCTGGCGTCGGAGGTGCCTTGTTCCGACCGTGCTAGCACCAGCGAAACGTCTGCATCACCGTTAGTTATAAAGCGCTTTACTCCATTGAGATACCACGTGTCAGTTTCTTCATTGTAAGTTGCCTTAAGCTGAACCTTTTGCAGGTCTGATCCCGCATCCGGTTCGGTAAGATCCATAGCTGCCGTATACCCCTGGTTAATCATCGGGAGATATTTTTCTTTGAGCTCTTCAGAGGCAAACTCATTAATGGTTTCAGCGCAATCCTGCAACCCCCATATATTTGCAAAGCTAGCGTCTCCACGGGCCACCAGTTCCGCAGCAACAACGTAAGGGACTATGGAAAAATTCAAGCCCCCATATTTACGGGGAAGCGTGACGCCATATAATCCTGCTTGCGTCAGTGCTTCATGATTTTCTTTCGTGCCGGCGGCATAGTGCACTTGATTGTCAACAAGCTTAGCCCCTTCCTGATCCACCGATTCCGCATTTTCTGCTACAACCTCGGCACTCAGTTGCCCCATTACTTCCAGGATTTTTTCGTAAGAATCAATGGCATCTTCATAATCCATTGGGGCATAATCATATGCATCTCTATCTTCAAAATCATTCTCCCTGATAGCTACTATGCGCCTCATATCGGGATGGGTAAGATGAAATTTCAGATTTTTATTTTCAGTATAAAAATTAGCCATAATTGTCGAGTTTGAGACTGCTATTTTGTATTCTTTTTGTAATGTTTAATCATTTTGGGTATCACCGTTTCTACTTCGCCGTTTATGGCATAATCCGCTATCTGATTTATCGGAGCATGGGGATCGGTATTTATCGATATAATTTTGGCCGATTGTTCCATACCGGCCCTATGCTGTACAGCACCGGATATACCACATGCGATATACAATTTTGGCCGAACAGTTACCCCGGTTTGGCCTACTTGTCTTTCATGCTCTGCAAAGCCGGCATCGACAGCGGCCCTGGAGGCGGCAACATCTCCACCCAAAACTTCCGCCAGCTCATGAAGCAGGGCAAAATTTTCCTTTGAACCCACACCGTATCCTCCTGATACAAGTACCTGGGAGTTTTTTATATTAATTTTTTGCTCTTCAATATGGCGTTCAATGATTTCTACCTTGTCATCTTCTTTACTCAGATAATCATCTGGATTCAGTGTTACGACTTCCATTTCAGGAGGATTTTTCACTTTTTCTCTTTTCATTACTCCTTCCCTGACGGTAGCCATTTGAGGGCGGGTTTCGGGATTGATAATCGTAGCTACGATATTTCCTCCGAAGGCCGGCCTGATTTGATAAAGCAGATTGTGGTATTCTTTATCATTTTTTTTATCGTAATGGTTGCCGATTTCAAGGCTGGTACAATCGGCAGTAAGGCCACATTGCAAACCCGAGGCAACCCGCGGTGCCAAATCTCTTCCTACCGGCGAAGCTCCCAGCAACACAATTTCCGGTTTTTGTTCTTTGAATATATTATGTAGCAACGTGGCATGTGGCAGCGTTCGGTAGGGGGAGAGCTTTTTACTATCGGCCACATAAAGCTTGTTGACTCCGTAATCCTTAATTTCTTCCGTGAGTTGCCCGGTTTGATGGCCTATGAGTATTGCTTCTAAATCAGTACGAAGTTCATCGGCCAATTTGCGCCCTTTTGAGAGCAACTCCAGGCTCACATCGGCGATGCCTCCTTCCTCGGTGATTTCACAATAGACAAAGATGCTATTTATTTCCATGGTATCTTTTTTCATTAACCTATTACATGACTATCGATTAGTTCCTTCATTAGCTCGTCGATGCTCTCATCGTCATCCGCTAATACTTTCGATTCTTTTTGGGTAAAGACAATATTTTCAATCTTTTTAACTTTAGTAGGTGAGCCACTGATTCCAAGACGTTTTTCGTCGATCTCAATATCACTCATGCCCCACTCATCTATAGTAAGATAAGGACGTTGTTCAAAAAGATCGGTATAATCTTTGACCTCGTTCTGCAATTCCGTAATCGTGCGGGCATGTTTAAATTTCATGATTCTTTTGGCTTCCCGGGGTCTGCAATCGGGGGCTGAACTATGCACCGTAATAACCAGGGGTAGCGGAGAACGTACTGTTTCTACGCCCCGCTCTAGTCTTCGCTGTACCTCAATAGTTTTTTGGGTGACTTTCTTTACGGCTTCAGCATAAGTGATTTGTGGAAGACTTAATTTTTCAGCCACCTGCGGTCCTACCTGGGCGGTGTCGCCGTCAATAGCCTGCCGGCCGGCAAAAACCAGGTGATAGGGCTCAAATTGCCTTATCGTTTGAGCCAGCACATATGAAGTCGCCAGCGTATCGGAGCCGGCAAATTTTCTGTCGGTAATAAGATATCCCTTATCGGCTCCCCGGTATAAGGCCTCACGAATGATGCCGGCTGCACGGGATGGTCCCATGGATAAGACGACAATCTCTGCATTTTTCATCCGGTCCTTCACTTTCAAGGCCATTTCCAGGGCATGTAAATCTTCCGGGTTAAAAATAGCCGGAAGAGCTCCCCGGTTTACAGTGCCGTCGGCCTTCATGGCATCCTTTCCGACATTGCGGGTATCCGGAACTTGTTTAGCGAGTACTAATATTCTGAAATTCATTTCTTTATCTTTAAATTTCTAACGTATATGAAAATTTGTATACGACGCGCAAAAAACTTTACAAAAATAATGATCTCGCTATATTTTCAAAATCAAAACAAGAAATGCGGGTTTTATGGGCCTAATCTGAAACCGGTACAAATAAGTCACTTATATTTTCAGGAGTTCATGGATTTTCGAAAAAAGTTTTTCTTTTCTGATGGGTTTGACCAGGTAAGCATCGCAGCCAGCATGTTTACATCTTTCAGTTTGCTGATCAGAATTATCGGAAAATTGCGCTATGACAATTATATGCGGATATTTACTTTTTATCTTCTCTATGACAAGATAGCCCGGCATGATTGGTAATTCGATATCCATAATAATCATGTTTACATTGCCCTGGCTATTGATGACCTCTTCATAAACTGCTTTACCATTATTTTTTCTTATCAGCTCAGCGCCTGAGTTCTTTAAAAGTTTCATCAGATAGACACCGCTGGATTCATCATTTGTTGCTAAAATCAGCTTTTTTCCTTTTAGATCGGGCACCTGAAGATTGCTGATTTTGGTTGCAGAACCGGCGTCAGAAAGTCCCTTTTGTTCAACCGGCAGATAAAAATAAAACCTGGAACCTTTGCCATATTCTGAATCCAGTTGTATTTGCCCCCCCATTTTTTCCAGCAACACTTTTACCAAAGCCAATCCCAGGCCGGTGCCACCAAACTTACGAGTGTGACTATCATCCAGCTGCCTGAAGCGTTGAAATATGATATTCTGCTTAGTCGCTTCAATTCCGATACCCGTATCTTTAACAAAAAATTCAATGGAATCATTATTTACCTGGTAGCCGATTGTAATCGAACCCCTTGAGGTAAACTTGATTGCATTATTTACCAAATTATACATAACTTGTTTTAACCGGCTTCTGTCAGCCTGAACAAGAACCTGTTTATCTGAAGGTTGATATTGATTAATATCCAGTTGTTCTTTTTTGCCCTGGTTATTCCGTGTGGCAATAGCCTGCTGATAAATCTCCTCTAACAGGGAATTTACCTCAACCTGCTCCATTGTAAGCTGAAGGCCCTCCGTTTCGAGGCGGGATAGATCGACGATATCATCAATAAGTTCCAGTAATTTATTGGAATTTGCATGAATAAGCTCGACATATTCTTTACGTTCTTCATAAGAAAGATCCGTATCTTTTAAGATATCGGAAAAACCAATAATGGCATTCATCGGCGTACGTACTTCGTGGGACATATTAGTCAGGAAAGCTGTTTTCAGTCGATCGGAGGCTTCGGCTTCTTCTTTGGCCTTTTGCAAATCGGAGGTACGTTCTTTTACCAATCTTTCCAGGTTATTGCGGTGTTCTTCCAGTTCTTTATTCTTATTGGAAAGCTGCTGGGTGCGTTCATTCACGAGTTTTTCCAGCTTTAATTTTTCATTATTTATCCTTTTTTCCCGGATTTTTATAATAAGATATATCAAAAGGATCACCAGCAAAATCACACCAATTTTAAACCATGTGGTTTGGTAAAAAGGCGGAGTGATTGTGATTTGTATCATGCCTTTATCCTGGCTCCATACCCCATCGGCATTTGTTCCTTTTACAACGAAAGTATAATTTCCCGGATCAAGACTTGTGTAGGTCACTGCTTTATTTTCTTTAATGTGAGTCCAGGTATCATCAAAGCCTTCCATTTTATACTTGTATTCAATATCCGCCGGATTGGCCACATCTAAAGAAGCGAATTCAAATGTTATTACCCGATCGGTATGAGAGAGTTCAATTTTGTCCATTAAAAAGATGGGATTGCTGAGAATATTTCTCCCTTTCCACTCTCCTATTCCCACACTTTCGTTAAAAATTTTGAGATTGGTTATCAACACTTCCGGATTGTATTTGGAAACTTTAATGCTATCAGGATAAAATCGGTTGTACCCTTTAATTCCCCCAAAAAACATTTCGCTGTCTTCTGCCTTGTATGCGGCTCCGTCATTGAACTCCTTACTTTGCAGCCCGTCGTTCTGTGTATAGTGATGTACTACTTTATTTTCAATTTCGAATTCATACAATCCCTGGTTGGTACTCATCCACAAGGCGCCTTCATGGTGAAGAATGTCATAAATCACTCCATCAGGCAAACCATATTGATCACGATAGATGACAATACTATCCTTCTCCCGGTCGAGCCGACAGATGCCCTCATCGGTCCCTATCCATAAACGGTTTTCATGATCTTCTGCAAAGTTATGTACCGAATTAGCAGGTAATTTTCGGGGGGGCTTACTATTTTCTGAGTATATTTTAATGATTCGCTTTTGGGAATTCAGCTTTACCATACCCTTGAGCGTCCCCACCCAAATATAATTCTGATGGTCTTCAAAAACAGTCCAAACCTGGTTATTAGGGATTGATAGAGCTGTGTCTGTGGAATAGAGATGTTTTCCCTTCTCGTGTATATTTTCAAAATAATATAAACCGTTCATTGTTGCAAACCAATAGGTTGAATCACTGCTTTGTGTAATCCAATTAATGGTTTCCTCATTAAGAGTTCCAAGCGGTGCCTCATCAGCAAAATGCTGGAAATTATCCTGTTTCCTGTTATACACATTAACTCCCCAACCATAAGTTCCTGCCCATATTCTTCCTGAAAGATCTTTATGTAATGAAATAACAAAACTACTGTTAAGACTTTGTGGATTGGATCTTTCATATTGATAAGTAGTATAAGAATTTTTGTCAGGATGGTATTTGTGCAGTCCATTGCCATCGGTTCCTACCCATACGGTTTCATTTTTTTCTTTTAAAAGGGCCATGACCATATCGGAGGGGAGGCTGTTGTCATCTTTTACGCGGTTTCTTTCTAAATGAAATTTGTTTTTCAGGGGCGAATGTATACTAACTCCGCCCCCACTTGTTCCTATCCAGCAATTATCGGCCTCGTCAAACATCAAACTTAATATTTCACCGCGGGCGATACTGTTTTCACGATATGATTTGTGTTTTATGTATTGTAAACTTGAATCTTCAAAATTTACAATTTGTAATCCATTATACCCACCTATCCACAAATTCCCTTTTGGGGATATTTCCAATTCTGTAATCATATCATCTTCAAGGTTGGGTTTGCGGGAACCATCATTTTCCGACCATAAGTGAGCTTGTTTAGTTTTGCGATCATAACGTATTAAACCTCTCCCTGTGGAAGCCATCCAGATTCTGCCACTGTCATCTTCGAGAATATCGTAAACAAAATCAATTTTTTTATCTTTTAACGTCCCTTGTTTTTTTACCGGCAGCCGCTGAAAAGTTTTGTTTACCTTATTAAAAGTAAAAGCTCCCTGAGAAGTCCCCAAAAGAAGCTTTTCATCTGATAAATCAAAAGCTTTATATATGGTCTTGTTAACCGAGAGGGAATCTAAAAAGGAGTAGTATTTCACCCCTTCATTGGGTACATAACTAAACAATCCCTTATCCCCTCCAAACCAGGTGACGTTTTGTTTATCCACAAGTATACCTTCGATCGAGGTATTTTGAAGCATTTTAAATGCTTCACCTTCAGCAAAGCTATTATTGAACTCGTCTTTATTGTGAGAATAAAGCGAAACCCCTTCCAGGGTGCCAATCCATAATTTTTTGTGCATATAGGGGGTTATGTCACTTATAAAGTTGTTAATAATGGAGGAGGAATCTTTATCCTGATGTTTATAAATTTTAAAATGCTGCCCGTCAAAACGATTAAGGCCTTCCTGAGTAGCGAGCCATACAAAACCCAGAGAATCCTGATGAATGTCATAAACGGAATTTTGTGACAACCCATCATCAATAGAAAAGTTATGAAAACGCATGTTTTGACCTATTGTACTGGAGAACAATAAGAAAGCAATTATAGTTACGATGAGTTTGTTTCTCTGCATTTTCAAAAATTATTTAAAAAAGTAAAAGTAGTAACTCTACTGCATTATACAAAAATAAAAAGGTTGAATCGAGTATAAAAAGCCTTATAACCCCTAAATCCCTTAAAGGGGATTTTTTTAGACTGCACTCAAGGTTTTATCTTTTAATATTTATATATAGCTCTACATCAGCATATTCACATTTTTTGAAAAATTTCTTCAATAAAAGCATTTGTTATTTCAAAATCTTATTCTATTTTTGCCACCGCTTTTGAGGGGAAACGTTCTTATAAAAAATGCCGATGTAGCTCAGTAGGCCAGAGCAGCTGATTTGTAATCAGCCGGTCGGCGGTTCGAATCCGTCCATCGGCTCACTATAAGATAAAGCTTGAAAAGCTATCGTTCTTTTGTTGAAAAAATAATGACGATGCATTTTCGTTAAAAGATAAACCGGGGGAATACCAAAGCGGTCAAATGGGGTCCCGAGTAATTCGGGATTGGCAAATGATCACAACGGGATAAAGAAATAATGACGATGCATTTTCGTTAAAAGATAAATCGGGGGAATACCAAAGCGGTCAAATGGGGCAGACTGTAAATCTGTTGGCAGACGCCTTCGGAGGTTCGAATCCTCCTTCCCCCACAGTATAACACATCCCGGAAGAAGTGAAAATTTTGAAAAGACAATCTCTTGCAAAAGAGGTTGTCTTTTTAGTTGGTTAGCCTCTTACTAAAGCAATAAAGGAGCGGTCAAATGGGGTCCCGAGTAATTCGGGATTGGCAGACGTCCCGAAGCATCAAAGATTTTTTTGTACCAAATCAAATTACATTTATGAGGTAGCTTATCTTCTCCAGCTGAAAAGACAAAAAATTATAACAAATTAAGGATAGCAGTGAATTTTCATAATTATCTGAAAATGTAGCATTTAATTTGTTTTAGCTTAAATTACTGGAAGCGATCTTCGCCTCCGCTTCCATTTTTTAGAATATGCGCATTTCATCAGTTTTCGTTGAGTCTAATTTTTGTAATTTAATATATGGCATTAAATAAATGCAGATATTAGCATATGCTTCCTTTTTTGTGGCTTAAATAAGGAAAAATCAAAATTATTTTCCTAAATGCATCTTTTTATTTATATTTATATCGCCATATATAAAATTACACAATCATGAAAAAAAATGCATTACCCAAATTGTTTGAAGGCGCCATATCGTTGCGCGTTTCTGCGAAAGATCCTGTGGCCTGGAAACTGATGATGCTTTTTGAAGCCGCCAGTTCAAACGATGGCAAAATTCAAGAGATAGCCAATAATTATGGCTATACCCGTGAGCATTTCTATGTCATAAAAAGAGCGTATGAAGAACAAGGAAGTAAAGGTCTTGAAGATCATCCGCAAGGCCCCAAAACCAATTACCGCCGCACCAAAGAAGTTCAAAAGCAAATCATCCGGCATCGTTTTCTTGACCCTGAAGCCGGTTGCGATGTGATAGCTCAAAAAATGCGGCAATCGGGTAAAAACATCAGTCAAAGGAGCGTCGAAAGAACCATTAACGAGTACGGGCTCCAAAAAAAGGGCTACATAAAGCAGCTCCGGCAGAACCAGCAATGGAAATAGAAACACTAAAAACCAAGCGGTATGATACAAAAGAAGCTTGGACACCCCGCAGCAATGAGCGGGAATTCAGGCAAATGCTTGCCCAAAAAGTCTCTGGGACATCGGCCGGGTTATGGCTTTTAGTTCCTGAGCTGCTCAGGCTTGGCATTTGGGACATTTTGAAAACCTGGACCGGAGACCATGACCCGGCATTAGAACCAAGGATTGCTTTGCAAATGATCAATGAATCGGCCCTTTGTGTCAACAGAGTACGCAAGCAAAATTCATTGGGTCATCAAGGTTTTCAGTTGGTTAATGGAATGGGAAGGTTGGTTACGGACCAACAGGCGCATGT
>JAIPBX010000151.1 GCA_021738485.1 Bacteroidales bacterium | reverse complement strand
CCTGAATCCGTATTTGATTGAAATATGGCCGGATGCGATGTCGGCGATCATTTTTGGAATGAAAAAAGGATTGAACCTGGGAGTTCCGTCACCCTTGCAGTAATTTGTAATTTCCTGCTGAAAAGTGTTCAGCCCTCCAATACCGCTTGCCCATATTACACCTACCCTGTCAGGATCGATTTTCTCCAGGTCAATGGCAGCATCCTTAACAGCCTGGTCAGCAGCGACCAGTGCATATTGTGCATACAGGTCATATTTCCTGGCTTCTTTTCTGTCGAAGTGGTCACTGGGATTGAAATCCTTTACTTCACAGGCAAATTTTGTTTTGAATTTGGAAGCATCAAAGTGGGTTATGTCACCAGCTCCGCTAACGCCATCAACCGTATTCTTCCAGAATTCCTCAACAGTATTGCCTATGGGAGTGATGGCTCCCAAACCGGTGACAACAACACGCTTTAATTCCATGCAGTAGGATTTACTTATTTTGCGTTTTCTTCAATGTATTTAATGGCCTCGCCAACGGTGCCTATCTTTTCGGCCTGATCGTCGGGAATGGCAATGTTGAATTCCTTTTCGAATTCCATGATCAGCTCAACTGTATCAAGGGAATCTGCACCAAGGTCATTGGTGAAACTTGCTTCTGGAGTTACTTCTCCTTCATCTACGCCAAGCTTATCAACGATGATAGCTTTTACTCTTGTTGCAATGTCAGACATATCTTTTCGTTTTTGGTTAAACAGTTTGCAAAGAAAGATATTAAATCAAAAAAAAGCAAAGAATTTTATAAAAAATTAACCTTATCATTTACTAATGAGCAGATTAACAACATATTGCGAATTTTGAATAAATTTTGGCAAATTGCCTGTAAAACAGGAAAATATATTTTTTAAATTTGAAGGCCAAGTGCGAAAAACTTATCAATCAATCGATTCAATGAAAAAAATCGCCATATTTGCTTCAGGTAGTGGAACCAATGCGCAAAATATCGCTGAATACTTTAAGAACAAACCCTTTGTTAAAGTAGCGCTCATTTTATCGAACCGGCCGGATGCTTATGTACTAAAAAGGGCTGAAACCTTGGGTATTCACCACCTTGCATTCAATCGCAAAGCATTTTATGAAAGCAACCGGATACCGGAAATACTTAAATTCTATCAGATCGATTTCATCGTGCTTGCTGGTTTTCTCTGGCTCATTCCCGACAAGCTGTTGCAGGCTTATCCCAACCGGATCGTGAATATCCATCCTGCTTTGCTACCTAAATACGGAGGCAGGGGCATGTATGGCGACAGGGTTCATGAGGCGGTAGTTGGAAACAATGAAAAGGAATCAGGCATTAGCATACATTATGTAAATGAAAAATATGATGAAGGCCAGATCATTTTCCAGGCCAAATGCCCGGTTGAGCAAGACGATACCCCAGTAACACTGGCACAGAAAGTTCATAAACTGGAATATGAACACTATCCAAAGGTGATAGAAGAATTGATAAAAAAGCCGGAATAGCTTCGGGCTTTTGCTTTCCCATGCACCATTCCGGTTTTAATAAAAAAACAAGTTCCTGTTTTATTTCACCACTTTCAAAGCTTCATCAGTTGCTTCAATCAAAGGTTGCCCCGAAATTTTATTGCCCACGGCCTTTTTCATCCAATATTGGGGGATAAGCCTGCCCCGGGTGAAAATGCGCATCACTTCATCGGCAAAGTTTTTCCCGGCAATCTCCTTTTCCAGCTGGAAGTCGATCAGGTGCCCCATGGGATAAGCCGAAAGATAAAGCGGATTGTCGATCATATGCGAATAGATTGCCAGTATGGGTTCGTCCTTGCTTCCGAAAACGGGTGCGTAATAATCATTCCACACATCTTTGGATATACGGATTACGGCTTCTTTTAAAGCAGCCGGGCTGGCATCGGGATGTTCGTACATCCATTTCCACACTTCCATATCCACCAGCGAAACACCCATGATCTCGTAGCTCGACCAGAAATTGTCGAGGGCCATCATGGCTTCTTTTTCAGAAGATGTTTTTGTGAGGCCCAGCATAGCCAGATCGCGTTTCTGGAAAATGAAAGCCAGGGCTTCGGTGAAGGAGGTATTGGGAACGCCGCGCAGCATATAGTAGTCCACATCATGCAGTGTAACGGTTTGCTCGACCGTATGCCCGAACTCATGCATGGCGATGTTGTATCCTTTGTAATCCATCCCATCTTCTCCCATCCTGGTTCTCAGATGCGCCATAAATTCCCTTGATTCGGCGCCCCAGGCATGACCGGCTCCCCTGGCCGGATCCACCTGGATGCGGTGGGCGATTTCCCGGGCTTTTGCCTTGTCCCATCCCAGGTTCACAAGCAGGTGGGACAGGTCGTTCTGGAAAGCCTCCAGGGTGGGATATTTTTCACGTACCATCCGGTCGAGGCGGTCCTCGGAAATCACACTCCTGGCTTTGAAGCCGTCATACCAGATGTCGAAAGGTTCCAAATCGCGACCCAATCTTTGGCTGATCAATGCTCCTACTTTTTTAACCGTAGGCGAGGAAACAAATTCCCTGAACAATTTCTCCACCTCTTGCTGGGGGATTTCATAATTCCCTTCAAATTTTCTCTGAATGAAGTTTTTATGATGGGGATAAAAGGGATCGAGGGATTTTTCAGCTTTGAAATTGTCCAGTAAAAACTCATATCTTGTATCGGGTTCGCTTTCGTATGCCATCCCTTCTCCCGATTTATCATAAACCCTGTTGCTATAAGGATCCCAGTAGTACTCACCCGAATTGATAACCTTTTGCGGGATGCTCTGATCGATGATCCTTTTCATCACCTGGTAGATCATCTTTTGCCGTTCGAGTCCATTTTCTTCAGCATAATTGGATTTGAGTTCGTCCCTCAGGCCCCAGTGCGTGATCAGCTTCAGCTCTTCGGGGAAGAAGGTGTTTCCTTCCTGATCCCTCAAATAACCCATATAAATATTGTATTCTGAAATGTAGGTGTCGGATGCAGTGGTTGCAGTGGAAGCTTTTTGCAGCAGGCGGGCAGGTGGCCTGGCCGTATAAAGGTCGCCCATTCTTGCAAAAGCCCATTGCTTACGGCTCCATTGATCTGCTTTTTCCGATTTCTTTTCCAGTGAATAGTACGGAAAGTTCAGGGTGACTACAAAAGCGATCTTGTTGCTGAAAAAATCCTCGGTGAGATGTGCATAGGGATTATAGCTCCCGAACATCAGGTCGATGCTTTGGATATCGCCCATGTCGAGGTGCAGTTGCCGTTTCAAATCCTTATTGATTTTGAGCAGGCTGCCGTTGATGGTTTCAAAATTCCGGCTCAGCCTGAAAAACAAAGTATCAAGTTCGGTTTGATCCGCAACGAACTGATTCATGCAAAAATCTTTGAACACGGAGGCATCGCCGTCTTTTTCACGCCACAGCTCTGCCGTTTGCTTCACGCCCTTCTCAATCCTGAACAGATGCTGATCACCATATTCATTTTGCAATTCGCTGATTACTTCTTCAACAGTATTCGCTGTGATAGGGGATACGTCTTTCATCTTTTCCTCTTTTTGATCGGTGCAGCCTGCAGCAATTAACAATGCGGCTGCAACAATGGTGTAAATTATCTTTTTCATAATCGGGGTTTTTTTATTTGTAAGTATTGTAGGTTACGATTTCATTCATTTCTTTCCTGATTTTCTTTCTGAGTTTGTAATCTTCCGGGGGATATCCCAAAGTAATGATCAATCCGATTTCCTTCTTCTCCGGGATGTTCAATAGTTTCTGAATGGGTTTTTGATTGAACCATCCCAGCATGCAGGTGCCCAGGCCCAGTTCGGCGGCCTGCAGGCAAAAGTGCTCGGCTACAACGCCCATGTCGATCACGGGATATTTTTTCTTTTTGATCATATCCCCGATCTGGGTGATCACTTTGGGTTTTTCCAGCACAATGACCACAAGCAGCGGGGCCTGGGGCACAAATTTGTTGAACGAGATTAGGGGCTCGTAGGTGTGGTGTGCCACCTTGTTTTTCAATTCCGGCTCATCCACAACAATGAAATGCCAGGGCTGTGAGTTGCTGGCGGAAGGCGCCAGGCGTGCAGCTTCGAGGCATTTTTCAAGCTTTTCTTTCTCCACCGGCTGGTCGGTGTATTTTCTAACGCTTTGTCGGTGTTTTGCTAGTTCGATAAAGTTCATGGTAATTGGCTGTTGGCTTTTAGCTATTGGCTATTGGCTTTTGGCATTGACATTTTTTATTTTTTGAATTAGGGTATTGATTTGTTTTTGTAATGAGTGTAATTCAGTTATTGTTTTATTATATTCTTCTACATCAAAGAAATTCAGATCTTTCATAAGGATAATTTGTGTTTCCAATTCAAAGGCAGAGCCGAGTGCAATTTCAAGAAATCTTGAAAAATCCGCATCGGTTCGTCTGCTACATCCTTCTGCTATATTTGACGGAATTGAAACAGCAGATCGTGTTATTTGGCTGCGCAATCCGAATTTCTCCGTATCAGGCAATTGTAAAGAATGTCTATATATGTCTTTTACAAGTGTCATGCTTTGTTTCCATATTTCATAATGTCTGAAATTTCTCATAAGCATAAATGTTAATTACCAACAGCCAACAGCCAACAGCCAATAGCCAACAGCCATTAGCTAAAAGCCAACAGCCCTTTTCAAAAAAAACTCCGTTCCTTTCGTCCCTTTCGCTGTTTCCAGCCGTATGTTGAGCTGGCTGTCATTCTCCAGTTCATAGATGATCCGGTTGGGATAATCATGTTCGAGATTTTCAAAAACAAACTTATTTCCCCGTCTTTTCTTCAAGACGAAGGGGATGGCCTGCCCGCGGTTTTGTGCCGGATCTTTGGCCAGATAAGTGATCCGGTTTTTGCGAAGGGTAAGGGTGAGCACTTCAGAAAATACCGTATCGGTTTCCTGGAGGCTGTATCCGTTTCCGGAAAGGGTTGAGTCATCAATCAGCTCCCAGCTTTCGTAAAAAAGGATATTGTTGTTCGATGCCCATTGGCCCTCAAGCTGTTTGAGTTTTTCAAATGCCCGCTTTGATTTGGTTTTCGGTCCGCAGGCCGCAATGATCAGAAACAACGCAAACAAAAAGATCCTGTATTTCATAGCTGAATTTATAAGCGTTTACGGATATGTTTTTTTTCTACTTCAAATCCCGGTTTTCCGAGCTGGGCAAACATATTGCGTTTGTATTCCTCTACCCCCGGCTGGTCGAAGGGATTGATGCCCAAAATGTA
>JAIPBX010000041.1 GCA_021738485.1 Bacteroidales bacterium | reverse complement strand
GTGATGCTTATTACCTCATGTATTCAATTGCTCCTGCTGCCGGTGAAGGGTGTGTTGTTGCGGCCACCCGTTATGATTCGGAAATTCAAAACCAGGAGAGAGATGTTTACTTGGTTGGTTTAGGACCGGATGGATTAATCACCTCCTCTGAAGCAGATAGTAACGCAAATAATAACGTTCTCTTATATCCGAATCCGGGAGATAACCAAATAATGATTGATACAGATAGTAAAAAATTCACATTCAAGTTATATAACCCCACAGGCAAGAAGATTCTTCAATCCAGCAACCGAAAAACAATCGACGTCAGCCGCCTGGAAGCCGGGATGTATTTTTACCAGGTGATTTCGCAGGGCGTAATCATCGATTCGGGCAAGTGGGTGAAGCAATGATTGTTGAGGTGAATGGTTGTATGATTGAATGGTTGTATGAAGGTTCGGGAAAGACTTTGAGCAATGCCGCTCCTTGTTCCTTGTTCCTTGTTTGTTGTTTGTTGTTTGTTGTTTGTTGTTTGTTGTTTGTTGTTTTGTGAAATATATCATTGGGATTACTCAGAACTTGCTATTTCGCTTCATTCCGGTAAGTCCTCGCCAAGAGCCAGCAGCTTAGCGGCCCGACCTTCCAGCTGTTTGGGTAGGCCGGCGGGAGGGCTGCAGGTGGAAGGTCTTGGGAATTTTCGGGGGTGGGCCGGCAGCGTCTGACGAAGGCAAAACCTGTTGGAAGCGAAAGGATAAAATGCCCGGCTCACAGGCGCTTAGCCGATTATACCAATACTTTGCCAACCGATAATACATCTTCAGCAATCAGGCTTCTTTCTAGCGGCATAATCGGCTTAGCGCCTGTTTATCCAGCCTCTAAAAAAAACCTGCCATCTCTCACGCGAGAAATGACAGGTTCTCTTTTAAACTTCAGTCCAAACCAAAAATCATTCAATCAATCACCCTTCCATTCAGTCATTCAGTCATTCATCCATACATTCATACAACCATTCAACCATTCATCCTTACACTCTGGGATGCAAAGGAGTCAGATCATCTCACGCTTAATTCCATGTGGGATCGGCCGGGAAGTTTACCCATTGTTTGTAAACCGAACCCATATTTTCCAGGGCATGCTCCCACATTTGCTCCGGTTCGGTATTCAGAAGTTTTTCTATTTTTTTATTGGACACCAGCCAGGCTTTCTGCTCCATCTCACGGTCAAGCTGGTTAGGGCTCCATCCCGAATATCCCACGAAAAAGCGAATATCATTTTCCGTAATCTGGTTGGCGTGTATCATTTCCTTCACCTGCTCGATATTCCCTCCCCAGCGTATATTCTCCGTAATCGGCAAACTGTCTTCTATCTTATCGCCCAAACGGTGAATAAAAAACAAAGCATCCGTTTGTACCGGCCCGCCAAGATAGAGCGAGGGATTGAAGTCCGTAAATTCATCCATCACATCGCTCAGCCGGCTTTCAATCGGTTTGTTGAGAATCAATCCGAATGAACCGTCCTGATTGTGCTCTGCCAGTAAAACCACCGCACGTCGGAAATAAAAATCCTGCAAAAACGGCTCGGATATCAGAATACGCCCTGATGTTGGCTCCAGCTTTCCTAAACTCATAATTGCTAATCCTTTTCTACAAATTTAACAATATTTGAAAATCGTTATTGTCCTTAGCCGCTCCAAATTTACTTTTTAAATAAGTCGGCGAAAACAATGATTCAATTTTAAAACAAATTGTTTTATTTTGCAACAGCATAATTCGTTATGACCATGCAAGACAACCAGCAAAAATTTGAACAGCTCAGGGCAACGTATCCCGCTTTTACGTATGAATCGTTTACCATTGCCGAAGAAAAGTACCAGTACAGTCTCCGTTTTCATTTCAATATCAGCGACAAAGAGCATTTTTACCCTTCGCTTGTGATTCCCAAACAAGCCATCGGCAACCTTCGGGAGGAGACCTGGAACACACTTGTCTTTCATATCGGGATGGCGGAATTGATAAGCTATTGGAAAGCCACAGCCTCTCCGGAAGTTTATATCAAACCCTATCATCTTTCTAATAATCAAATGGATTGGTGGAAGAAACTGTACTACCACGGTCTGGGAGAATTCTTTCATCAAAATGGGATAACCACTACGCAGCATGAATTCATGACCATCAATAATCTGACCCGGGAATCCGCTCCTTTCATTCATGCCGATTTGGATGATAATGCGGTATTGGTTCCGGTCGGGGGCGGAAAAGATTCTGCCGTTACGCTTGAATTACTGAAAACAAAAGATTTTCATGTCAGGCCTTTTGCTATTAATCCCCGGCCGGCTATTTTGGAGACCCTCGACAGCGCCGGTCTGGACAGAAACACCCTGGTAAGGGCCGAAAGAACGATTGATCCCCGCCTGCCGGAGCTTAATGAACAAGGCTTCCTTAACGGTCACACACCATTTTCGGCAGTGGTAGCCTTTACTGGTCTTTTATTTGCCGGCCTGACAAACAGCAAACACATCGCCCTGTCGAATGAATCGAGCGCGAATGAGGCAACTATCCCGGGAACATCTATCAATCATCAATATTCAAAGACTTACGAATTCGAAAAAGATTTCAGAACGTATTATCAGAACTTCATCTCAGGCCGGTTTAACTATTTCAGCTTTTTGCGGCCGCTGAATGAGCTTCAGATTGCCTCGCTTTTTTCACATTTTAAAAACCATTTTCCCACTTTTAAAAGCTGCAACAGGGGCAGCCAGGATAATGTGTGGTGCGGTGAATGTGCCAAATGCCTTTTTACGGCCATAATCCTCTCCCCTTTTGTAAACAGGGAGACCCAGGAAAGAATATTTGGTAAAGACCTGCTTAATGATGATTCGCTCATCCCGCTTTTCGACCAGTTAACAGGCATTGCCAATGAAAAACCTTTTGAGTGTGTGGGAACCATTGATGAAGTGAATACCGCCCTAAGTATGGCGGCACAAACATGGCAAAAGCCCCATCCTGCTCTTTTACAACATTTTGAAAATCAAAAAACCCTTGCAGGCGGTTTCTATGAAAATTTGTTAAACGGATTGGATGACCGGCATTTTCTGGAAGACCGGTTTCTAAAAATCATCAAAGAAGCATGGGATGAACAAAAAGATCATTGAAGACCTGAGAAACAAAAAGCTTGTCATTCTGGGATTCGGTAAAGAGGGGCAATCGATGTTTCATTACCTGCGTAAGCTGTTCCCGGATAAACCGTTAAGCATTGCCGACAGCAATGAGCAATTACCCGGCCGGTTCAGTCATCTGAAAAACGTTGTTTGGCTAACAGGTAGCAATCATAAGCTGCCGCTTGAGCGCTATGACCTGATCATCAAATCGCCGGGAATTATCTTACCCGAAAAACTGAACAGCAAAGTCACATCACAGTCCGACTTATTTCTGCAGGCTTTCGGCGATCAAGTTATCGGTGTTACCGGCACAAAGGGAAAAAGCACTACGGCAAGCCTTATTTACCACATCATCCAAAAACAAACTTCCAATACTGTTCTGGTAGGAAATATTGGAACGCCTCCCCTGGAGGAAATAGAAAAAATAGACAATGCCACTCTTATTGTAAATGAAATCTCCGCCCATCAGCTGGAAAATGCGAAAGCATCCCCCTCCACGGCTATCGTTTTAAACTTGTTTGAAGAACACCTTGATCGTTTTGCCGATAAGAGCGCTTACTACCGGAATAAACTTAACATTTTAAAAAATCAAACTTCCACATGTCACGCTATTCTAAACGATGAAGCTACGATGAACGGCGACCTGGCCCCACGGCAAAGTTATCCGGGTCAGAAATGGCTCTTTGCTTTTGAGCATAACCGGCAAAGAGCGTCCTGGCTGGACCGGGGTCAGATTGTTTTTCGGGGTGCGGCAAAAAGTGAAACCTATCCACTACCCTCCGGGAATTTACCGGGTAAACATAACCTGTTAAATAGCATGGCGGCCATCATTGCCTGCCGGATTAACGGGATTGCTCCCGCAAGCGTCCGCGAGGGGCTTGTCTCCTTTACCGGACTGGAGCACCGCCTGGAAGAAGTAGGTATCTTTAGCGGCATCAGGTTTTTCAACGATTCCATTTCCACCATTCCCCAAACCACTATTGAAGCAATAAAAACTTTACCCGATACGCAAACACTTATTCTGGGGGGCTACGACCGGCATATCAACTACAGCATCCTATATGATTTTCTTAAGCAGAGCCGGGTGCAAAACCTCATTCTGAGCGGACCGGCGGGAAACCGCATATACGAAGAGTACGGGGATAAGGCCCCACAAAATATTATCCGGGAAGATGACATGAAAGCTATTGTTGAAGCTGCCTTCGGATGCACAACCAAGGGGAGCACGTGTCTGCTATCACCGGCAGCTTCCAGCTATGACCAATACAAAAACTTTGAAGAGCGGGGAAAGAGTTTTAAAGAATGGATAAAAAAAACGGGAACAGCCGATTGATCTTCACAGAAAACAATCCTGTCCCCGTCCATATTTAATCTATTCCTCCTGGGTGTCTTCTTTCTTCTCCTGCGATTGTTGTGTTTCCTGCTTAGAAGTGCTCTTCGTTTCAGCTGCCTTTTGTCCGGTTTTTTGGCTTTTCGTCGAAGAAGCTTTGGTTGACTTTTTCGCTGCCGTCTTTTGCGTACCGGCAGTTTCTTTGTTATCGCGTTTGTTTTTCAAATACTTGGGTATACGGTCGCTTTTCTTCACCTTGGACCGCCGCTTACCGTACGATCCCATGATTACTTTCGCTTTTTTCGTTTTTCGGTCTCCTTTTCCCATAATACTTTCATTTTACATTAGAACACAAAATTAGAAAAAATCGTAAATTTTAAAATGATTTTATAATAATTACAACCGGGTCAGAAACTCCCGTTCAAGCAGTTCGCTTCTTTTAATAACTCTTTTGGCCCATTCCAGGCGAATATCCGTTTTTTCCTCTTCCGATAGTTGCCATTGTATATTGCTTTTGCGCAGGCGTTCGGTTAACTCGCGAATTATCAAAGCCGCAGAAACAGAAATATTAAAACTTTCGGTAAAGCCGTACATGGGGATGCGTATGTATTCATCGGCATTTTCTATCGCCCAGTCCGACAATCCCTCCATCTCCGTCCCAAACATCAGCGCCACCGGACCGGGTTCGAGGGGAAATTCATCAAGCGAATAATCGTGGCGATGCGGAGTTGTGGCTACCACGCGGTAATTATTTTTTCTTAATGCTTCATACAATGCGGGCGTATTAAAATCGCCTTCATTATAGTAAAACATATCCAGCCATTTGGAAGCCCCCATAGCCACTTGCGGGTTTACGCGGTATTCGTTATTGTTTTCCACGATATGAACGTCCTGTACACCAAAAAGGTCGCAAGTTCGAAGGACTGCACTGGCATTCTGCGGCTGAAAAATATTCTCCAGCCCTGTTGTAACATAGCGTGTCCGGAATTTGAGTACCTTTTCAAACTGGTTTAACTTATTGGATGTAATAAATCCGGCCAGGTACTCAAAATAGCTTTGTTTTTCTGCGTGCGTTAACTCGTACAACTGTTTCATGTTCCCTTTATTGGATGACAAAGATGCAAAAAAAGTAACTAAAAAAGGAAGCCCCTAAAGCTTCAACTGCTCTCCAAACCTAATGAAAGGATAGTCTCTCTAAGGATAAAAAAAATATTTCTTAAATTTTCAATATATCCTCAAAAGATTTAGTTTTGCACGACTAAATTCATTAAAATATGGCGAAGAAAAAAAAGACAGACCGCACCGAAGAACAAATGCAGGCCGTAGAGGGAGCCCTGAGTAAAACCGAACAGTTTATAGAAGATAACCAGAAGCTCCTCACAACTATCGTGGCCGTTATCGTCATCGCTGTTTTGGGATACTTTTCGTTTCAAAAATTCTACATGAGTCCCAAACAGGAAGAAGCAAAAAGCCAGATGTTCATGGCCGAAAAATATTTTGAACAGGATTCGCTCGATCTGGCGCTCAATGGTGACGGACAGTACCCGGGCTTTCTGCAAATCATTGATGAATACGGCATGACCAAGCAGGGCAATCTCGCGCATTATTACGCCGGAGTATGTTACCTGAAAAAAGGCAATTACAAAGAAGCAATATCCCACCTTGAAGATTTTGACGGAGATGAGACAATCATAGAGCCCTGGGCGACAGGCAAAATTGGAGATGCCTACATGGAGCTGGGAGATATGGACAAAGCTGTGGATTATTACCTTGATGCGGCCAAAAAGCAGAAAAACAACTTTACTTCGCCCCACTTTCTGATGAAGGCAGGCATGACGTATGAAGTTATGGACAAACCTTCTAAAGCGCTGGAGGTATACAAAAAAATAAAGAAGGAATACCCTGATAGTGAAGAATATAAAAATATAGATAAATATATTGCCCGTACAGAAGGGTAAAAATTTATAACATCTCATTTTAATACCCGGATTTCAGGAATCCGGGTATTTTTTTTATCTTGCAGCAATACACATGTACTAAAAACAACATCTATGAGAATAGCGTTTTACGGAACACCCGAATTTGCAGTAGAGACGCTCAAACGAATTCATAACACCAACCATGAAGTGGCGGCAGTGATTACAGCCCCCGATAAACCGGCAGGAAGAGGCAAAAAAATAACTTCTTCTCCGGTGAAAGATTATGCCCTGGCTCATAACCTTCCTTTGCTCCAGCCCAAAAATCTGAAAGCACCGGAATTTCTCAGGGAATTAAAGACTAGAGCCATCGAATTGCAAGTCGTTGTTGCCTTTCGGATGATACCTGAAGTGGTATGGGCTTTTCCTACCAAAGGCACTTTCAATATTCATGCTTCGCTGCTTCCGCAATACCGCGGTGCTGCACCGATAAATCATGCCATTATAAACGGGGAGAAAAAAACCGGTGTCACCAGTTTTTTCATAACAAAAGAAATCGACACGGGGGCGATTATCTCCTACAAAGAGACCCCTATCGGTGAATCGGAAACAGCCGGAGAACTCCATGACCGTCTTATGAGCCTGGCAGCCGATTTGGCCGTAGAAACAATAGAGAAAATCCAGACCGGTAACTACACATTAAAAACGCAGAATGAGTTGATGGACCCCACACAAAAGCTCAAAACAGCACCCAAAATATACAAAAATGATTGCCGGATAGATTGGAGAAAAAGTGTTTCAGATATTTACAATTTTGTACGTGGCTTGAACCCTTATCCTGCGGCTTTTACACAATTCATTGACGGTGAGGGTATTACAAGGACAATAAAAGTTTATGAAGTTGAGATGATATTAAAAAATCATGAATATGAATTTTATAAAATTATTACTGATAATAAAACGTATTTATGGATCCCGGTAAAAGATGGAATTATTTCAATACTGGAATTGCAACAAAATGGCAAAAAAAGGATGCGCATAGAGGAGTTTTTAAGGGGGGTAAATATTGGTTGGGATTGGAAGCTGAAACACCAAATTTCGCAATGATTCGACGAAAAAATGGTCTTTTTAGCCGTAGTTATTAACAAAATAATACTTTTATCAACATTTTAACAGAAAATTAGGGTTTAAACTTGTTTTTTTATTTGTAACATATATATTTGCAAATAGAGATTAACCTAAATTTCTAACTAAAAATTCAAGAACTATGAACAAAGCAGAACTTATCGAAGCAATGGCTTCAAAAGCGGACTTAACAAAAGCAGATGCTAAAAAAGCATTGGATGCATTTATTGACGCAACTACCAAATCACTGAAAAAAGGTGATCGTGTAGCACTCGTAGGATTTGGCTCTTTCTCAGTAGCTAAGCGAGCTGCACGTACAGGTAGAAATCCGAAGACCGGCCAGGAAATGCAAATTCCGGCCAAAAAGGTCGTTAAATTTAAGCCGGGCGCGGATTTGTCCGACAGCGTTAAGTAAACTTAACGAAAAGCATGAAAAAAAGGAGGTCATGGAATCATGGCCTCTTTTTTTTTTACAGAAAGAAACGATAAGGCAATTCCGCATCCTGACCGGCATAATCCACACCAATACGTTTGCCTGCATTTACCGGCTGATTAAAAGACTCCGGTGTGCGGGAGACCCCAACAAAAAAATCACTCACCCATTGATTCAAAGGAATACCCGATAAAGTGTAATGCAATCCCAATGCCTTGGCCACCTTGCCCGGTCCATTGGTAAAATGCTTACCCACCTTTTGCTTTCCGGTACGTTTTTTCATCTTATCAATGCCTTGTTCGGGTATAATTCCCCGTATCAAAACAGCATCCGGGATATTTTCATGGTTGGTTACGATATTAAACAGCGAATGAATGCCATAACAAAGATAAATGTAGGCTATTCCGCCCTTTTCAAACATGGTGACGGTTCGTTGGGTTTTGCGCCCATTATAAGCATGTGAAGCCCTATCTTCAATACCTGCATAGGCTTCGGTCTCCGTAATTATCCCGCCGGTCAGTATTCCGTTTTCTATGGTAAACAAGCGTTTACCGATAAGGGCCCGGGCAATGGCTACCACATCGTCTCCTAAAAAAAATTGCTGATCAAGAAGATTCTCTCCAATGATATCGTTGCTTTTCATCCTGTTCTATTTTTCCTTTATCCAAAAGAAACCGCACTACTTCCAATAATTTTTGCTGATTCACTCCTTTGAGATTGTCAGCTATTTCTTCAAAGGAGCAGGCCTTTGCGTTCAAAAGCGGGGTCAGTTTCTGGATTATACCGTCAAACTCCTTTTTTGTCAAGCCCAGTTTATTGTGCCTGACACAAACATCGCAGAAACCGCATCTCCCGCTGTTTTTCTCCCCGAAATACTCCAGCAGCTGGATACTGCGGCAGGGGCTATTTGATTGCACATAAGCCAGCATTGCATCCAGACGTGTTTGCTGTACTTGTTTTCGTTTATGATAATTTTCTTCGGATATGTAAAGATTTTTGCTTTCCTGCCGTTCTTTCATAAAAGTAAGCAGTGGCCTTGCATTGGCAGGGATATAAGTAAGAATCTCCTGTTTCTGGAGGTAGTTCAACTTGCTGACCACATCCTTTTCCTGCGCATTCAGGCGCTGGGCGAGCACCCGCTCATTAATGGCCGTAAACTGCATGAATAAACCACTGTATGAGCGCAGCAATAATTTGATAAAATCATCCAGCCGGCTTTGTTCCAACTGAAAACGGTATAAAGTTTCCTTATCCACATCGATGTGTAACCTCGAAGGATTTTTTACCGTGTCATTAAGTGCTATATACCCGTCTTTCTCCAGAAATTTCAGGGCATTGTACAACATAAACACCTTAAAACCATACCGCTGTGCAAATTTGTGGATATCAAACTCAAAAGTACTATCGCCTCCGCTTCCTATGGCCAGTTGAAAATAATTTCCGAGCGCTTCATAAACCCTTTTTATTTCACTGATACCCGGATAAGCGGTATCCAACTGTTCCTGGGCCGTTAGCAAATCTCCTTTATCATATAAAATCACGGCATAGGAACGATTACCGTCACGCCCGGCCCGGCCGGCTTCCTGGAAATAAGATTCGATAGAATCAGGAATATCGAGATGCACCACAAACCTGACATCCGGCTTGTCTATCCCCATTCCAAAGGCATTGGTAGAGACCATAATTTTGGTCTTTCCTTTCATCCAGTCACTTTGTTTTTTATTTCTTCCCGGCATATCTACACCGGCATGGTAATAATCCGCTGAATAGCCTTTATAGCGAAGATGATGAGCATATTCCACGGTTTTCTTCCTCCGCCGGACATATACAATACCCGTCCCCCCGATGTTATTGATAATTTTTTCCAACCTACCGGCTTTATCCTCTTCATGTTGTACGACATAAACGAGATTGGCCCGGCCGAACGATTTCCAAAAAAGGTTCTCTTTTTTAAATTTCAGTTGTTTCTGGATGTCCTTCACTACTTCGGGTGTAGCCGTAGCCGTAAGAGCCAGCACCGGAACCCTTGGAATATAGTCCCTGATCTCGGCAATCTGAAGATAAGGAGGTCTGAAATCATACCCCCACTGCGAAATACAATGTGCCTCATCAACAGCTACCAGGTTGATATCAAGGTAAGGCAGGTTTTCTCTGAACTCATCGGTTACCAAACGCTCGGGGGAAACGTAGAGCAACTTGGTGTTGCCGTTTGTGGCATTGGCATACACCAAATCTCTCTCGCGGGCATGCAAGCCTGAAAACAAGGCGGCAGCATTAATACCCCGCTCTTTAAGGTTATTCACCTGGTCTTTCATCAGGGCTATAAGGGGAGATACTACGAGTGTCAACCCATTTTGTGCCAGGGCCGGAACCTGGTATAGCACAGATTTTCCTCCGCCGGTGGGAAATAAGGCCAGCGTATCGTGCCCTGACAGCACGGATTTTATCACCTCCTCCTGCATAGGTCTGAAAGAGCGATACCCCCAATAATGTGTCAGTATTTCCCGGATGTTCATGTGAATAATGCGATATACGAAATTACAAAATATCCATGAGGGAAATGATGTAATCCTTTGTATTTTTGTTTTTTAAATTAAACTCTATGTACTATCCCGAGCGGATTTACCTTGTGGGCTATATGGGCAGCGGAAAGACTACTGCCGGCAAACAGTTGGCCTCGATACTGGATTATGAATTCAGAGATCTGGATCATTTCATAGAAGAAACCTACAAGACCTCTATCCCCTTGCTTTTTAAAAAATACGATGAACACGCCTTTCGGTTAATCGAACAAACCATGTTGCATCAAACCCAAGCTTTCAAAAAAACGGTAATAGCCACCGGTGGTGGAGCTCCCTGCTTTTTTGACAATATGAATTTCATCAACCGCACAGGTTTTTCCGTCTACCTGAAGCTCCCTCCTGCTGAATTGCTGAAGCGCCTTGTCAACACAAAACGGAAGCGCCCTATCATTGAAAATATCGAAAACCACGAACTACTAGAACACATCACCCAAAAATTAGAAACGCGTGAGCCCTATTACAGGATGGCTCAACTAATCATCGAGGCTACCAATAACACACCGGAAAAAATCGCGGAAGCTCTCCGGTATCAAGCCTAAACCTCTTTTTCCAGGAGCAGGACATTCTCCACATGATGGGTTTGCGGGAACATATCAAAAGGCTGTATGGCTTTTACCTGGTATAGGTCCAGCAGCACGTTGACATCCCTGGCTTGTGTAGCTGCGTTGCAACTAACGTAAACGATGCGCTCCGGTGCCAGTTGCTTTAATTGATGCACCACATCAGGATGCATCCCGGCACGCGGGGGATCGGTAATTACCACGTCGGGTTTATCATGATTGGCGACAAACGTTTCATCAAAAATTTTCATCATGTCGCCCGCCACAAACTCCGTATTGTCAATATTGTTACGGATTGCATTTTCCCGGGCATCCTTAATGGCATCCTCCACATATTCCACCCCTACGACTTTACCTGCGTTTTTGGCTATAAAGTTAGCGATGGTTCCTGTTCCTGTATACAGGTCATAGACTGTTTCTTCTCCCTGCAGCGACGCAAAATCCCTTACTACCTGGTATAGTCGGTAAGCCTGTTGCGAATTGGTTTGAAAAAATGAGAGCGGCCCGATTTTAAAATACAATTCCTCCATTTGTTCGATAATGTGGTCTTTACCGCTATAATGGGTAGCTTCCAAATCCGAAAGGCTGTCATTCTTTTTTGGATTCACCGTATAAAAAAGCGAAGTAATTTCAGGAAAGGTATCCGCCAGGTGGTCTAACAGCGGAAAAACCTTATCCTTATCCGCTTCTTTCACTACGAGATTTACCAGGACATCGCCCGTATTGGTTGTACGTATAACCAGGTTTCTTAAAAGTCCCTCCCATTTTCGTGGATTGTAGTAGGTGTAGCCATTTTCCCGGGTATACCTTTTGGTTTCGAGCCTGATTTTGTTGGCCGGTTCTTCCATAAGGTAACAATGGTTCACATCTACCACTTTATCAAATAGACGTGGAATATGGAAGCCCAGCCCCAGATGCTCGCGCGAATCCGGAGCCAAATCGGGCTCTCCGGGTTCAATCCATCGCCGATCGGCAAATGAAAACTCAAGTTTATTACGGTAATACCTCTCCTTCGGTGAGGGAAGGATGGGCCGCACAGTAGCGGTATCAATTTTTCCTATCCGCTCAAGGTTATCAGTGACCTGTTTCTGTTTGTAGAAAAGCTGATCCTCATAACTCATATGTTGCCACTTGCAGCCTCCACAAACTCCGAAATGCTCACAAAAAGGCTCTATGTGCCGCGGGGACTTTTGATGAAACCGAACTATTTTGCCTTCGTAATAACTCTTTCGTTTTTTGGTCACCTGAATATCTACCACATCGCCCGGCACGGCATAAGGCACAAAAACAACTTTTTCATTGGCTCTGCCTACGGCCTTCCCTTCAGACCCGGCGTCGGTGATCGCTACCTGTTCCAGCAGCGGCTTTCTTCCTCTTCCCATATCCTGTTAATTCTTTTTATTCATTCGCTGGTGATAGTGCCTTGAAGTGCCCAGCTCATCGTACCCAATTTCATCACCAGCCATAGCGATGCGCGCTTCCAGGCAACTACGGCATTCTTCCACCTCTTCATCAAGACACGGTTTATCTTCATACAGTAAATATCCCTCCCGGTATTTCACCGGGGTAAGATTGGGCATAATCACATTAGCCCCCACTTTCAGTGCTTTTTCTCTCCCTACCGGGTCGAGGGTTTGCATAGCTGTTGTGGCGGCAATATTTAAATCTTTCATCATGATCCGAAGAATAGCCACCATTTTCAGGGAGAGCTCAAAACGTTCGCGTTTGGAAGGAAGTAGATGGCGATATTTATATAGCGGGGTATCTTTATGCTCGATGTAAGGCCCCATCCCAACCATATCAATATCGTGCTTTTTCATAAAGAGCAAATCATCTGCCAAATCCTCGTATGTTTGGAACGGCAGGCCAATCATAACCCCCGTACCGGTCTGGTAACCAATATCCTGAAGCAATTTTACTGCCTGCAATCTTTTGTCGTAATCATGCACGGCATCGCTGGGATGCAGTTTCTCATAGAGTTCTTTATTGCTGGCTTCTATGCGAATCAGGTAACGATTAGCGCCGGCTCTGAACCATTCCTCAAAAGTTTCCCTGCTTTGCTCCCCCATTGAGAGCGTTACTCCAATCTCTTTCCCCTCTGCCAAAGCGGAAATTTTTTCAAGCAACGAGGTCACTCGCGTTGTAAACCTTCGGTCGGTGCGCTCTCCGGATTGCAGAACTACCGAAGCAAACCGGTTGTCAATTGCGTACTTCACCTGCTCCAGGATTTCATTATCCGTCATAAAATACCTTACGGTATTCCCATTCTGCCTGCGAATACCACAATAGAAGCAATTCTTGGCGCAAATATTGGAAAACTCAAGCAACCCCCGGAAATAAGTTTTCTTCCCCACATATTCTTCTTTCACCTGTCCGGCTTTTTCATATATTACCCGTGCTTCTTCTGCTTTTGATCGCAAAAGCCGGACAATATCCTCCTTCTGCAATGAGGCTTTATTGACAATATCTTCTATACGAACGCTCATACCTAACTAATTTCGGTGCAAATATACTTTTATTAAGCAAAATGATTGTTTTTCTTCATGTATTTAGCCGGTTAAAAAACATGTGAAATCTTCAAGAAAATTTTTTAATTCCCGTATAAATGATTTATAACTTTGCAATTGAAGAAACTAACAATATGATATCCGAAATAAACATTAAAAGCCATGATTAAGATTCTGCCTGTTAATAAAATCAAGGAAGCCGATGAGTACACAATAGAAAATGAACCGATTGCCTCAATCGATTTGATGGAGCGTGCATCGAAACGCCTTGCTGAATGGATAGATCTGAATATAAAAACCGAGAGAAAGGTCAATATTGTCAGTGGTCCGGGGAATAATGGCGGTGATGGGCTGGCTCTGGCCCGCAAGCTTTCAGACCAGGACTATGCAGTTAGTGTTTTTCTCGTTAATCCCAAAGGAAATCTATCTGAGGATAACAAGAAGAATTATGATCGTTTAAAAGGATATAAAGACGTTCTCCTTACAGAGATCAAAGAACAAAAAGACATTCCCGAAATAAAACCTGACGAGGTTTATATAGATGCCATTTTTGGCTCCGGCCTTGATAGAGAAGTAAAGGGACTGATGGCGGATGTAATAAACCGGTTAAACGACAGCAATGCCGAGGTTATTTCCATTGATGCCCCCTCAGGATTATTTATCGACCGGTCGAATGCCAATAACAAGGGAGCCATCATCAAGGCCACCCATACCCTTACTTTCCAGTTTCCTAAGCTGGCCTTCATGTTTTCGGATAACTCGATTTATACAGGCTCATGGGAGACTATTCCTATCAACCTGCACCCGGATTTTATTGAGCACGTAGACACGAATCACTATTTTCTTGAAAGCGCCGATATCAAAAAAGTTATCAAAGGACGCAAAAAGTTTTCTCACAAGGGGAACTTCGGTCATGCGCTGCTTGTCGCCGGAAAATATAGTGCCATGGGCGCATCCGTGCTAGCAGCGCGGTCTTGCCTGCGAACCGGTGCCGGCCTTTTAACATGTCATGTGCCGGGGTGGGGCTATAACATCATTCAGAATACCGTCCCTGAAGCTTTAACAAGTATTGATGAATCAAATCAAAGCTTTACTCAAGTACCGGAGCTAGGCCATTACCAGGCCATTGGCATTGGTCCGGGGATAGGAACAGCGAAGAAAACCCAGGATGCGTTAAAACTCCTGATACAGAATGCCTCCATCCCTCTCCTGTTTGATGCTGATGCCATAAACATTTTGGGTGAAAACAAAACCTGGATTTCTTTTGTCCCCAAAAACTCAATCTTTACGCCCCATCCGAAAGAATTTGAACGAATGGCGGGGAAATCCTCCGATGATTTTGAACGGCTGGAAAATCAGCGGCAATTTTCGATAAAACATGGAGTATATGTGGTTCTTAAAGGAGCTCATACTTCTGTCAGTTGCCCTGATGGGGTTGTCTATTTCAACAGCACCGGAAATCCCGGAATGGCTACGGCCGGCTCGGGAGATGTACTTACCGGAGTTATCCTCGGGCTGATATCCCAGAATTATACGCCGCGTGATGCCTGTATTATAGGGGTTTACCTGCATGGACTGGCAGGCGACGACGCCGCCGGCAAGCAAGGATGGGAAAGTTTGATAGCCAGTGATATCATCACTCATCTGGGAAAAGCCTATAATCAACTGAAAACGTGATTTATCGTAAAAAAATGTTTTAACAAAAAAAGGCCTCCCGGCTATCTTCTAAGAAGAAAGCGGGAGGCCTTTTATTATTACACTACCAAAGTTCCTTTATTCGGAGGATTGATCTCCTTTAGGTTTCATGATAATTTCCACATTGTTGGCTTCTTTGAGATATTTAGCTGAAGCTTCTTTGATATCTTCCGTCGTAAGGCCTTTTACAATAGCCTCATAATTTTCCTTGATAAAGATATTTTCCTCATGGAATTCATTATGCACAAGTGATGACAGCCAATAGCTGTTTTCTTCCAGGTTTTCCTCCCGCATCTTAAGGAAATACTCCCGTGCTTTTTTTACATCCTCTTTTTTGGGACCTTCCTGATAGAGCTTTTCCACCTCGTCATAAACTATCCCTTTAAGTTTCTCCACATTTTCCGGGTCGCAATCAAAAACGATTGATAAGCTAAACCTGTTTTCGGGGTATTCATCAACACTGTGGCGAACTCTTACACCATAGGATCCTCCCTGCTCTTCGCGGATAGTCTCTGTATATCGCAATTCAAGAATATGAGCAATCGTTTTCATTTTAATACGATTTTCATAATCATAAGCGATCGGGCCGTTGAAATTAACGAAGACACTGCCTTTGGGCACATTCATCTCTCTCTCAATCATCGTTTTATACTCGCCTTTCGGAGGATTAAAATCCAGGGGCTTCCATTTTTCATCTGTGGGTTCTCCTTCAATACTGCCCAAATATTTTTCTATCAATGGTTTAGCCTCCTCAGGATCAATATTTCCTACCAGGATAACCTTGAAATCCCCGGGGTTAGCGAATCTTTCATTATGAATTTCCAGGATATCTTCGTAGGACACTTTATCCAGCATCTCCACGGAGAGGGGTTCTTTCAGCGGGTTATGGCCCGACATAACATATTGTATGGAATCGTTGAAAACATAACGGGGATCGGCTGACTTGTTGCCGAGTATGGCATTATAGCGATTCATGATAGCACTAAAAGCCGTTTCATCTTCCCGGGCCGGCTGGAAATACAAATGCGTTAGTTTAAGCATGGTTTCAAAATCGTCCGATTCGCAGTTTCCATTAAGCCCTTCCCGCCAATCGTTGAGGAAAGGATTTACACTCACATTTTTCCCGGAAAGTTTTTTCTTCAATGCTGTGCGGCCAAACTCTCCTACGCCATTATATCGCATAACGGTAGAGTACAGTCGCCCGGAGGGATACATGCCTTTATCGGCATATAAGGAATTTCCACCTAAGCTATAGGCTTTCATCAGCACTTCATTTTCTTTAAAATCGGTAGGCTTTATCATCACCTGCATACCATTGCCCAGGTTAAATTCAGTCACACCCAACTGCTCGTCGGTATTCCTCTTTTCCACAGTTCCGGACTCAGGAAGATCGGAAATGAGCGGGTCCTCATTGATTTCATCCTTATAAGCTTCGATTTCCTTGTTTTCAACCTGGCGAATAATATCCTTCACATCTTGTTCTTGTGGAACTTCGGCACCTTCCTTTTCAGCAGCACTAATCGTCACGACCATGTTTTTATCGGTAATCCACTCATGGGCCATTTTATTAATTTCTTCAAGGCTGATTTCCGGGAGCTCCTTTTTGGCTAAATCATATTTGTACTCAATGCCCGGAATCGGCTTACCCTGCATAAAATTACTCATATAACTCCAGATGTAATTCTTCGACTTTTTCTTACTGCGGTTTTTGTATTGTTTTTCCAGATCACTAAGCAACTCTTCCTTACTGCGCTTAAGTTCGGTGGGAGTAAATCCAAATTCTTTAACACGTTTGTTTTCAGTCAACAGCGTTTCCAATGCCCTGTCAATCTGCTCGTTTTTCGCCATGGCTATGGATTGATAAGCATCGGTAGAACGCACCAGGTTTCCATAATATGTGAAACCATTAACAAAAGGAGGGTTTTCTTTTTGAGTAAGCTCCGATAACCGGTCATTCAACATCTTGCTATACAATTGATGCTTAAAAGAATTTTTTAAATAAGTAAGATCGTCTTTATCCAGCGCATCGTGTTTATAAACTACTTTCACCTGTGAATTAGTAGCTTCGGGGTCTGTAGCCACTGATACAAGGGGCTCCTCATTATCGGGAATATCTTCCACATATCGTTCTTTGGGATCTTCCGGGGGCTGGATGTCTCCGAATTTGTTGCGGATTTTCTGTTCTACTTTATCCACCTCAACATCACCTACAATGGCCACAGCCTGTAAACCCGGCCGATACCAATCATTATAAAAACTCCGTAAAGTTTCATAATCGCAACTATCGATAACCTTTTTTTCGCCGATAATATCATGTTCGGCATATTTCGAACCTTTGAAGAGCACTTTATTATTCTGTATCCGCATCCGGAACTGAGGGCTGCGCCGGGTCCGCCATTCTTCATGAATAACACCGCGCTCTTTGTCTATTTCTTCATTTTTGAAGGATACTTCGTTCGCCCAATCGTGTAATACCAGGAGGCTGGAATCAATTGTTGTTTCGCGGTCAACGGGCACCTGGGCCAGGTTGTAGACGGTCATATCGTAACTGGTAAATGCATTGACGTTGTGGCCGAACTTCACTCCTATCGATTCCATATAATCCAGCACTCCCTTATCCGGAAAGTTCTTAGTGCCGTTAAAAGCCATGTGTTCGCAAAAATGCGCCAGTCCGTTTTGTTCGGGCTCTTCCAGGACGGCGCCGGCGTTCACAAAAAGGTAAAACTCAGCCCGGTTTTCGGGTACTTCATTATGACGAATGTAATAGGTCAGACCATTTTCAAGTTGTCCCTTTTTTACCTGAGGGTCAATGGGAACATCTTTTTCTTCATCTCCGGGACCCGCCTGAACAGAAACGGCTATAAGGATCAACATCAGCGCACCCGGGAATACTTTTGATAAATAATTCATAAAATTTGTTTTTGATTTAAAATTAATCGGTTTTAATAGAATTTCTTATTGTTTATATATGTGAGTATGGAATATTTCAAAATTATTACAAATTTAACAGAATATTTTTTTACAGGAAGTATGTAGGAAGTTAAATCGCTTTTCCACAACAAAATCGGCTAAAATCCCGTGCAAACGACTGATGGGGATAGGCGTGGCTCAGCTCTCATTTTCATTGCTAACGATATAATATCCATAGACCCTTCTCAGCGATACTTCACTGCCGCTCAGAATCCTTGCCGAAACGAGTCGCAGAGTGGGAAAGATAAAAAAAAGGCCTTGAATCAATATTTTAATTACATCCTTAAATGTCGTACCGGAACCCCCAGTTGCCAGAGCTTATCCTCATAAACTTTATTCTTTCTGCGGTATTGGGGTTTGGGAAGTTCTCTGATAATCACACCTTTTATACGACCGGCATAAAATTCAGCAACAGAAGAATAAATGGCCAGATCAAGTTGTCCATTATCACCAACTAAAATAAAATGTTTTTGATCAAAAAATTGAAATAGCGACAGAATAGACTCATACTTATGGTCATTAAGCTTTTTACCGGCTTTCACCATATCCCAGAACCCCTTTTTCAATCTTTGGAGAAAAAACACCCCATCGGGAATATTATTGGTTTGCATAAAATCCATCAGGAAATCATAAAGATTCCATTCGCTGTTAGATACATAAAAAAAGTCGGAAGGGAACACGTCTTGGTTGAAATTCTTTATCGCCTCATAGAGCAGATGGATCCTTGGCACCGGCTTACGGGTCAGCGCATTTTTAGCCATAAGCACCCACACCATTTTAAGCATCTGGTTGACATGCGATATAAGCAACGTATCATCGATATCAGAAAGCACAGCGGTTGACGAATTATCGGAAATATGGATACTCCCTTTGAATTGATTTTCCTCGCCCTTCACCGAGACAAAATAATCATACCATCCGGGGCCGGGAAATTCCATATTTATGGTCACTTTAAAAAGCCCGTCTGCATCGGTTTGCGTTTGGAATGTCCGGTTAAGTACCTGTATCACGAGAGGCAAATTCCCTGAGGTTTTGAGGCGATATCTTTTTGCCATCTGACGAAAATTATCGATAATTGAATTTTCCGTAGGATCTTTTAATCCATACTTAGAAAAAACATGTCCCTCTATAAATGCCTTTTCGGTCTTTCCAAAGCCACGGTAAGCTACAATGCGATATTCCGTCACTGCTGATTGATTTATTTACAGTATAAACATACAATTAACAATACAAAAATCAAAACCCATTTTATTGCTGTTCCAGCGGCACATCCTCTTCAAAACGAAGGTTTTCAATTATAAATTGCTGTCTGTCAGGCGTATTACGTCCCATGTAAAATTCAAGGGTCTCCTGCAGTGTGCTTCCGCCTTTATACAGTACGGGTTCCAGCCGCATATTCGGCCCAATCAGGTGCTTGAACTCATCGGGCGATATCTCCCCCAGACCTTTGAAGCGAGTGATTTCGGCATTTTTTCCCAACTTTTTTATCGCATTCTGCCGCTCTTCGTCGGTGTAGCAATAGTACGTATGCTTTTTATTCCTGACCCTGAACAGTGGCGTCTGGAGGATGTAAAGATGGCCTCCTTTGACAACGTCAGGATAGAACTGCAGGAAAAAAGTCAGCAACAACAAACGGATGTGCATTCCGTCGACATCAGCATCGGTAGCAATCACTATGTTGTTATAACGCAGGTTATCTACTCCCTCTTCAATGTTAAGGGCCGACTGCATAAGGTTAAACTCCTCGTTCTGATAAACGATCTTTTTGGACAGCCCATAGCTGTTCAGCGGCTTTCCTTTCAGGCTAAACACGGCCTGGGTATTGACATCCCGGGATTTTGTAATGGAGCCACTGGCTGAATCACCCTCGGTTATAAAAATCGTACTTTCCAGCCGCCGGTCATGGTTGGTGTTGTAATGAATGCGGCAATCGCGGAGCTTTTTATTATGGAGGCTCGCTTTTTTCACAGATTCACGGGCCAGCTTTTTGATACCGGCCATCTCTTTTCTTTCCTTTTCCGAAAGCTTGATACGTTTTAACAACTCTTCGGCGGTTTCGGGATTTTTGTGAAGATAGTCATCAAGATTCCTTCCGATAATATCATTCACATAATTCCGGATTGTCTGGCCTCCGGGCTCGATGTGGTTAGAGCCCAGTTTTGTTTTGGTTTGCGACTCAAAGACGGGCTCCTGCACCTTAATACTGAAAGCAGCGTTGACAGAAGCCCGGATATCCTGGGGATCAAAATCTTTCTTATAAAATTCCCGAACGGTTTTAACGATAGCCTCTTTGAACGCAGTGAGGTGGGTGCCTCCCTGGGCGGTATTCTGGCCATTGACAAAGGAGTAGTACTCCTCCCCGTATTGGTTTCTTACGTGTGTGAAAGCACACTCAAAATCGCCTTCCTTAATATGAATAATCGGATAAACTACGGGATTGCCGTTAATTTCCCTGTTCAAAAGATCTCTCAGCCCATTCTCGGCATACATCTTCTGGCCGTTAAAATAGATAGTAAGACCGTTATTAAGAAAAACGAAATTCCACAGCATTTTTTCGAGATACTCGCTTACAAACTGGTAAGCGCCGAATATCTTTTCGTCGGGGACAAACGAAATGATAGTCCCATCGGGCAAATCGACCGTATCCTTGCTTTCATTATCATAGATCAATTCTCCCTCGCGGTATTCAACTATACGCGTTTGTCCTTCACGCACTGATTGCGCTCTGAAATAGGAAGAAAGAGCGTTCACGGCTTTAGAACCTACGCCATTGAGCCCCACAGCCTTTTTAAACACTTTGGAATCATATTTCGCGCCGGTATTTATCTTTGATACACACTCTATCACCTTTCCGAGAGGCATTCCGCGCCCATAATCACGAATAGTAACCTGCCGGTCTTTTATATCCACATCGATCCTATTGCCAAAGCCCATGGTGAACTCATCAATAGAATTATCTATCACCTCCTTCATGATCACATAAATACCGTCATCCTGAGAGGCGCCATCACCCAATTTTCCGATATACATTCCGGGTCTTAACCGGATATGTTCTTTCCAATCCAGCGACCGTACGCTATCTTCAGTATACTTCTCCACCATAATGCGAAAATTTTGAGCAAAGATAACAGATCACCCTTTCCGTAAAGCGTCCGCCGGTAACAATTTGTCCAATACTTTTGAACAAGGTGAGGAATTAGTTTTCTGCATTCTGTATCCAGGCATCTTTATAATCGGGAGCTAGTTGACTTTTTATCTCCATCGCCTTACTAAAGCCCCGGTAAGGACCTAAAGCTACCCGGTATCGTTGTTTATAAGGCACAAGCTTCCCCGGATAACCCTTTTCTTTAAATTCGGCTAGTTTCGATTGCGCATCGGATTGGGAACGATAACTTTTCACGAGCACATAGTAATAGGGTACCCGCTTATCTTTTTCAATTGTTTTCTCGTCAGACTTTTTGCGGGAAGTATCGCTGCACAATAGAGGCGTTCCCTGCTTGTCGGCCAACTCGCCGAACCATATGCTTGCAAATCCCTCAAAAACAGCCACTCCCATAGCATTCCACTTCTTATCCTGATACACACCTTTCTCAAGGAAAAAATCCCGGACCAGGGAATCCTGTTGCCAATTTTTAAAAATGGAATCGGCGTTCTCTTCTTTATTCCGGTAATAGACCACTTCATGACCTTTGCTACGGTAAGAGGTAAGTTCATAGGGCTTGTCATACATGCAATCCAGATCTTCCTTCTTGTTTGCCGGACAACAGGGCTTCCAGCGCCCCCCTTCCGACCAGAAATATAAACCGCATATCCCGTAAGGATTAAAGTTGAGATACAAATCTTTAACATGCGCGTCGGCCACATAACTCAACGAGTGGGATAATTTCACCGGTTCCAGGGCGTTTTGCTGACGCATTTTATTCACAAGATTTGACAGCCTTACCTCCTGTGAAGAGAGACAAATATCCTTTTGCTGTGGCAAAGCTGCGATAACCAGCAGCAAAAAAACCAAAGTTCCGACAAATCTTCTCATTTTCATGCCATTATTAGCAGTTTTTCTGTTCGATTTTTCCATCTCCTATTAGCTTATAACACTATCCTGCCGTTTTTCTTAGCTTTTCTATTCCAGGCTATGACTTAGAAATTCAGGATAACCAATACAAAGATAAACATTCAGGAGGATATGGATTTTACCTTTTTCCGCTGAAAAAGCTTTCGCTTACCTATAGTTATCAGAAAAACACCAATGACGGTAATTAATCCGCCATAAATCTGATAAAGGAGGGGAAAACTCCCGAAATAAATATAGGCAAAAATCAATACCACCAGCGGTTTCGTAGCTCCGAGAATCGATATACGTGCTGCTTCGGCAAAGCGCATGGCGTTATATTTCGAAAAAATGGTAAGAAATGGCCCCAGCACAGAACCGATAGCTATATTCAAAAGGGCATTGGAAGAGATAGTATAGTCCTGCCCAAAGGCATTGAGCATGGCGAAAGCAAACAAAAAGATAATCATAGTGCGGGCAAGAGACTGCAGCGGCGGCGGTAGTCTTGTGATTTGTTTTTTGGAAACAATGGTGGAAATAGCGAAGAACAAAGCAGCCAGCATGGCAAACTCGGCGCCTTCTATAAACAGCTCTCCTAAATCGGTATCCCCTTTATAACTAATAACAAAGGCTCCTATCAAGGTGAGAACCATTCCACCGATCTCCATCCGGGTAAAAGATTCCTTCAGAATAAAAATCCCCAGAAGTGCCACGAAAAACGGACCTATATTTCCTATAAAAGAAACAACCGCCGGATTGTCGATAGTTTGAATGGAAGTAAAAAAAGCTGTCACGCCCAGCAATTCGAGCAAAGCAACTGAGAGGAGCAAAAGCATGGAGCGCACGGGAAGATATCGAAACGTCGAGAGCTTGCAGGTTCGTATGGCATAAAGAATATTCCAGATAAGGCCGAAACCAAACCAATAGAAACCGAACTGTGCGATATGTATCTCATTAAGTGCGGCTTTACTGAAAATATACACATTCGAATTGGCCAAAATTCCCAGGATAATAAAAAAATAGCCTTTAACTTTATCGCTTATGATCATAATTTGCTGAATTAGCAGGTGCAAAATTAGGTTTTTTTATAGAAAAGCGGTTGGGTGCTTTTCAAGGGAAATACTTTTCCTATTTTTGTTGATAAATACGAGTAAGGTTATGGGGAAGTTGGCTAAAAAAAGGAAAATGGTTAAAAACCTTGATAGATTAATGAGAATATGATTTTAGATAAATGGATTAATAACTCTAAGTTGTCCATCAATAATCTGATCATGCTGTAAATCTTCTGAATATAAAACAGAACAGCCATTATCAATAGATGAAGCCAATATCATACTGTCCCAGAAAGAAAAGCCATATCGATTTACTATATGAAGGGTTTTATCTGTAATGGCAGGTGTAAGATTACTTATTAGAAAACTATTTTTTAGGAAACCAATTATCTTATCAAGCTCCTCAATACTGAAATTAAATTTTTTCAGCAAAACATAGGAAGTTTCATTTACCACCTGCAAGCTTATAATACTGCTTTGAGCCAAAGTATCTTTTGCTATTTGCTTACGTTTATCAGATTGTTTTCCGAAGGCATAAATCAAAATATTGGTATCAAATGTTAGCTTATCGTTCATAAATTTCATTACGGTTGAAATAAAAGCCTTCAAGATCTATCTCATAACTATCAAAAAATTTGCTGATATCTCTTTCCTTAGCAGCTTTTAATGAATTGTTGCTCTTTTTCTGAACTCCATAGCGACTTACTAAAAAATTATAAAACTCAATCAATTCATCCTGAGCTTTTCTGGGTAATATTTGAAGATCAATAATAAAATTCATTTTATAAGTGTTTGTTGCAAAGATAATAAAAAAACAAAGTTGATTCTATAAAACTGAAAATCAAAAATAAAGATTTTATTAACAGAACCCTTTTCAAGGGAAATACTTTTCCTATTTTTGTTGTCAAACACGAGCCAGGTTATGAGTAAATTATCTGAGAAACAGGGAAACATTGAAGGACTCCTTCCTTTTCTGATTCTTATTATCACTGCAATTGTGTTTTCCAACTCCATCACCAATGAGTTCATCAACCTCGATGACCCGCAATATGTAATCCAAAATGAACAAGTAAAGGAGTTAAGCATAGAGAATATTCAGAAAATATTTTCCTCTTACACCCATGGCCATTACCAGCCCCTTTCCGTGCTGACCTATGCTGTTGACCATGCTTTTTATGGGATGAATGCTACCGGATATAGGGTAACCAACTTACTTCTGCACCTTATCAGCGTTTTATTGGTTTTCTATTTCCTGCGAAGAATAACCGGGAAAACCTTTGTAGCCTTGATAGTGACACTACTATTTGCCGTTCATCCGCTC
>JAIPBX010000150.1 GCA_021738485.1 Bacteroidales bacterium | reverse complement strand
GTGATGCTTATTACCTCATGTATTCAATTGCTCCTGCTGCCGGTGAAGGGTGTGTTGTTGCGGCCACCCGTTATGATTCGGAAATTCAAAACCAGGAGAGAGATGTTTACTTGGTTGGTTTAGGACCGGATGGATTAATTACTTCCACTGAGGTGGATAGTACCGCAATTAATACTATTCTCTTATATCCTAATCCGGGTGACAATAAAATAATGATTGATACAGATAGTAAAAAATTCACATTCAAGTTATATAACCCCACAGGCAAGAAGATTCTTCAATCCAGCAACCAAAAAACCATCGATGTCAGCCGCCTGGAGGCCGGGATGTATTTTTACCGGGTGATTTCGCAGGGGGAGATCATCGGTTCGGGCAAGTGGGTGAAGCAATGATTGTATGGTTGTATGGTTGTATGATTGAATGGTTGTATGGTTGTATGGTTGTATGAAGGTTCGGGAAAGACTTTGAGCAATGTCGTTCCTTGTTCGTTGTTTGTTGTTTGGTGTTTGGTGTTCGGTGTTTTGTGAAATATATCATTGGGATTACTCAGAACTTGCTATTTCGCTTCATCCCGGCAAGTCGTCGCTAAGAGCCGGCAGGATGTCGGCTCGACCTTCCAGCTGTTTGGGTAGGCCGGCGGGAAGGAAAAGATGGAAGGTCTTTGCGGATGGTTGAATAGATGTATGATTGTATGAATGAATCGCGACGCTTGCTGGAGACCGTCCAAAAAGGTATAATTATTCGTGTTTTAGCAGAAGGGGAAATAATAACCTTTGCTGTATTTGAGACACAATAATGCAAATAAATAATGAAGAAAGGTACGGGTCTTTTTGGCCTGGGCTTTCGGGATAGCCTTCATCCGTTCGAACCATTTTTTAAGGTTGTAGGCCATGCTCAGCAACCCGAACTCCAGGATGACTTTTGCAAGGCCGCGTAACCGGAACCGATAGTGGCCCATGTTACGTTTTAACTGGCCGAATACCGCTTCCACGTCATAATTGCGTTGTTTGCGCAGGGCTTGCCCGTGGGCGCTTGTTAAATTATCACGGGCTTGTTGTTTATAAGTCTCCAGGGGCCAGTTTACATAGAGTGTTCGGTTTTTAGCGGTTTTCTTACAGGCCGAAGCCACCGGGCAGTCGCTGCAATCCTCGCACTCATAAATCCTGCGCTTTTGGTAATAGCCATTGGCACTCGGGCGGTGCTCGGTTTCCCGATACCGAAGTTTTCGACCCTGTGGACAGGTAAATTCATCCCGACTGGCATCATAAGGCATGTTATCCTTCAGGTAGGGGTTGTTCTGGTATTTACGAGTGGTTTCTTTATGAAAAGAATTAAACTTTAGATAGTTTCCGGTTTGATGTGCATCCAGGTAAGTATAGTTTTCGAAGGTGCCATAAGCACTATCTCCAATAATATTCTCCGGCAGCCGGTCCAGGCGCAGGCGAAGTTCTTCGGCGTGGGGAATCAATAGGCCGGATTCCCCCGGGTTTTGATGAACCGTGTAATGAACAATAAACAGGTCTTCCGTGCCTAACAAAACATTGTAGCCCGCCCGCAGGCGGTCATCCTTCAGGCGCATGAACGTGGCGTCGGTATCGGTCTTCGAGTAGCTGTTACGACCCGCCAGGATTTGCTCCTGGGTTTCGTATTTCTGGAGTTTCCTGAGCTCCTGGTTTTCTATCCATCCTATCCGCGTGGCGGCTTTTTGGGTGTTCTTGCGCTTTTGGGTGGTCTGCTTATCTTCGCCCGCTTGTTTGTGAGAGCCCAACTGCTGCTTATCACGGTTGACCTTTTCCTTTAGCCGTTCCAACCGGTTTTCGACCTGTTGGCTGTTTAAGTCTTTGCCTTCGCCTTTTTCTTCTAAATCGTTATCCCCATAGCGCTGGTCTTCGTCTTCGTTCAGCCGGTCAATTTCATTAAGCAACTCGCGGATGCGCGCCTGGGTCATGGCTTTATAGCGCCTGGTATTTTTAGCCCATACATGGCTATGGGGGTTGGCATCGGCCTCCCATTTGCTGCCATCTACAAAATAGTCTTTTAAGCTGATATAGCCCTCCTCGATGAGGATCTCCAGCAGGGAAGTAAAAAGGCCTTCGATATGAGGTTTTAATCTTCCGCTGCGGAAATTGCTGATGGTGCGGAAATCCGGTCGGCTCATCCCGGCCAGCCACATGAAGTGGATGTCCTGGCGAAGGGCTTTGGCAATGGGGCGCACGGTAAAAATTTTATTCGCATAAGCATACACCAGAACCTTAAATAGCATCACCGGGTGATAGGCGCTGGTGCCGCCTCCTTTATAAGAGCCAATCAGTTCGCTGGTGTCGATGCGATCGACCGCCTTGTCGATAAACCGTACCATGTGGCCTTGAGGTATCAGCTCATCGAGGCTGGGCGGCAGCAGCATCATTTGGTTTTGGTTCCAGGTTTTAAAAACTTGTTGGGCCATAACAGCTATTTTTTAAACTAAATCAAAAATAGGTGTTACAATCCTGTAAGCCAAATTTTTACGTTTCACGTGAAACTTTTTCGTATTTATAATATACTGAAATACAATGAATTAGAGCTTGTTGATAATTTCTTTAGTTGCCTGTGCCCCAGTTTTTTACTATTAACAAAAATAAACCATCCCAAAAATTGACAAAATACCTCTTACATTTATTTTTACATCATTATCAGGCTAAAAAAGGGACTTTTTGGACAGCCTCCAATCACTCTTGGCGTTTGTATCCCCCGAAATAACATCTTATTTTCCTGCTTTCAATCGAAAGCCCGTCATATATGTAGTTAAAAAATTTTTCGAATTTTTTCCTTGATTTTCGTATAACTTTTTACGAATTTTGGTATTAACCTATAAAGACATTCTTCTTTACCCTTAAGCTGGTACGCCTTATGAAAGAAAGAAAGAAAGAAAGAAAGAAAAAACAAGCCCTCCGGGAGGGTTTGATTGCTTACGTCTTTCCGCCTTAACGGAACTTCCCGGACAATTCCAACCATTTTCTTCTTACTAAACAATCTTATTTTCTAACCAAAATTTTTGAATTATGAAATTTTTTTTATCAAAAGTCACAATAATTGCCTTCGTTTTGGCATTACTATTTAGCGGTTGCGAAAAATCGAACCAACCTGTGAATGAAAACAACGAAGGCATTAGCGAAGAAGACCTGAAAACATCGGAAAAAATCAAATCATTTCTCAATAAAATGGAACACCCGCAAAAATCGGATGAGGTATTATCATTGGATGAATCGGTATGGAATACAGAAGCCGGTTTGAATTATTCCTATGGCGATGCCGGAACGGAAATCGAATCGGTTGAGACAGACTCCTGTTTTGTGGATGTGACCTTGACCGATGGGGGTATTACTATGGATGATCTATCTGAGGTATATAGTATGATTGAAGATAGTGTGCTTTCTTTTTACAATACATTTTCAGGTCAACATCATATCGTGGTTTCGGATGTGCAGCTCATAGAAACGCCTCAAAAATCATCTTCGGTAACCTTTAAAACAACAACGGCCGTTAGCAGTAATCCCACTTATCCCTGTACCGGGTTTGATGAATGGGACTACTGGGTATGGGCTGCTAGTGGCGGCTATTGTGCAGGCGATTCCGCAAATGTACAGTCCGATTCGGATGCAGCCAATGAAATTGAAAAACAAATCAACAAATGCAAGGCAGTGCCCGCAGGGGATTACTATTATACGGATGTTGAGGAAAAAGAGCTGCTTTATTATGAACATCCTAATCCTAATGATTCAAACCCAGATGATAATTTCTTTGATTACTTAGTATTCGAAAACTGGGAATTTTTACCCAATTATCACACCTGCCTTTCACCGCAGGAAATGAATTTTTACCTGGACGGTACCGAAACGGTAATATATAATACGCCCAATGATTCACCTCCCGGTGAAAGACCGGAAAATAAGGATTTTATTTCGGTGGATCTGTGGGGGACTTTATTTCCTGATCTTGATGCAACTAGAATTTTTCATCATGGTTTTATAGAATATGGAATTTTGCATGCATCTCCACCGGATCCGCCGCAAGACTAAAACAGATCTTTCATTTTTTCCCTTGCTATTCCTTTTGAATTGCAAGGGAACCACATTTTCTCTGAAAACATATAAAAAAGTATCTTATGAAGAAAATACTTCAATTAAAATTAGTTGCCCTTTTTACAATCATACTTGTTTTGAAAGTCAATGGTCAGATTCAGTTTAAAAAAACGATTGGTACTCAATATAATGATTTTCCTACGAACATATTGAAGAATTCCGAAAATGATTATCTTTTTGGGGTAGTTAGTTTCCCTTATAATGGCTTTACAAAGACCAAGCTTTATAAGCTCACGGAAGAAGGAACAATAGCAAATGAAAATGCCATTTCCAAACCTGATACGAATACTAAATTATTAAACATATCGCGTTCCTTTGATGAAAATCATTACTTTGGAGCTGGTCATCTAAAATATGGGGACACCGTATGGTTGTGGCTTTTCACCTTCGATCAAAGTTTAAATGTAACCTGTGAAAAGAAAGTCCAAATGGCAGATACCCAAAGTATTGATAGAGCAGATGTTTTAATCGATAATTTCGAATACTATATTTCTTATTATCGGACAAATCAAAATAATCTTCCCATCACCGAGATGTGCAAATATTTACCCTCCAATGATTCTATCATTTTTAGCGAATGGGATATGCCTGCAGGACATGTTTTCGATTTGGAGAAAAATCCTCACAATGAAAATATTCTATTTGGAGGGTATGTACTAGATCGTACTACATTCGCAACCATATGGGAGGTTAGTCCGCAATTAGAATTAATAAATAAATATGATACATTGCCTCATGATATCTATCACTTGATGGACTTGGAATGGCTGAAAGAAAATCAGTTAATTTACGGCGGAACTTACTATAATAGTGAATATAATGCCGAGATGATGGGCATACAAATCCTGGATAGTTCCATGCAGCTTCAGCACTTTAATTCCTTTGGAAATGAAAATTATAATCGAAATTATGTCAGTTCGTTTAATTCCATTGCCTTGAATAACGAGAATAATATTTATTTCGGAGGAACTTATAATGTCTCATTATTCCCGTTTCCAAACCTGGAGAACCACCTGGCCCTTCATAAACTCGACACGAATTTGAATACGGAATGGTCATATCTTTTAGGGGGTGATGCTTATTACCTCATGTATTCAATTGCTCCTGCTGCCGGTGAAGGGTGTGTTGTTGCGGCCACCCGTTATGATTCGGAAATTCAAAACCAGGAGAGAGATGTTTACTTGGTTGGTTTAGGACCGGATGGATTAA
>JAIPBX010000040.1 GCA_021738485.1 Bacteroidales bacterium | reverse complement strand
CCCGCTGGAAGCACCAACGATTAGCACCCTTTCAATGGCGATTATTAGCGAAACCAGTGCTGTTGCACGCGGACATATCTCCGACCTCGGGTATCCCACCCCCACGCAGCATGGCGTTTGCTATAACCGAACCGGCAATCCGACGCTGGACGATGAAAAGACCGAACAGGGCCCCTTCGACAGCCCGGCGATTTTCCTGGCTCCTATCGACAACCTGCTGCCCGACCGCACCTATTACCTGAAAGCTTATGCCATCAACGATGTGGATACGGTTTTTGGCGAAGAAGTGAGCTTCACCACCGATAAGCAGCAGGTATATATCGGCGGTTCTTTTGCAGCAGCAGACAAAAGCTACGACGCCACAGCAGAGGCTAACATAGCAGAAAATAATCTGATGCTGGTTGACGCTGCGGATGAAGATGACGTTACCCTGGAAAATCTTGTTGTGGAATTTGCTTCCGCTAATGCAGGAGACGACATCGAAGTGAGTATTGTGATTGCAGAACTGGGAGGCGATGATAGCGAGCACTATGAATTCCATTCCTGGGCCATCGACAATGCTCCAACTTCTCAAGCGACTATCACCAAGAAAGAGCTTACGGTAACGGCCGGTGACCAGGAGCGCGAGCAGTGTGCAGAAAACCCGGAATTCACGTTCACCTACTCGGGATTTTTGGACGGGCAGGACGAATCCTTCCTGACCACCGAACCGGTGGCGGATTGTGAGGGCACACCCTCAAGCCTACCCGGCGAATACGATATCACCCTCTCAGGCGGTGAAGACGAAAATTATGCCTTCAATTATGTAAGTGGAACGCTAACAATTATTGAAGATACCACAAACCCCGTGGCTCTAACTCAGGATTTGACCATAGCACTTGATGCTGCCGGCGAAGCAAGCATCACCGCCGAACAGGTGGATAATGGGTCTACCGATAATTGCGGTATCGAACAACGGATAGTCATGCCTTCTACTTTTACCTGTGCGCATCCTGGAGACAACGAGGTGACTTTAACGGTAACCGATGCGGCAGGCAATGAAAGCTCACAAACAGCCGTCATCACCGTGGAAGACAATCTTGCCCCGACGGTTATCACCCAGGATATCACCGTTGAATTGAACGCTGACGGGGAAGCGTCAATCACACCAGATGATATTAATGAAGGATCATCAGATAACTGCTCTATAGAGACGTATGAACTGGATGTTACAGCTTTCGATTGCTCGAATGTGGGCGAAAACGTGGTTACGCTCACTGCGGTCGATCCCTCTGGAAACTCTACCAGCCAGAATGCGACGGTGACAGTAAATGATAACCTGGCGCCGGAGGTACTGACCCAGGATATAACGGTTGAACTGGACGCCACAGGTCAGGCTGCTATCACAACTGCCAACATCAACAATGGCTCTACGGATAATTGCGCCATTGACAGCTTCCAGTTGGATGTTTCCAATTTCGATTGCTCGGATATCGGTGAGCATGTGGTGACGTTGACCGTGACGGATGTGAATGGCAATACTGCTGAAGAAACGGCGGTTGTAACCGTGATAGACAACATGGCTCCAACGGCCATTACGCAGGATATGATCGTAGAACTGGATAATTCCGGTACGGCAACTATCTCAGTAGATGATGTAGATAACGGTTCTTACGATAATTGCGCTATAGACACCTGGCAATTGGATGTGACTACTTTTGATTGTTCGGATTTCGGAGACAACACGGTTACATTAACCATAACCGACGTCAATGGTAATGAAGCCCAGCAAACCGTCATCGTAACCGTGGAAGACAACATCGGACCGACGGTGATCACGCAGGATACGCTTATCGAACTGAACCCGGATGGCGAAGCTAACGTTGCGCCGTTGGAAATCGATAACGGTTCGGATGATAACTGTGCTATCGAGACCTACGAATTGGACCAAAACTTCTTCGATGAATCGGATATCGGAGAAAACGTAGTGACCCTTACCGTCACGGATGTTCATGGAAATGCTACTTCCGAAACAGCTATCGTAACCATTGCCGACAATACGCCGCCAACGATCATAACCCAGCCTGTCACGCTTTATCTCGACATGAACGGGGAAGCTACGCTAACCCCCGAAGAGCTGGACAACGGTAGTTATGATAATGTCGAAATCACGAGCATGGAAATAGATTTGGATTATTTTGCCTGTGGTGACGTGGGGGAGCATACAGTTACGCTAACCGCATTGGATATGAGCGGGAACAGCAGCAGCTCCACAGAGACCGTAACGGTGCTTGATACCATTACCCCTTCCGATTTGCTGGTGGATGTGTCTGAACCCCTGTGTTATGGCGGAACCGACGGACAAATCGAAATCATCCCGCAGGACGGTAGCGGCGATGTGGCCTACAGCATCGACAACGGCAATAGCTGGCAGCAAAATGACGGATTGTTTGGTAATCTTTCAGTCGGAACATTCCACATCGTGGTGGAAGGCGCCAATGGTTGCCAGACCATTTACGAAGATAATCCCATTACTATCACCCAACCCGAACCGGTTGTGATGGATATGGTCGAAACCACCGATGCCACCTGCTACGGAGCTTCTAACGGGATGATTGACGCCGAAGCCAGCGGCGGTACCGGCGAACTCTATTATTCGATTGACGGCGGCGATACCTGGCAGGTGAACGACGGCTTCTTCTACGGGCTGCCTGCCGGCTATTATGAAGTACTCGTCAAAGATGTCAACGACTGCCTGCTGGATTATGCCGCTAACCCGGTGGTGATTTCCCAGCCCGATGCTGTGGTTATTGAAGGCGTAGCTGCGAATGACATAACCTGTAACGGTGCTGCTAACGGTACAATTGAAATCAATGCCTTCGGCGGTACCGGCCAGCTCGAATATAGCATCAACAATGGAGACACCTGGCAGGAAAGCCCACTCTTCGAAGCCCTGACGCCGGGCACTTACCAAGTCCGCGTACGTGATGACAACGCGTGTTTGAATATCTATGACGCCAACCCGGTTACCCTGACCCAGCCCGAAGCCTTGAGCTTTGCCAATGTGGAGGTCAGCGACAACACCTGTTACGAAAGCAGCGACGGGTCTATCACAGCCACGGCCCAGGGCGGTACCGGCGAGATGGAATACAGCATCGACGGCGGCGATACCTGGCAGAGCGATGGTGCTTTTGAAGAACTCCCGGCCGGAAGTTACAACCTGGTGGTTAAGGATGAAAACGGGTGTCAGTTCAACTGTGAGATGAACCCGATCAGTATCACACAACCCGAAGAGCTGGTGCTTTCAGGGGTGGATAAAACCGACATCACCTGCTACGGTCAGGACAACGGCACTATCGAAGTTTTCGCCGGAGGTGGCACAGGCTCCCTCACCTACTCCATCGACGATGGAGCTAACTGGCAGAGTGGTGGCGAATTTACCGGGCTTTCTGAAGGAGCCTACGATGTCTGGGTGAAGGATGCCAATGGCTGTATGACGCCATGGCCGGAAAATCCGGTCACTATCCAGGAGCCGGAGCCCCTCGCTTTTGCGGATGTTATGGTCTCTGAGATTTCCTGTCACAACGAGGAAGACGGTGAAATAGAAATCACAGCCCAGGGCGGCACCGATGCCCTCTCCTACTCTATCGACGACGGCAGCAACTGGGAATCCGCAAACAGTTTTGACAACCTTGAACCCGAACAATACAACCTGTGGTTGAAGGATGCCAACGGTTGTACGACGGAGTATGCTGACAACCCGATCACTCTTGAGAATCCCGAAGCGCTGGAAGTCAGCATCAATGCCCAGCCGGGCCTGGAAGCGCCGGTCGGCGACACAGTCGAGCTAAGCGCCTCGACTAACTACTTTGTCAATTACAATTGGCAGCCCGGCGGGGAGGAAACGGCAAGTATTGAAGTTACCTCTGATGAGGCCGGGGAAGAGGAATGCACTGTTACGGTCACCAACACCCAGGGATGTGTGGCTACGGCCTCGGAAACTCTTGTCTTTTTCGTACCCACCGGAATGGGACCTGTGGCCGGTCAGGCTAAAGTCACCCTTATGCCGAACCCAACGGACGGAAAGTTCATCGTACGCTTGGAAGGTATTTCCTCGGCGGTCGATTTCACCGTTTTTGATGCTACCGGAAACAGGGTTGTTCACAAGGTATCCGACGAACCGGCCCGCGGAATCATCAAGCAACCCTTCAACTTCTCGAACCGGGCCAATGGCCTCTACTACATCAAAGTAACCACCGATTCGGGAAAATGGGTGAAGAAGCTGATTCTTCAGCACTAATATCCGGCTAAATCTTAAAGCCTCCTTGTTTTTATTCTCATCTCCACTGGCCGCCGGCACCTTGAAAGGCCGGCGGTTTTTTTGTATCCGTCTTTCGTTGTAAAACAAGATATTGAAAAGGAAGATTGCGTTTGTTATTGATACAAACGTCTTATTAATCTCTATTCCTATGTTACTATTATTGAGCTCAGTCTAAAAAGCCTTCTAACCCTAAATCCCCTAAAGGGGACTTTTTCAAACTGTTGATTTTTAGCGGTTCTTCGTCTCAGGCGGATCAGGGGTAAAAACGGTAAAAATCAACAGTTTGAAGGCTTTTTAGACCGGCCTCATTATTTCAACCGCACATAACCTACGGTAACAGGTAAAAAACCGTCATAAACTCTTACTTCCCCGGCTTTTCATTATAAGGCTTCTCTCCTACCCAGTTCCCCGGCGGATCATAATTACAAACCCAGATATAGGTACCCCTATTTTTATTGCATTTCACGCGGGCGCAACCTACCCGTTTTGTTTCGTTCCAAACAATCTGTGTGTAATGACCGGTGGTATGATCGCTTTTTATATTCCCGATAGGTTCTCCATTGTAATACACTTTCTCCTCGCCCCAGCTCTGCAAAACATCTTTAACTTCAGGCTCACCACCCCACATGATGTAAATATTCTCGCCATACTGCTGTGTATATTTGCCATGCCTTGGTCTATGGCGAATATTGCAGCCATACTCCTTCGCCAAAACCCCGGCCCATTCCCTGGCATATTCGGCCAATTCATTACTCCATTGCAAAGAGTCTACACCAACCCCAGTGCGGAATTGGTTATGCAGATCGAGAAAAGCAGTTATTTCTTCTTCATGGGCTACCCTAGCTTTCTGAGCATGAAGCAGCAACGGGAATACTGATATAATTATGAATACAAATCCCTGTAAAATGCGAAACATAACCTTATAACGTCATCTCATCTTCTTTGTTATGGATAAAAATTCATTTCTTATCATCAGACACTCCTTTGAAGAGCTATTTCACGCCGATCTGCTAAGTCAGAAGTTTTATTTTATGATTTCCGGTTCTGCATATGTTTCCAGCATTTCATAATAGCCCTTCCGTTGCTTAATAGCCAGTTGCTTCAAATCAAAAATCCTGTTTTTTGCCGCTGAAGCAAATTTACCAGCGGGATAATCATCCAGGTAAGCCTGAAAAGCTCTGATTGTATTGCGGCTTTTGGCATTATTCCATGCACTTTCCTCCTGCCTGCTCTCCCTCTCTTTTTCCTTGAGAGCAGATATCTTACTCCGGGCTGTATTGATATAATTCCCCTCCGGGTAGTTCCGCGCATAGTCTTCATAAGCCCCGATCGTACCCTTACTTGTGGCGGCATACCACGCATTTCGGTCCTTCTTTCTTTGTTCGTTACGTTTTAGCTCTTCTACTTTTTGAGCTACTTCCTTCAATTTCTGATAAGCTCTGTTCGATGACGATTGACTAATCGACTTCTGCAAGTAGTAGGAAGCTCTCTCATAATCTCCAAGATATGAATAAACAACACCTAATTCACGATTGGGAAAATACTGAATGTATTTAGAACCGTCTCGCTTTCTGACGTTGTCAACTCCATCTTTTAGCAGGCAATCAATAAACTTACTTTTCGCCATATTCCAGTTTTTTAACTTGGCATACTCGATGCCTTGCTTGTAGATAGTGATTTCCGATTGCGAAAAAACAGAAGTTCCAGTCATTGTTAAAAACAATATTAGCAATAGTTGTTTCATATTTTAGCCTTTAATAGTTAATATCATCAGAAACCGGTTCGTTGTCGCGTCCCAGATAAATAATCAATGATGCAATAATACTGCTTTTGCTCTGGGTGTATTCGTACTGGTCGAAATTGCTCGGCTGCTCCGAATCAACGTTTTGATTTTCAATCATATAAGTAAAATCGGTATAAGCCAAATCAAAAGTGAATTTAGGTGTGGAGAAACCTATCCCAAAATGAATTGAAGTCCCCGATGCCAATTCCCCGGTTGTGCCGTCCGGATTAATATTGGCGCTTGTGGTTGGGTTGGTTTTATATCCTACTCGCAAAGGCAATGAGCTCAATTTCAATGGAATATTATACTCCATACCGAGCCTAAGTTGTGAAATATTTTCATTCGTTTCTACAATAGGGGTCATCGCATCTTCTTTGGACTGTTCGTAATAATACCATTCATCCTTATCGTAAGGAAAATTGGTATTGGCATCATAGCGATAATCATACATTTCCCCATAATAATAGGAATGCTTATCTTCCAGGAAACGGACATCATAGTCAGCAGCAAGGGTCAGGTTGTTGCCAAGTAAAATTGACATTCCCACACCGGCTATCATTGGCATCTCCCATCCATCGGTAAAGGTTCCCGAGGCATAATCCTGCAATTCCACTTCCGATTCAAGCGTATAAGGTGTTGACAGTCGTCCACCTAACCTAATAGGAATATTCCAACCGGCTTCATCCATGTCGAGCAGCATCCCCATTGTAAAATTCAACCCGTTATAACCCAGATATTTACCTCTGTAATTTGACTCAGGCGAAGCATAGTAAGTTCCCCCGATTTCATTGGCCAGAGAGAAATAATAATTGGTGGAAAGCCCCAGCGACAATGCATTGGAAAGCGTATAAGCCATTGAAAATGTGGCTGAGTATATCTGTATCTTGTTGTATCGCGATTCATAGGAAAATTCATTCTCAACAAATGGTTGTTCATAAGCCCACTTATAATTGATATAGTTTTGGACCGATAAACCGAGCGCCAGTTTTTTTGTATCAAACTGAATCGGAATGACAAGGCTGGCATAGTTCAGGTCAATTCTTTGCTGCATGCTCACACCATACTCATAATCGGAGGGATCATTTATATAATCATATTTGTAATAATCATCAAAGGTATAGTCCATGACAGTCGAAATATCCACATTATCGAGCTGGGTTAATCCTCCGGGGTTCCATGAACTTGCGGTAGCATCATCAGCCACACCGATGAAAGCATACCCCATTCCGGCTGCCCGCGCACCGGCTCCTTTGAGATCAAAAACCTCCTGGGCTGATAGCGGGGCAAATCCTACAAAAAGAAAAGCCATAAAAAATGCCGGGTGATTGATTATACGTTTAATTCTTTTATTCATCTTATTCTTTCTTTAAATTATCTCATTTTTGTTATTTCTTACTCTTCATTATTCCGGGTTGAATATTGCTATCTCTTTCCATCACTTCGAGGTTTTTCCTAGTGTTACTATAAATCAACAAGTCATCGATATACATATCTGCTTCTGAAATATAGAAGCCAATGTTGTCATTATTTACCGCCTCTGAAAATGAATAGGCCGGACTGTCGTTTATTAAAAGATCAAAATTTTGGTTCTGAGAAACGATAAGCCGGATATTCGCCGAATAGTAACCATTTTGGACATTCAGATAAGAATTGGCTTGGAAGGAGCCGGTCACATTAAAACCATTATCATAATTACCGATATATACCACGCTGTTATCTCCCGGCTCCACCGATATGATAATAAAGCTAAAGGTTACATCTGTTACATTCCAGATAAAACCAACTTCGGAGGTGTTACTTCCTGAATTTGTTGAGGATGATTCCAAATCAAATTGAATACCCACTTCATCTTCGGATATAAGTTGCGCAAAGCCGCTAAAGGTATTCCAACTCCTCAGGAAATAGCCAGGTTCGGAATACAACATATGATACTGCCCCCCTGTAACCTCAAAGGTGGTGTACTCCTCCGCCACTTCGATCCATCCATTGCCATTGCTGCTGAAAGGTTCATTAAGAAAATAGTTATTCTGATACCCCTCTCTAGTTTGAAAAATCATCATCGGGGCATAGGCATAAGTTTCTCCGACTTGCACAAAAGCTCGTACCGCGTAGGTGGTTTGAGGATTCAGGGAAGCTAATTCAGCCGAGAACTCACCAACCTCCGGGTCTTCGCCAATGATAAAATTATCATCGTAAATTGTCGGATTACCGGTAGTATTCCAGCAAAAACCATATTCCCCATGTATATTATCACTCTTGCGAAGTATTTCAGCCGCTACTACAGCTGTATTGCCTGTAATTTGCCCTGGATCCACCTCGGTAGTCAAAATCGAAGTGGCAACAATTTCATCTTCACAGGATACGAAGACAGAAGCCATTAAAGTTAGCATTAGAGCCACTTTGAGTTGTTTACGTTTTTTTCTCGCTTTCATTTTACAAATTATTTAAGTTATTTTCTGCTATATCGTGATTCTTTGCGGCCGCCCTGGCAAACCAATTGCGTGCCTCGCTCTCATCTTTACTCACGCCCAGGCCCTTGTAATACATATACCCAAGATTATTCTGAGCGTCGGCAAACCCCTGGCTAGCGGCCTGGCGGTACCAAAGGAATGCCTCCAGGTAATCCTTTTCGACACCCAATCCGTATTGATACATATTCCCGAGGCTGTTTTGGGCGGCGGCAGAACCTTTTTTCGCTGCCTTTTTATAAAATTCGGCGGCTTTGCCATAGTCCTCCGTTGTGCCCATACCATGGCGGTACATATTGGCCAGGTTGTTGAGAGCAGAAGGATTTTCCAGTGCCGAAGCTTTCTCCAATATTTCAAGGGCTGCGGCATAATTCCTGAGGGGACCGGATGACTTAATATATATCTGGCCCAGGTTATTCATTGCCATCACATCACCTTGCTCAGCTGCCCTCTTGTAGTATTCAATGGCTTTTGGAATATTTTTATCCGTGCCCTGCCCATTAGCGTACATGTAGCCTGCCTGAAAATTAGCTTCCGGAGACCCCTGGTCAGCAGCTTTCATAAAATAATCCAAAGCCATCTCTTGATCTGCCATCATTCCGGTTCCTTTCAGATACATTACACCCAGGTTATATAAAGCCCTGGCATGATCCTGTTCGCCGGCTTTTTTAAAGGCTTCAATCGCTCCCTGGTATTCATTTCTTCCCAGTTTTTGGATAGCTAAAGCATAATAATCAGTCTTCACTTTTTTGACAGGAGTTTTCTTTTCCGGCTTGTCTGCCTTTGTCTCTTGCTTCTCCGGTTTTACGGCTTTTTTTGCAGGAATTTTTTCCTGAGGTTGCAGCTTCTTTTCAGAGACAGGTTTATCAACTACCGGCTTTTCCTTTGGTTCACCAACCGGAATTTGGTTGTTTATAGTTTTTTCCGGCTGTTTCTTGCTTTTGTCACCCATTTTTTGAGATGCAACAACGGGTGTCTTTGATATAACCTTCTCTTGAGCAGGACTGAACACAGTATACCACAAAACACCTCCCGTTATGAGTAAAGCAAAAGCTGCTGCGATGACCATCTTTGATTTTCCTTTTTTGCGAGGCTCCTCATGGGCTTCCTCTTCTTCACCAAAACCGGAAGACCTCGATGAGAAGCCCTCAAGAGGAGATTTTGAAGTATCCTGTATATCATAGGCCTGTGTCTTTCGCTTCGAAGATTGCAAAGAACCAGCAGGCCTGTCTTCAAAAGCTTCCGTCTTTCTCCTTTGTGGGGTTTGGCCATATGAATTATCATTTGTTTCAGTCCTTTCCTTAACCGATTTTGGTTTCCTTTTCTTTAGCATCAACTGCGCCAAGGCCCTGGCATCCTCCAGTTTCTCAAGGTCTTTATTTAATGAAATCTTCAGACTATTGAAGGGTGCCTTGTTAATTTCTTTCTTTAACCGGCCCTTTTTCCTTTCATAGGCTTTATCAAGGTCTGTTCGGGAGTAAACCGTGGGAAGCTCAAGAAAATGAATAGCATCCTGCTCGGTAATCTCTTCCTCTTTGGTTATACTCTTTTGGTTTTTAGGTTGTTCTTCTGATGAAACAAATTGCGAATGCGTATTCGTATTATCTTCAATAAAGTTTTCAGGCTTTGGCCAATGACCATTTTCTTTATAGAATCCACCTATGGCCGCTATCTGACTTGCTTGGGGTCTTTGCTCCGGATTCTGAGCCAGGCAGGCCTTAATCACCTTGTTAAGCCTGTCGGGATATTTATTCGGTAAATCAGGGAGATAGGCTCCTTTAAGCAGCATCACTCCGCCGTCACCTCCCCATGGGACATCGCCGGTAAGGCATTCATAAAGCATAATTCCAAATGAGAAAATATCACTACCAGCCGAGATAGGTTTATTGGCATACTTCTCAGGAGGTGCATAAGCCACGGTCAGCGCGCTGTAACCAATTGTGGACTTCTTGAGCGTACTGCGCATTTTGTTGCTGATGCCAAAGTCCGTAAGGAGATATCCCCCGTCATCGCCCAGGAGTATATTATCGGGCTTGATGTCCTGATGTAAAATAGAAGGATTTTGCCGGTGAAGATAATCCAGCCCGCTACCGATCTCTACCATCAGCCTGGCAGCTTCCTTCTCACTCAAAACATCCTCATCCATCAATTTTGAACTTAAGGAGCCTCTTTCGCAAAAGGGCATGACCAGGAATGGTGCGTTCATTTCCGGGATCAAGTCATAATGAGTCGCTTTTAAAAGACTGGCATGATTAAGTGGCTGTGTCAGTTTATATTCCTTGACAAATTGTTTTACTCCTTTATCATCCAATCCTTTGTCGGGGGCATAGATCTTAATGGCCAATGAGACATCGGTAATCTCATCATAAGCTTTCCAGACCACAGAAAAGCCCCCTTTGCCGATGAGCCTTTTTAGGCGGTATCTATTGAGCAGAAGTTCATTTTCAGCAAAATTCATATGGCAATATTTTTTTCACATTTATTATCATTCCTTATCATAGCATATTATCTATCAATACTTTTAGTGTTGTGTCACCAATAGTGATGATATCTCCCGGATTGAGGGCAACCCCTCTGCTTTTCACCCATTTCCCATTCACCAGAACCCCATTAGTGGATTTATACCAGTCTTTTAAACCATTTTTTTCCCTGAACTGCCCATCGATGATCGTCCACCGGTTAGCCCCGGGATCGAACCGGAGGGTGGCATGGTAACTGCTTACATACTGCGTGAAGTGTTCCGAGACACCAATGTCATTACTAAAAGGGTTGTCTTCATTGAACCACCCCATGGTGAGCAAATTGTTCCTCTTGAATTTCTGAAGGTTCGTCAAATGATAAATCCTTCCGATTTCTTCTCCGTTTTGCACTTTCAGGTGCCAGCCGGAGGAAGGGGTTACAGCATGTTTCTCCTGATAATTCTGTGAGGGCTGAAAACCCAAATCAACTATAATTTCGCCTACCTGTTGATAACGGCGGGCGGGATCAAAGCGAATACATTTATTTATAATATATAACCATTTTTCATCCGTAGCATGTTTTTTCAATTCTGCTCTGTTCCAGTCTTCATTTTTCTTCCTTTTCTCATAGGCTTCCATATCGTCCATAAACTCTTCGAAGCTTCCGAAAGGAAGAGAGCCGTGAGTAATGATTTCATACATCATAGCTCCAAAAGCATAAATATCATTCGTTGGGCCCATAACTTTAATTGCACGTTTGGGATCGATTTGTTCGGGAGGGGAATAAGTTCCTGTAGCAAATACCGCTTTGGCGTGGCCCATAAAATTTGATACCGTGTGGCGCTTTTTTACGGATGCCGATATTCCAAAATCGGCCAACTTTGGGCGATGTCTCTCATCGAAAAGAATATTCTCAGGCTTGATGTCACGATGAATAATTCCTTCCCTGTGAAGATCCTCAAGCCCTTTGAGTATACCATAGGCTATATTGTCAAGTTCTTGCCCGGTAAGCTTTTTGGAAATGTAATCCCTTAGATTTCCATTGCTGCAAAGATCCATAACCATAAACGGATTGCCTTCCATAAGGTCATAATCATGACTGCGCACCACAAATTCACTGTTTAGCTTTGAACTGTATTCATACTCCTGTTTAAACCGTTTGGCATACTCCACCCGTTCGTTGGGCAAAAACGTATAAAGTTTGGTGAGTTTCAAAGCATAGGATGTAGATTGGTCCCTTACTTTGTAAACGCTACCAAAGCCCCCTTCACCCAGCTCGTTTTCCACGAGGTATACCGAATTTCCGGATGTAACCTGCTCACCGGGCTTTAAGTCAATGGATTTGGGATTGGCGTTCATCTATGAATCAATTTCCACGGTGAATATTTTATTACCTAGTATAATCCGGCTTTTGTCTGTAATAACCTGGGGTGAGGTAACCTGAACAAAAGTGGCTCCGTTAGAACTTTTATCCTCCAGAATAACATGGTCGTTTTCAATTTTCAAAACTGCATGTACCTCTGTGGATATCGATTGGTTTTCCGAATCGAGTGCCCGGCGATTCAATTTGTTGATAGATTTTTTGAAAGTCACCGCCTCCCCGGTTTTATCGTCCCTGAGAACCACTGTCATTGCCTTTTCTCCAAAATTGATGGCCCCCAAATTCATGGTTTTTGAAGGGGAATCTCCCGCATGATCCTCCTGTGGTGCCTCAGCATGTCCTTCAAAACCGCAATTCGGGCAAGGTGTCTCAGTACTAACATTGTTCCTGATCGGATAAAAGCCACACGAAGGACATTTCGCCATATTTTTTTCTGAAGCATGTTGAATGGATGAAGACGAAGAGCCATCATCATTTTGCGGCACATCCCAAGCGGGCACATCAGCCCCCTTACCCCGAAGCGTGGGTGCACCTCCGGGTACAGAAGGTTGCTGAAAGGATGGCTCAATCTCAGAAAGCCGTTCGATGGCGGATAGCTCCGTACCACATTTTACGCATGTGGCAGCATCTCGATCGTTCATAAATCCACACTCATTGCAACGCATAATCATTTATTTTTAGGGTGAATACTTGTTAAACTATCAGGTTTTTGAACCGTATCAATTCGATTGAGTCCGGGACGGGAGGACTCTTCGGACCTTTGACCGGCTATATCTTTACCGGGGTTATTACTTTTTCCCGGTGATGGAGCCTCTTTTTCAGAAACCGGCTTTTCGTCATTCGACTTATTTTCCTCCCCGGATTCCTTATTGTTATCATTGATTTTTTGTTGCCTTTGCTGTGCTTTCTGATCAGGAATGGCTTTAACACCATTTTTTCTATCCACCTTATTTTCAGAATCCCTCCCCTGTTTTTCGGAGGGAATATCCTTCAGAACTCTCGGCATGAAAGCTACATAGGCCTTGTAAGTGGTATCAGAAGTAAACAAGATAATAGTTACTTCTTTAGGTGAATTCTGATCAATAACAAAACTAATCTCCCCGGCACCGTTTTGTTGCTTGTAATCCATATCCACAGCAAAGCTGTCCACCGGAAATTTTCGTCCGGTGAGTAAAGAAGCAAGATTGATATTGCGGCGTACGCCAGGGATAAAATCAGCCGTTTTATTTCGAATAACAACATTTTCAGGGGTTGCCGAAGCATCTCCGGACCATAGAAACTGCCAGGCTAGCAATGCCGCCACTAAAATTGAAATCCCTCCTAACATAATATTCCGTGACCTGATTTTTTTACGCAATGCGCCCGTTCTTGTGCCAACCTTCACCTCTTCATTTGGCAAAGTTTCCGCTTTAAGAGGCTTTTCCGGGCCTTCAACAACAGAGGCCATCAAAACAGTAATATTATCGGTACCTCCTGCCTGGTTGGCAGCATTTGTCAAATCGCGGGTTATATCAGCAACCGGTTTATCTTCCGCCAGATAATACCTCATCTGGTCATCGCTAAGCATCCCGTTAAGCCCATCGCTGCATACTAAAATCTTATCTCCTTTATAATAATGGGCTGTTTTTACCGCTGGCTCAGGCGGTCGCGAAACTTCCCCCAGGCTCTGCGTAATAACATTGCTTTCCGGGTGATGGCGGGCTTCTTCCGGGGTGAGTTTTCCATTTTTCACCAAATCCCAAACCAGCGAGTGATCATCGGTAAAAGGCAGTAATGTATCTTCCCCGCGATAAATATAGCAGCGACTATCACCACTCCAGCCTACATACATCTTTTGCGGGGTTATCCAGACTATCACAAGTGTAGTCCCCATCCCGACTGTTTCGAGGTTGGTGTGCTGGTGGCTCACTATTTGTTCATGGGCATTGATAATAGTCTTTTTAAGAAAAGATTTCAGTGCCTCATCCTTAGCGGGCATCTCTTCCATTTGGTCAAAGGCCTGGCGAACACTCTGCTGAGCAATGTCAGAAGCCACCTCTCCGGCATTGGTCCCTCCCATTCCATCGGCGACAACCAGCACCGTGCCGCGCTCAGAAATTTCAACGATTTCGTCCCTCTTGTAGCTCCACAACTTTTTAGTAAGATCTTTGGCGATGACAAAATTATCTTCATTGTGGTCACGTAGCTGGCCGACGTCAGTTGTTCCAAATATTGATAGTTTTTTAATCATTATTCTTTAGATCAGTCATTATTTTTCCAAGGCCAGATACTTTTCTTATCCTTGTCTTTCTCATTTTCTTGCTTTGTGTCTTTGGTGGTTTCCGTAGAATCGGCCTTGATTTTTTTCAGGCCCCCCGAAGCATTTATCGGCTCCAGCTTTTGATATTTTGTCACCACCCATTGATTTTCGATTTTATCTACAAACCCTCCCAATTCGTAATTCACCTGTCCCTTACCGGCATTCTCATAGAAGAGAAGACCGAACACGGCCTTATCTCCCAGCCGATTTTCCGACAATAAACCAATACTTCCATTCCATTTTACTGTATTATTCAGATAGCTCAATTCGTAGTGGGAAGTTTCGAGATTTGAGGTATCATCAGCAAGAAAAGTAACTACAATGCATTTCTTATCTTTTCCTGCTTTCGACTGTTGCTTATTGGTGATAAACATTGAATCAATTGCCGCGATTGAAGCATAATTTGTTTGTGATTTCACCTCAGCTTTCCGGTCTTTCATTTTATCTTCTTTCAGGCCTTTGAGATAGACATTGGTGCTAACGGGCGAATATCCTTTCCCATACTCCTTATATGACTTATCGATAAGGTAGGGTTTGTGAGTGTATTTCCCGAAATACACATTACTATCCACCGCCACCGCCGGGCCGCAGGCATAACCGAAATAGTTGTTCCCGCCTTGACCGAAAAGGTCACCGTTCTCATCTTCAAGGGCATAGTCCTGCCTTACAATGTAAACTACATCTTTCACGGCTTTAACCACAGGGTTGCAGTCGTCGAGTAAAAATTGTCCCTTTAATTGAGGAGCTGTGAAAATTATTGAGAGCAATATTATAAGTTTTGTTTTCATTTTATTCTATGTTTGCTATTGGTGTTATCAACTGAATATTGGCATCCATCATCACATAGTCTCCACTTACGGTTTTCTCAGATTTCCTGTATTTTCCGGTAACAATGCCTATCACTTTCGGCGATCCTTCACTCAGCATGAAAACCGGTCCACCCGAATTACCCCCGTCAAAGCCGGCTTCGGTGACGTTTATCGTTCCCTTTTGAATGCCACTCAAGGCCACTTTAGCGGTCGAAAAATAAGGCTCCATGGTTCCCGATTTCCGGTAGAGTTCGCCGTAGGAATATCCTAATACAAAGAGTTCGGTGCCGGACTTCAAAGATGCGCTCAATTTGGGATCGCTTGGCATGCCACCGCCCACATCGGTCTGCATATATGCCCAATCGGCACCGGAGAAGTAATCAGGTTTGCGTATCACTCCTGTGCGTCCTTTATAGGTCACAGATACTTTCTCATCCTTGCTGTAATCGGCTATCATTTCATCGTTGGTGAACTGAAAACTAATCTTACCATCGAAGGAGCGCGCCGAAAAATAGAGAACAGTATTAGCACCGCTGTGTTCCGAGAAGTTCAGAAAGTCGTTCTTCGTAAGAAAATTATCAATACAATGACGGGCTGTTACGAAGGTGCCCTCACCAATAAGGAATCCCGTACACATGCATTGCGGGTCAAATTGCTTATCCATAACCACCTTGTCCTGGTACATCACTTTAACTCTTTCGAGGAATATTGCCAGGGTTTTCCCTTTCAGAGGCTCAATAATCTCCGCATACCGGGTGGAAGAATTTTGATTTTTCCGAATCTCTTCGGCCAGCTTTTGGTTGGCTTTCAACAACCTGGCACGTTCTTCCTCAATTTTTTGTGTCATTTCTTCCCTGGTCTGGGTAAAATTGGCCATCAATTGCTTGTTTTTCTGATTCATCAAAGCAATAGAGTCTGCCTGCGACTGGGTGATTTGTTGTTGCTGCGCAATTTTGCCTGACATTAGTTGGTTTTCTTTACTCAGGTTCAATATGGCATAGCCACCACCTGCACTCAACAAAAGAATAAAAACCACCAGTCCAATGGCAGCAGTCTTGTACGGCCTGACCGCCTGCTGCATAACCAGGTTCATCTTTTTGGTCATTCCCATCTTTGCTGTTCCCGTTCCGGAAACGTTGAAACGCATGCGAGGGCCTTCCATCGATAGCTGGATTTCATCACCATTATTAAGATAATACTGCTTGTTGACCGGATGCCCGTTAACAAGCGTGGGGTTTGTGTTTGAAAGATTACGGATAATGGTTTCATTACCCTTTCTTTCAATGGCAGCATGCTTGCGACTTACGGTTCGGTCATCCTCTCCAAACTTGACTGCGCAGGAATTGTGGCGGCCTATTTCAATATAAGGAACGACTATAGTTTCATAAGTTCCGGCCGGATGCTTTTTGGATGAAGACAGGTATTCGAGGGTATAGGCCTGAACATTTCCCCCACCCATAAATTTCAAACCGGTTGTTAAGGCTTGTGTTGCTTTTGCCATAGCTTTGAATTATATTAACATTTAAATATGTTTATAGATGTTTCTGTTTGCAAATGTTGTATGTCTGTTGCTTAATTTGATCCCTCTAAAAGGGGATTTTGGGGAAGGGGATTAATAACTTCTTGATGAAAAGTATCGCAAACACCATAAATAAAAGGGCCAGAGTTATTTCAAAAAATTGGAAAAAGCAATGCCGCTATTTGAAATTCAATTCCTCAAGAGTATTTCTTCACCAACAGAAAGAAGTAACCTTACTTTTTCATGATGGTTTTGCTCGGCCGATTGGCTAAGAGCACGCGACTAATCTGTTGCCGAAATGGGAAGTTTTTTATAATAATGTCTGACTAAATAGTCCTTTTCACTGTATGCCGAATCAACCAGAGCCGGTTCTTTTTGCAAGAGCGACTGTACCTGCAAGAGATTGCCAGAGCGAATAGCCCGGAACAACATATCCTGTGACGATTGTTGTCTTGTCACTGCAACAGGAAATGCCACCATGGCAACCATTACGGCCAGTATAAACTTCAAATTTCTTATACTAATCCCTTTGTAATCTCTCATATCCTGAAAATGAATGGTTAAATCACAAATTAAACCTGTAAATAATAAACTTTAATCCCTCATAAGGGGGATATTTTTTGTAAATTCAGGCGATAGTTTTGCAGGCTAAACTATTTAGTATAATATCATGAAGAAACCATTGTCTATAGTCGTTTTGGATGATCATTCCCTTTTTTTGAAAGGTATCTCCTATCTTCTCCGGGAAATTTTTCCGGAAGCTGAGCTAAAATTTTACCGCTCAGTAAGGGCTATGCTCGATCATAAATATAGCTTTGCACATTTTGACCTTTTCATAAGTGATATAGACCTTCCGGGTGAGGATGTTTTTTCGCTCTTTGAATACTTAAAGACTTTCCACCCTGCCTTGCCTGTTCTGGTTATATCTATGCATAAGAAAATTGCGGTCATCCGAAAATGTAAAAAGCTGGGAATAGAAGGTTATATCCTAAAAAATGAAGACGACTTATTTGTTAAGGCGGTTAAAAAAGTTCTTTCGGGAGAAATATTTTATTCACAGAATATAGAACACTATTTCAGGCAGATTCTTGCAAATTACGACACCCTTTCAGAGCGGGAGGAGGATATCATAAAACTTATTGCCGGTGGCTATATCAACAAAGACATTGCAAATATGTTACATATTAGTATTGAGACTGTCAAAACACACAAGAAGAACATAAAAATGAAATTAGGGGTTGATAATACACAACAAATTATTGATTATACGAAAAAGAATTATTTATTGTGAAAAGCATTCTGGCATTGCTGCTCATTTCATTAGTTACAGTTGCGCACTCGGTAGGTCAAAAGGTGGAGATACCCAATGACATAGAAAACAGTAACAATGTCTTAAACCTTAATCCTTACACCAAGCTTACTCGCACCCCTATTACCTCATATACTCCTCAAGAGTTTCTGTCAAAAAAATGGCAACATGCTCCGAGAGGAGGTGTTTTCGGTATTTCTGACAAAGTGCAATGGATGCGATACGATTTTTACAACCATACCATTGATTGGGAATACGTATTATATATTCCCTATCATCACATTTATGAAATTGACGTATTTCAATTGGCCGCCAAGAAGTTACGAAAGATCCATTCTAGCGGCACTAAATACCCCGACAGCCTCAAAAGCATGAAAAGCCGGGGGTATCCGGTCAAAATAAAAATTCCCAGCGGCCAATCCACTATTTTTGTTCGGCTTAACCACCTCTATATGCCATTACGAGGCTCCGCCTTTTTGCTTTCCAATGCCAAAACCCATGATAAAATACTCAGGAACGAAACAGCCATTTGGTTTTGGCGGGGCCTTTTCCTGTTTGCTCTCATCATTTCTTTCGTGCTTTATCTTTATACACGAATTCGACTGTTTCTGTTTTATTTTTTACTCAATGCCGGAGTGGCGCTTTTCATCGGTATGGAAATCGGGGATTTTTTTATGTTTTTTCCGGCCGATCCCTATAATTTTATTATCGATATCAAACATCTGGGTAACATCCTCGTAATACTATTCTTTCCACTGTTTCTCAACGAATTAACCCCTATTCGCAAACTCCAGCCAACAGTGTGGAAAATCATGATGATTGGTATTTTTATCATGCCGTTGTTATGGCTTCTTTGTTTAATCCCTCCTTTGAAAAACAGCTTATTGTTATATGCTACCGTAGCCTATTTTATAGCCATAAGTAGTATTGTTTTTCTGCTCCAAATCTACTTTCTCTCTGTGGCTTTGCTACGCAGAAAGAGAAATGCGCTAATTCTTCTGTTTACTTATTTTTTTTACATTACTGCCGTGGCCTTTAACGTAATTCTTCCCAACCTGGGTATGAAAGCTGATGAATTGCTTGTTTACAATACCCTTATGTATGGTTCTATATTCGAAATATTAACTTTTATGATATTAATGGGGCGAGAAACCCTGATTATTTATAAAGAACACGCGATGCTCCTGGAAAAGCAGAAGATGCATCAGGCCGAAATTATCAAGGCCATGGTAGAAAGCCAGGAAATTGAGCGGAACAAAGTGGGAAGGGAATTACACGATATGATTGGCGCCAATATATCGGTTATTCGGCAGCAAGTCAACAAAACCAATAAGACCTTGTTATCAGTTATCGACCATACGATAGAGTCTGTAAGACGACTGAGTCATGGCCTGGTTACCCCAATGATCAAAAAAGATGAATTTGCCGATGAAATTCGTGAACTGTGCCTGATGTTCTCTGGTAATGGCCTCACGATTCAGCCATATTTCCATAACTGGAAAGGTCTAAAAAATACTGATATGGCCACCCATTTGTACCGGATTGTTCAGGAACTTCTTCAAAATACAGTCAAACACAGTCAAGCCAGCCATGTGACTGTTCAATTTCTTGTTGATTATAACCGAAACCTCACGCTCATATATGAAGATAACGGCAAAGGTTTTAATTATGAAAAACAACGGCACAGCGGATTAGGACTGATAAATATTGAAAACAGGGTAAAACTCATCCACGGAAAGCTTAGTTTTGATACAAAACCTGGTGGCACAGGAACGACTGTCATTATTGAAATATAATTTTATTTTGAAAAGAAAGTAGAATAAGCCATAATCAAGCACAATTGGATTGAGGAGCGTTAAATGAAAGTTCTGATATAAATTTTAATGGCTCCACGAACAAATAACATATGCTAATGATATAACTGATCCCAATACTGAACAATACTAACTGAAACTATCGAGAATATACAGGTAATGCTCCGTGGTAAAATATGATTATACGAAGCAGGAATATAAAAAAACGCCGGAAAACTTCAAAAGCTTTCCGGCATCTTGCATATAAGATTGAAGACACTTACTCTTTCTTATCCTCTTCCTTGTCGTCCTTATCGTCTTCGTCTTTTTTCTCTTCTTCCGATTCCTGCTGTTTAGCCTCGGTATTTTGCTGCTCTTCCGCCTCTTTTCCTTTCTCTTCTTCTTTCTCTTCTTGTTCAGGCTCTTCTGCAGGTGCTTCTTGAGCTGTGGTCTCTTCCGCTTTTGATGCTTCAGCTTCGGCCTCTTCTACGGCTTGTTCTTCGGCTTCAGCGGTTTTTTCTTGTGCTTCCTCTGTGGCAGTTTGCTGAGCTTGCGCTGTGCTTTCCGAAGTTTCGGCTACGGGAGTAGACTTTTTCTTACGTCCCCCGCCGCCACCACGACGTGTACGCTTCTTAGACTTACTCTCTTCTTCTTTCTCAGCCAACATATTCTCGTTATAGTCCACCAGCTCCATCATGGCCATTTCGGCGCTATCGCCTTTTCTCGGACCCAGCTTTAATATCCGGGTATACCCTCCGGGCCGGTCGGCAACTTTCGTAGCCACTTCCCGAAACAACTCATTCACGGATTCCTTATTTTGCAGGTGCGCAAAAACGACCCGCCTAGAGTGGGTTGAATCATTTTTGCAACGCGTGATAAGTGGCTCGACATAGGTTCGAAGTGCCTTGGCCTTGGCCAGCGTCGTATGGATACGTTTATGTATAATCAGGGAGGAAGCCATATTTGAGAGCATGGCTTGCCTGTGAGCCCGATTCCTTTTCAGATGATTAAATTTCTTTCTGTGTCTCATTGCAATTAATCCTTATCTAATTTATACTTAGCGGTATTCATTCCAAACTCCAAACCTTTGGATTTGACAACTTCCTCAAGCTCGGCGAGGGATTTTTTCCCAAAATTCCTGAACTTGAGAAGATCGTTTTTATTGAAAGCCACCAAATCCCCGAGTGTTTCAACGTCGGCTGCCTTCAGGCAGTTCAAGGCCCGCACTGACAGATCCATATCGACCAGTTTGGTCTTAAGCACCTGGCGGATATGCAGGGTATTCTCATCAAACTCCTCGCTAACCGATTGCTCTTCTTCATCAAGGGTGATTTTCTCATCGGAGAAAAGCATGAAATGATGAATCAAGGTTTTCGCGGCTTCTTTAAGCGCATTTTTCGGATGAATGGACCCATCGGTTTGGATATCGAACACCAGCTTTTCATAGTCAGTTTTTTGTTCTACCCTGTAATTCTCGATATCGTAACTGACTTTTTTAATGGGTGTGTGAATAGAATCCAGTGCGATAGTACCTATCGGAGCATTGGGGTCTTTATTTTCCTCAGCGGGGATATAGCCTCTGCCTTTTTGGATGGTCAAATCCACTGTAAGTTTGACCGAAGTTTCCATATGACAGATTTCCAGCTCAGGGTTCAAAACCTGAAACACATTCAGGAATTTATTAATATCTCCCGCTTTAAAGACTTTCTGGTCGCCAATGACGACCTGTACTTTTTCACTGGTTTCTTCTTCAAGTTGTCGTTTGAAGCGAATCTGCTTCATGTTAAGCAGAATATCGGTCACATCTTCAACAACACCTTTGATAGTAGTAAATTCATGCTCGACTCCTTCGATTCGAACATTGGTAATGGCATAACCTTCGATAGAGGAGAGCATAATTCTCCGCAAAGCATTACCGATGGTCATACCAAAGCCCGGTTCAAGCGGACGGAATTCAAATTTTCCTTGAAAATCGTCTGCTTCGTTCATTATAACCTTTTCAGGCTTTTGAAAAGCTAATATTGCCATATAACAATCCTTGGTTATTTAACTAATAGGGTTCACTTAAGCGATTACTTAGAATACAATTCCACAATCAGCTGTTCATTGATATTTTCGGGTATTTGCTCCCTAGTAGGCAACTGAATCATTTTTCCCTGCATTTTATCATCATCCCATTCAAACCATGGGAATTGATTTTTACGCGTACTCAATGAATCGTTAATTGCTTCCATAGATTTGGAGCGTTCACGAACACTTACAATATCACCTTCTTTGACTTCAAATGAAGGTATATTGGTTACTTTTTCGTTAACAACAATATGTTTATGTGTCACTAACTGACGGGCCCCGGCTCGCGTAGGGGCAATACCCAACCGGTAAACCACGTTGTCGAGACGTGATTCGGCCAGTTGCAGCAGTATTTCCCCCGTAATACCTTTACGGCTAGAGGCACGACGGTACATCTTGCGAAATTGCTTTTCCAGAATACCGTATGTGTATTTTGCCTTTTGTTTCTCCATCAGTTGCATTCCGTATTCGGACTGCTTCTTGCGCCGCTTGGAATTACCATGCTGGCCTGGTGGATATTTTTTCTTTTCAAAATAACGATCGGGTCCATAAATCGGCTCACGAAATTTTCTCGCTATTTTCGTCTTCGGACCAATGTATCTTGCCATTTTTTTCTAATTTTTTCTTTCCAATTCGATTAACACTACAAAAATTATACTCTACGACGTTTGGGGGGGCGGCAACCATTGTGCGGCAACGGGGTGATATCCCTGATTTCCGTTACTTCCACACCCGAGGTATGAACGGTTCTGATAGCCGATTCCCGGCCGGAGCCAGGTCCCTTGACGTATACTTTCACCTTTCTCAGTCCCATATCGTAGGCTGCTTTGGCACAATCCTGCGCCGCCATTTGTGCAGCATAAGGTGTGTTTTTCTTAGACCCTTTAAAGCCCATTTTTCCGGCAGAAGACCATGTTATTACCTGCCCGTTACCATTGGTAAGGGAGATAATAATGTTGTTGAACGTAGCATTTATGTAAGCTCTCCCTACCGGATCAACAGTTACCTTTCGTTTTCGTGTTACTTTGGAACGTTTTACATTCTTAGCCATAATTCTTCGTAAATTTCTTTCTCATCAATTTTCAACCTTTAACCTTTGGTAGGTGCTTTCTTCTTATTCGCAACAGTTTTCTTCCTACCTTTACGTGTACGGGCATTGTTCTTGGTACTCTGCCCTCTGAGAGGCATACCACCACGATGACGAATACCACGATAACAACCAATGTCCATCAAACGCTTGATGTTCATTTGGATTTCAGAACGCAATTCACCTTCTACAGTGTAATCATCGTTAATGATATTACGTATGGATTTAACCTCTTCATCGTCCCAGTCCTGGACCTTTTTGTCATGTGCAATATTGGCTTTATCCAATATTTCGGCGGCGAGGCTTTTACCAATACCGTAAATATAGGTCAGACTGATAACGCCATGTTTGTTACTTGGTAAATCTACACCAGCTATCCTTGCCATATTTCTGAATTAAATTTTAATTTAACCTTGTCTTTGCTTATTTTTCGGATTCTTCTTATTTATAACGTATAATCTTCCTTTGCGCCGAACAATTTTATCGTTGGAAGATCTTTTTTTCACAGATGCTCTTGTTTTCATCGTTGTATTATTTTTCCTGATTCCTTTTCGTTGTTCTTCTACTTATATCTAAAAACAATTCGTCCTTTTGTCAAGTCGTAAGGTGACATTTCTACCTTAACCCGGTCTCCGGGTAAAATCTTAATGTAATGCATCCGCATTTTCCCGGAAATATGGGCGGTTATTTCGTGTCCATTCTCCAATTCGACACGAAACATGGCATTTCCGAGCGATTCCGTCACCGTGCCATCTTGTTCTATCGATTGTTGTTTTACCATTATGCTAATTCTTTTTATTTAGAACTTCTTCGATTTCCTTATAACTGGTCAACACATCAACTTTATCCTTACTCACCGCGACTTCCAATTCGAAGTGCGCTGAGGGTTTACGGTCGGTCGTACGAATGGTCCACCCATCACTTTCCTGCATAATCTCTTTCGTTCCCAGGTTAATCATTGGTTCCACACAAATCACCAGTCCTTCGGGGAGTTTCGCTCCCGTACCTTTTCGTCCATAGTTAGGTATTTCCGGTTTTTCATGCATTTGTTTACCAACACCATGCCCTACTAATTCTCTGACAATTCCATAGCCAAACTGTTCAATATAACTCTGTACCGCATGGCTAATATCGCCTACCCGGTTTCCGGCCACCGCTTTCTCAATGCCATGGTAGAGGGCCTGCCGGGTGCGATCCAGCAGGGCCTGCACCTCATCTGATATTTTACCTACTGCAAAGGTGTAGGCCGAATCGCCGTAATATCCATCAATGATTGTTCCACAATCTATAGAAACAATATCTCCTTCTTTCAACTCGCGTTCATCAGGTATACCATGTACCACCGTGTCATTAACGGATATGCAAAGCGAACCAGGAAAGCCGCCATAGCCTTTAAACCCGGGAATAGCCCCATGATCACGGATAAATTCATCCGCTACCTGGTCCAGCTTTTTTGTCTGCACACCAGGTTCGATATATTTGGCCACTTCCCCGAGTGTTTTCCCCACAAGCAAAGAACTCTTCCTCAACACTTCTATCTCTTCTGCACTTTTAGGCTTTAGCATAACCTGTTTTTTCGCTTTTCACGTAA
>JAIPBX010000149.1 GCA_021738485.1 Bacteroidales bacterium | reverse complement strand
CTGGGCCTGGAGTCCGGTGCGGATGATTACATCACCAAACCTTTCGGAGTAAGAGAATTCATAGCCAGGGTTAAAGCCATTTTCCGTCGCCTGGAGCAGGATATAAAAAAGACGAACCAAGCTGACACCAAACACTTGTACTACGGTGATTTGGAAATTGACCTTGAAAAAAGAAAGGTGACGCTAAATGGTCAGCGGATTGATTTGACCCTGAAGGAGTTTGATTTGCTGGCTCTTTTGGCTGGAAATCCGGGCCGAAGCTACAACAGGGACCAGCTGCTCAATGATGTGTGGGGTTACGAATTCAGCGGATATGAACATACGGTAAACTCTCACATTAACCGTCTGCGCTCCAAGATTGAGCCGGATGCATCGCATCCCAAATACATCTTAACGACCTGGGGTGTGGGATATCGATTTAATGACGAAATGGAATAAACCATGAGTATGTTTAAGCAAAGAAAAAGCTTGTATTGGAGAATTAGTTTCGTATTTCTGCTGATTCTATTGCTGTTGGGGTTGGCCTATGTAACCATTACCACTTATGCCGCCAATCGCTACTACCAGGAAACCACACAGCGACTCAATGCCGATGTGGCCAAAAAAATGCTCAAAGAGGTAGACCCTTTTAAAAACGGGAAAGTCAACCAAGAGGCCGTTCCGAAAATCATGCATTCCATGATGGCCGTTAATCCTTCGCTGGAGGTTTATCTCCTCAATCCGGAAGGGGAAATTTTAAAATATGTGGTTTTGAAAAAGAAGGTAAAACTGAAAAGGGTGGATATCGAGCCGATCAAGGAATTCCTCCGGACTGACGATAGCCACTTTGTTATGGGCGATGATCCGAGAAACCCCGGCGAAGAAACCATATTTTCGGCCACGGCCGTGAAAGAGAATGGGAAGTTGCAGGGCTATGTTTATATGGTCCTGCTCAGCGAAAAGGTGGAGAACATCACCTCGGCTTTATTAGGGAGTTACTGGCTGAAAATCGGCGCCCGTTCGTTTGTGATTACCCTGGTTGCCGCTTTTGCCATAGGGTTGTTGCTTATCTGGATGCTGACGAAAAACCTCCGCATCGTTATCAACACGTTCCGGCAGTTTGAAAACGGAGACCTCCATGCCCGCATTCCCGAAAAAAACATGAAGGGTGAACTGGCCACACTTTCAGGAACCTTTAATAAGATGGCGGATACGATTGTCGACAACATCGACCAGTTGAAACAGGTCGACAATCTGCGTCGCGAACTAATCGCCAATGTTTCGCATGACCTGCGAAATCCGCTGGCGGTGGTTCACGGATACATTGAAACGTTGATGATTAAAGACGATAAGCTCACTCCCGAAGAGCGACAAAAATATCTTCAAATCATCCTCGACGGCAGCGATAAACTTAAGAAACTGGTGAGTGATCTTTTCGAATTATCAAAACTGGAAGCCAAACAGGTGCAGCTCAAGCAGGAACCGTTCATGCTCAATGAGTTAATGCAGGATGCCGTTCAGGATTTGAATCTTTTTGCCGGAGAGAAACAAATTTACATCAAGCCGCACATCGATAAGTCCCTGCCCCGTGTGTATGCCGACATTTCGCTTATGGAGCGGGTTATCCAGAATCTGTTGAATAATGCCCTGCAATATACCCCGCAGAATGGCGAAATCGATTTGGAGGTCAAGCCGGAGAATGGTTCAGTACGGGTGGATGTAACTAATACCGGCGAGGGTATTCCGAAGGAAGACCTGCCCAAAATTTTTGACCGGTATTACAAGATTAGTAAAGAGGAAAAAGGCGTGGAAGGAACCGGCCTGGGACTGGCTATCGTCAAAAAGATTCTCGATTTGCACAATATCAATATCCAGGTGGATAGCCAGCCGGGGTCCTATACACGGTTTTCATTTGCGGTGCCGGCGTATTCGTAGGAATTCCATTTTTCATTGTCAGCTAATATTTTGGCATCATCCAAAGTTTCCCATGCTTGTGCAAGGCGGTATTTTATTAAATCATTCTTACTTCCGGTCATTTTATCTTTATCCCTTCATATTGAACATTTTCATGAAGCGGTGTTATTGAGTATTTGTTGTTCCATTCTTTTTTGGTGTAGATCAAAGGGGTTATGATTTCTCCTGTTTCAATCTCAATTTCATAGATTTCATCCATTAATCGGGTTTCAAAATCAAAAGCGAGGGACTCCGACTTTATCAAAATTAATACATCCCAATCTGAGTTAGACTTTGAATCTCCTCGGGCCTGTGAGCCAAACAAATAGACTTCAGAATCCGGATAAATCCGGTTCAATAACTCATTTATTTTTTTCACTATTTCATCCTGCTTTCCCATATTATAAATATAATGATTATTAAAGCAAAGAATAGTTTTATTCAGTATTTAAAGCGATTCACTTAGTAAATTTCAAATGTGAGACAACCTTTAAACATCTGTGATAATTTCGTGATCTCCTGCCTTTAGCTTTGTTCCATAAGTTAATCAATAAAAAGGAGACATTATGAAACGTAAAATGAAATGGCTTGTATTATTCATCGTACCGATTTTAGTATTCACTGCATGTGATAAAGACGACGATGAGAATGATAACGCGAATATGAAGGACAGCATCACGCTGGACTTCCAGAATTTGGCGCCTTCTGCCGAAGATGAAAAATATGAAGGCTGGATAATCACTGATGAAGGGCCGGTAAGTACCGGCAAATTCACGGTAGATGCCGATGGCAATCTCTCGCAATCAACCTTTAGCGTGGCCCCGGAAAAACTTGAAATGGCGTCGGCTTTTGTACTCACTATCGAACCGGTACCGGACGATGATGCCGGCCCAAGTGCGATAAAAATATTGGGAGGATCATTCTCCGGCAGCGAAGCCATGCTGGATGTCAGCCATAAAGCAGCTTTAGGGAACGAATTCAGTTCGGTCAGTGGAGAGTATATTCTTGCTACACCTACTACGGATACAAATGAAGATGAATTGAGCGGCGTGTGGTGGCTCGATCCTTCGGGAGATATGCCCGAAGCCACATTGAATCTGCCCCGGTTACCTGATGGCTGGACCTACGAAGGCTGGGCTGTGATAGACGGAACACCGGTTACTTCAGGTAAGTTTGATATGGTGGATATGGCCGACAAGAGTGCGCCGTTCAGCGGTAGCGATGGCTCAGGCCCGCCGTTCCCGGGTGAAGATTTTGTGATGGATGCACCGGACGGCCTGACATTCCCTACCGACCTTTCCGGGGGAAAAGTCGTAGTTTCCATTGAACCCGACCCGGATAACAGTCCGAAGCCGTTTGCTTTCAAACCATTGGTTGGAGACGTATCCATGGATGCTACAGACCATACGGTTTACGACATGATGAGTAATGTCAGTAATAGCTTCCCCACCGGAATGGCGATGAAAGAATAGTTGAATGTTGGAGTGGGGAGGTAGTTGCCTTGCCGGCAACACTGAAAAGGCTGCCACTTTTTTGTGGCGGTCTTTTTTTCAACCTTTTGTTTTTCAGGATTTTTTTGGATATGGTGTTGCCGCTGCTTAGATCAACTCTTATAAAGTACATACCGTCCGGGAGTTTATGCATATCGAGGTTTTTTTGTGACCAGTTTACCTCGTATTGCTTCCCGGTAATATCATATACCTTAACCTCTTCAATCTTTATCCCCGGCTTTTGAATGTTAATCTTTACGTCACCATCTGTGGGATTAGGATGAATTGCAACAAGCGCCGGTTTTTCCATTTCCTCCACAATGATATTTAATGCTTTTCTGAGTATTCTTCCATACTAATGAACTCAAATTCAAGATTATCTCCTACACTGGTGCATTCATATTCTGCCCGGTAATTCGACCGGGAATAGTCGTTATTGTAGGTTTCAAATTTAATGATATATCTGGCATTTTTTTCAGCATCCGGGAACTGCTTCCGCAGCACTATTTTTAGCGCTGTTTTGAGCCTGTCGTGTATCACCTCTATTGCTTCTCCCTCGCCCATGGATTCAAACTCAGTTTGTCCGGATTCAATACGTGGTGAAATCCGCAAATCAAAGTTCACATAATATGAATTGGCACCGAAATAATACTCACCGGTTCCGTACTCATCAATATATTGCTCGGAGTAGTTATTGGCGACATAGTCTACAATAGTCTGGTAATCTTCGGCCTCCATTTCTAGCTCGAATGTTTGATACGATGCGTTGAAGTCCTCCCTCAGAGTATCATTTTCCGGGTTAAGCATTAGCAATTCATAAGTGCCGGGTACGGTGGGGTAATATTGCCAAACTACAGAATCCTGTGATGGCTTTTCATCGCTAATATTTCTTATCAGTTCGATTTCAAACTGAAAACGCTCTTCGTAAGGCCATTTAGCCTCCAGCTTTTCCCATTGTACTTCATGGAATTGATAAGCCGAGTCTTCAATCGGGAAATAGAAGGTGATGGCAATACTATCGCCTATGTTGATAGAGTCAGGATACCGGGCATTGTTGATCGTAGCCTTTTTATATTTGGGCTCCGTATCATCATTGTTTAGAATATCACTGCATGAAATGAAAAGTAATGGTATGAGTCCTAAGAGTGCTAATAATCGTAAATTCATAAGGTTTTGAGTTTTTTTTGTAGTTTTAACTCAAAATTATTACTTTTTTCGGTATTTTTCAATTTATTAGCAATCGATTTATCTACTTTTACGGGTTCGGGGAAAATACCCGTCATTTCCTCACCACACTGCTAAGTTCCGATCTATTGGTTGATGTCCCTTTACATTTACACTGAGATGATAAATCCCAGGATAAAGAGAATATTTCTCATGGTTTTCGCTGTCGTATGATTCAAAAAACAAATTCCATTTTATGAGAATAATATAAAAAAATTCGGCAAAAGGTGATGCATCAAGATTTTTGTTTGACTGTCACCAATTGCCGAAGTTATTATAATATCAATTCCAAGAATATATTGTAAGAGAAATATATTTATGCGTATTGGTTCTTTTTCTTCTTCTTTTTCTTGCCTTTACTTCCACCGGCAGGTTTTTCTCCGGCAATCTCAACCTTTACGGGGCGACCATTGAATTCACTTTTCCGGAAAGCATTCAGTACTTTGGCTTTGTGCTTTTCTCCTACTTCAAAGAATGAGAAGCTGTCCAGTACATCAATGGAACCAATATTTATATCGCGGTCCTTTGTATTTTCATTGATCATGGAGATAATTTGCTTAGGTGCAATTCCGTCTTTTTTACCGAGGTTCAGGAACAGCCTTGCAAACGAGCCGTTTTCATCTTTTCTGCCCCGTGAATTGCGATTATTGTCGCTATCTCTTTTATTATTCCTTTTGCCGGCTTTTCCTTCGTCTTTGGCAT
>JAIPBX010000148.1 GCA_021738485.1 Bacteroidales bacterium | reverse complement strand
AGAAGGGATTATGGGTTGAGGGGCAGAGCAAGGCAACAGGTCTTAGTTGCCCCAACCTTATTTTCTTGCCGCTAAGCGGCGTATGAAGCCCTATCCCTTTCTCAAATAACAAATTCCAAATTTCAGATAAGTTCCAAAAACCAATTTCCAAATAACAAAGAGAAACTTTATAACATGAATGCAAAGTTTCTTATAATGTTATTGCAAACTTTCTTATATTTGTACTGCAAATTTTTAAAACATGATACTTAAAGAAGAACTGGAGCGCTGCATCGTTAAGCAGCAAAAAGAGTTACAAAAGGATTTGGGGACTCCACGCGAAATAGACTTAAAATTGCTACCCAAGTTCACGACCATTATCTCAGGAATTCGCAGATGTGGAAAATCCACCCTGGTCAGGCAGTTTTTGCATGATAAGTCACCGGTATACTACACAAATTTTGAGGATATCATCTTAGCCTCATTTGAGTTGAAGGATTTCGCCAAACTGGAAGCTATTTTTAAAGAAAAATACGGACCCAACGGCATATTCTTTTTTGATGAGATACAGAATATTAACGGATGGGAGAAGTATATCAGGCAATTGGTAGACCAGGGAGAGCAGGTGATTCTGACCGGCTCCAATGCGTCAATGCTCAGCGCTGAATTGGGTACGCGACTGACCGGAAGACAAATCACCAAAGAGTTGTTTCCTTTTTCATACCGGGAGTTTCTATGGTTCAGGCAAAAAAAACACAGCCTTGAAATTTTCCGCGAATATCTTCAAAAAGGCGGTTTCCCCGAGTATCTGAAAACAAATGATAATGATATCCTATCAAACCTGTTTCAGGATATTTTTTACCGGGATGTCCTTCAAAGAAATGATTTAAGGAACGAGAATGCTATCAAAACACTTCTGCATTATGCCATATCCAACATCGGCAAAGAAACTTCCTACAACAAACTACGAAGCCATATCGGGGTGGGATCAGGGAATACCATCAGCCAGTTTGTTAACCACTTTGAGCAGGCCTACATGCTATTTAGCATCAAAAAATTTGATTACTCGCTAAAAAAACAGCAGGCCAACCCCAAAAAGCTTTATTGCATTGATAATGCCATGATTGGAATCAACGCTTTCACCTTCTCCGAAAACAAAGGTCGATTGCTTGAAAATACCGTATTTCTGGAGCTTAAGCGGCAAGGCCATGAGGTATATTATCACAAAGAAAACCACGAATGCGATTTTGTCATCCGGCAGGGCTATCATATCACACAGGCCTTACAAGTATGCTATGCATTGGATGATGATAATCAACAATGGGAGATAGAAGGCCTGAGAGATGCGCTCCAAACCTATGACCTACGAGAAGGATGGTTACTGACGTTTAACCAGGAAGACCGGCTTACTGTCGATAACAAAACCATACACATCCGGCCGGTATGGAAATGGTTACTGGAGAAAATGAGGTAGCTGGGAGGCAACAGATTCCTCCCTCCGATGCTTCGCTCCGCTTAGCATCTTCGGTCGGAATGAGGTATTGTTCTTCTTCTATCCCCTGCCATATTTGGCTATTTACTGCTTCATCTTCTTCTCTGCTATACTGGCAATGCACATAAAAAAAGCATCCCTGGCCGGTTGTATTAATGTGTTGGAGTTCTTTGTAATATTGATACCACGTTATCCCATATGGATAGCCTGCAGAAGTATAACCGGCAATAAAATAGAAAACTTCATTTTGAGGGTTATCGTTCATCCAATGCTCTTCCCGCATTATTTCCTGTTCCAGTTCCCATTGACGTCTGTGCGTTTGCTCTTCCCTGAATTGTTTCAGGCGTTGCTTTTCCAGCTCTTTTTGTTTATGCCGTTCCTCTTTCTTCTGCTTTTTTACCGCCTTGGCATTCTCTTGTTGTTCTTTTCTGATGCTTTCCAGTTCCTCATGATCAATGGGATACCCGCCCCATTCCAAATCCAGTAGCGCACAAAGCCTGTTCACATTCACCCTGGCCCGGTAATCCTCTACAAGGTTGTCGCCGTCATATTCGGCAAGCCAGTTTTTTACGCTTTTTAACCGTCTATTTCTTCGTTTTGTTTTTCCCAAATTTTGACTTCTTTATGATTCAACCATCCAAAAAGAGCGAATCTAAAATAAATCAGACCGATTTGCACCGAAACTTGTTAAAGGCTGTTGAGCGAGCCACTGAAGAATGGTCAATTAAACCGGAAACGTCAAATTGGATACCGCCACTATCAAACCGTAAATCAATAACGCTGTTGCATAGATAGCTAAGGGAGGCGTCTCTTCTGTAAATCTTCATAAAGGTATTGAGAGAGGATGTTTTTCGCCATATTTAAGGATTTACGCACAATTTGAAATAAAATGATAAAAAATATAGGCTGCTGATCGAATATTTTTTTGAAATAATCCGATTTTTTTTATCTTTGTACTGGTTCGTCTACATACTTCCTTAATTATACAGACGAACCTAGGGGGTTAGTGAAAGCCGTCCTCGTGGTTGGGGACGGCTTTTTTATGGCTTCAAAATTTGGTGATTGAATGAATTTTGTATTTTTACCCACCGACAATCCACTAAAAATCTGTTTATGGCAAAATTCGACTTTTCCAATCGCGATAGTTTTGGTACTAAAATAGGTGTGATTGCTGCCGCTGCCGGTTCAGCAGTCGGACTGGGAAATATCTGGCGGTTTCCGTATGTCGCCGGAGAAAATGGCGGAGCAGCTTTCCTGATTATTTATGTGTTATCGATTATAGCCATAGGAATGCCTGTCATGCTAAGCGAATTTGCGATAGGCCGTATGGCACAGCGCAATGCATTTGGAGCTTTCAGGAAACTTGCGCCCCGGCGCCCCTGGTATTTAATCGGTGTGATGGGTATTTTGGGCGCCTTCATGATTTTGTCGTTTTATAGCACGGTAGCAGGCTGGACGCTGGAATATCTTTCAGACTCGATCACCAATAGTTTTGCCGGGAAATCGGCCCAGGAACTGACCCAATCTTTTCAAACCTTTCAATCGAGTGGATGGCATCCGGTAATTTGGCAGGTTATTTTTATGATTCTCACTGCCGGCATTGTCGTTTCAGGTGTGGAGAAAGGCATTGAAAAGTATGCTAAAGTACTGATGCCGATTTTATTAGTTTTAATATTTGCCATGGTCATACGGTCCGTAACCTTACCGGGGTCTTCCGAAGGCCTTGCCTTTTTGTTTGCCCCGGATTTTTCAAAACTCAATGCCTCTGTTATTCTTCAGGCTTTAGGGCAGGCATTTTTCTCTTTGAGTATCGGTATGGGCGTGTTAATTACTTACGGCTCGTATATCAATAAGAAGGATAATATAGGAAATTCCGCAGCGGCGATATCCCTTACTGATACATTAATCGCCATTTTTGCAGGAATTGCCATATTCCCTGCTGTGTTTGCCTTTAATATCGACCCAAAAGCAGGACCTGAATTGGTGTTTATTACTCTACCCAACATATTCAACCAAATGCCGGCAGGATACTTCTTCTCAATCCTGTTTTTCCTTCTGTTGGTGATTGCCGCTCTCACTTCCTCGATATCCGTGCTGGAAGTAGTTGTGGCTTTTTTAACCGAGCAGTTGAATTGGCACCGCCGCAAAGCCACGGTTATAGCCGCTACCGTCATCACCATCACAGGAATAATATGCACGATGTCGCAGGGTCCGTGGGATAATATCAGGTTATTCGGCCTCAATGTTTTCGAAATACTGGACTGGACCTCGGCCAACTTGCTGCTACCCCTGGGAGGATTCTTTATCGTAATTTTTGCCGGCTGGTTCTTAAATAAAAACCAGATAAAAGAAGAGCTCACAAATAACGGTACAACACGAGCCATGCTTCTTGGAGCTTATGTCTTTATTATACGTTTTGTCGCACCAATTGTGATTGCTCTGATCTTCTTGTTTGGCCTCGGGGTTTTTGGATAAAGCAGCTCAGGAAAAAATTTAAGGCAGAGGGAGGCGTCATAGCATGATGACTCCCTCTATTGTTTGGGCTTTTTTGTAACGGTTGATTACTTCGTCTGCACTAAACATAACTTCTTTTCCTGAAATACTTATGTAGTTCCCTTTTCGTGATTTGGTATAGTCGAGTGAGGCCTCCTCACCGAAAAGTTGTTGTACCTGGGTGAGCCGCGTAGGATCATCAGGAATAATAAATTTAAATAAATATACTGATGGCCAGTGATGAATATGGTTTAATTGCGCTTTTAGCTTTTCATAAAAATCCCGTTTCATAAATTAATCCTTATCTTTTAACCCCATTCTTCTTTAATATTGATCTTCTTCCCCGATACTTCAACGACATCTCCCGGATATAGTTTCTTACGGAACCGATTTTCCGAGTAATTATTCACTGTTACCTCTCCAGCATCGATAATGTCTTTTGCTTCACCCCCTGATTCGGCAATGTTAAGAGCTTTAAGAAGTTGAGACAAGTTGATAAATTCTTCATTGATCGTAAAATCTTCCATACAACAAAGATAAATCTCTACCCAGGTATTATCAAGCTTGAATTTACGTTTAAAGAAGATAGAAAATAATTGTTACTTTTGCACACTGTTTTAATGGAAGCCGCTGGCAGATGAAGGAAAAGGAATTGAAGATCGTTGCTGACAAGCAAATCCCCTATCTTAAAGGTGTCCTCGAACCTCATGCGGCTATACGCTATATCGAAGGAAATGCCATTACTCCTTCTGTTATCACCGATGCAGATGCCCTTTTGATAAGAACACGAACCCTCTGCAATCAAGCTCTTCTTAGCGATACCAATGTCCGGTTTATCGCTTCGGCCACAAGCGGTACCGATCACGTAGATAAAACCTACTGCAGGCAAGCGGGAATCCGATTCCGCAATGCGCCCGGATGCAATGCATCAGCCGTAGCTCAGTATGTTACTTCAGCATTGATGTACCTCCTCGGTAAAGAAAAAGTTTCCCCTGCGAATGTCACACTGGGAATTGTCGGGCTGGGACACGTTGGAACCCAGGTGCTTGCCATGGCTAAAACAATGGGAATGCGTGTTTTGATAAACGATCCCCCCAGGGAGCGGCAGGAGAAAGCCGGGCAATATGTAGGCCTGGAACATTTGCTTGAGCATGCTGATATTGTTACGGTTCATGTGCCATTGAATAATTCGGGAGCTGATAAAACCCTGCATTTGGTTGATAAGGAATTTCTTGGAAAAATGAAACCCGGTAGCTGGCTTATCAATACCAGCAGAGGGGAAGTAGCCAAAACAAGCGATTTACTGGAAGCTCCGTCAGACAGGAAATACATACTTGATGTATGGGAGAATGAACCGCTGCTAAACAGGGATTTGCTTTCGAGAACTGAATTAGGCACT
>JAIPBX010000147.1 GCA_021738485.1 Bacteroidales bacterium | reverse complement strand
GGTAAAGTCGGCGATTCTGCAGGAGGCTTGCAAATAATCCTGAATGATCTGCCCGATGACCCCATAGCAAAAAAGCTCCTCGAACACCACCTGACTCCACCCCCACATATTTCAGAGGGGTTGTGGCTTTCGCAATTCGAATCGGTGCATGCAATGATGGACGTCTCCGACGGAATCGCCTCCGATCTGAAACACATCCTGAAAGCTTCCCAACTAAAAGGCACTGTTGAACTGGAAAATATACCCGTGTCAAATGAATTGATCCGACAATCGGAACATTATAAATGGAACCCGCTTGAATTATCCGTATCGGGAGGAGAGGATTATGTGCTTCTGCTGACAGTGGATAAAAACGAATATGAAACAATGGCCGGCAAATTCCGGGAAAAATTTTCAAAACCCTTATATCAGATCGGATACCTGGAAAAAGGGGAACCACAGATTATATATCTTAAAAACAAAAAAGAAGTGAAAGATCTGAAAGAAGGGTATTCCCATTTCTGAAACTATAAAAAAATGGTTATCATGAAAAACATCCAATACTATAAAAAAGCACTGACCATAGCTGGCTCGGACAGTGGCGGAGGCGCCGGAATACAGGCGGATCTGAAGGCCTTCTCAGCAAATGGGGTATACGGGATGTCGGCCATAACGGCCATAACGGCCCAGAACACTGAAGGGGTAAGGGATATCCACCCCGTTCCCGTTGAGATCATTGAAAGCCAAATCGACTCGGTTATGGAAGATATCGGCACTGATGCCGTAAAAATAGGGATGCTGCATAGTTCCCAGGTGATCAAAACGGTATTGCGCTCATTGCAAAAATACCAGATGCACAATGTGGTTTTGGACCCGGTAATGGTAGCCACTTCAGGCGACAAACTGCTTAAGGATGATGCCATTGAAACGCTGATTAAAGAGCTGCTCCCGGTGGCCTCGGTAATCACTCCCAATATCCCGGAGGCCGAAATCATTCTGGATAAAAAGATCAACACCAAAGAAGATTTTAAAAATGCAGCCCGCGAGCTTTCACAGACAGGAGCAGAGTCTGTTTTATTAAAATCAGGGCATTTCAAAGGAAACGAGTTAACCGACATCTTCTATATCTCCTCACAGGATGAGCTTATCGAAATTCCCTTTAAACGCATTGATACAAAAAACACCCATGGTACGGGGTGTACTTTGTCGTCCGCTGTTGCCTCCTGGCTGGCTCTGGGCTACACCCTGAAAGAAGCCATCCGCAAAGGAATGGAATATACCCATCAGGCTATACTGGAAGGGTCAACATATCAAATCGGAAAGGGACATGGACCGGTCCATCATTTTTATAAATTTTGGAGTTAAAAACAAGCTGTTATGAACTTTTTAAAAGAACTGGATGAATCGGTTGAACCGATCTATCAGGAACTCATACAACACCCGTTCAATATTGAACTTGCCCGCGGCACCCTGCCGGAAGAAAAATTTCGTTTCTACATCAGTCAGGATATCCATTATATCGGTGAATATTCACGCGCCCTTGCTGCTTTGGCTTCAGTAGCACATTCCCATGATGAACTCATGGAATTCATTTCCTTTGCCAAAGAAGGCCTGGAAATTGAAAGAGCCTTGCACGATGAGTTTATAAAGCAATTCAACATAACCCCTCCGAAAGAAATTGCCCTTGCCACCGAAGCCTATTCCAATTTTCTGCTCAACGCAGCCGCATACAAGAGCTATCCCGAGGCACTGGCAAGCTTGCTGCCCTGTTTCTGGCTTTACAACAAAGTAGCGGCTCATATCTATTACAATGCCAACAAAGAAAACAAATATCAACAGTGGATAAATACCTATTCAAGTGCCGAATTTGATGAAACCACCCAACGACTGAAGGAAATCACCGAAAGACTCGCCGGAGAAAACAATCAAAAAACAAGAGATAATATGAAAAGCCTGTATATCCGTTCTTCCAGATATGAATGGCTCTTTTGGGACAGCGCCTACCACCTGAGATACTGGATCGGAAAATAAACCAACGGCAATTTTTTTCGTGCCGGGAATAGAACCGGCAGGTATTCTAAATTATTGGTAATTACGAATAATTTTACTACTTTTGCACCTGCTTTTTTACTAAATATATACGATAATGGAAAAAACTAAAGTACTTTTCATATCTCAGGAAATAACCCCCTATCTTCCTGAGACTGAAATGTCCCGTACCGGTCGATATTTACCCCAGGGTATACAGGAGAGAGGAAAGGAAATAAGAACATTTATGCCCAAATACGGGAGCATTAATGAGAGACGAAATCAACTTCACGAGGTAATAAGGCTTTCCGGTATGAATCTGATCATTGATGATACCGATCGGCCTTTGATCATCAAGGTTGCTTCCATCCAGTCGGCACGTATGCAAGTATACTTTATTGATAATGAAGACTACTTCCAGAGAAGATATACTTTAAAAGATGAAAATGGGGAATTCTTTTCCGATAATGATGAAAGAGCCATATTTTTTGCCAGAGGGGTATTGGAAACCGTAAAAAAATTACGCTGGTCCCCCGATATTGTCCATTGCCTTGGATGGTTCACCTCATTGGTGCCTTTATTTCTCAAACACTCCTATAATGAAGATCCGCTTTTTAACAATTCAAAAGTGGTTTACTCCATTTACGATGATGAATTTGACACACCCTTAAGACAAGAATTCAAGAACAAACTCAAAATTGAAGGGATAACCAACCAAGTCATCAAAAAAATTAAGGACAATCCGGATTATGTAAATCTTACCAAGATGGCCATCGACAATTCAGATGCCCTCATCAAGGGGAGCAACCAAATCAATGAAGAAATTGAATCTTATATTCAAAATACCAATATACCAACCCTTGAATACCAACCCGAGGATCAATACATAGATGCTTATTCAAAGTTCTATGATGAATTATTAACCAAATAAATTGTATGATTTTTAACAAGAAAGGTTTAGTGATGAAGAGAAAATTTGGAAAGGCGGTGAAGCAGGCCCTGTTATTTTCAGGAATGATTTTAGCTGTTATCGGGTGTGAAAAAGAAGCAAAAGAATTCGGAGATCAGATCATGCCTTCTAACGATAGCATAACAGCAGAGTATGATACCAGTTTTCAGGTCAAAACATTTGTTGAAAGGTCCGATTCATTCCCAACGCTCTATTCTTCTTTTGAAGCCCCAACCACGCTTCAGCACTCCAATCTTCTCCTGGGGGATTATTTCAGTCCTTACTTCGGAAGTATGAAAGCGCGTTTTATGTCACAAATTTATAAAGCTGACTCTCTGGATTTTTCTTCAGTGGAAGAAGCTATAGGCGCTACGCTTTATTTCCAGCTGGGAGAAACCTACGGATCCATCGGAGAATCGGATATCCGTGTCTATAAATTAAATAAGAAGCTCGATATCAACAACAACTATTATTCCACCACGAATCCGGAAGAATTTTATGATCCCCATGATTTAATTTCTGAATCTTCAGAATTCCTGGGAGACAGCATAATAAAAGTCAACCTTACCCAATCGTTTGCAGAATTTCTTACAACCGCCGAGGATACGATTATGGGAGAAATGGATGATTTCATTGAATTTTTCCCGGGTATCTTTGTTGAAATGAAAACCCAGGGCAAAGGATTCCTGAACAGCATCAAAATAACCAATGATACCACAAGACTTGAGCTGACTTGCAAGGAAGCCGATGAGGATGATACCCTGGAGCTGGAGTATCCCATTCCACCCCATAATTTACGGGTTAACACCTTTGAACATAACCATGAGACTGCTACGGCTACCGAGAAAAATGTCAACCGTTTTCTCAACAATGACACTACCGAAAACGATAGTATTTTGCTGATAAACGGGCCGGGAGGAACCAGGGGAAAACTGTTGATACCCGAAAAAGTAAGAGAAACCTTCCGAAAAGATAGCAACTTTCTGGCCCGTGCGGAAATTGAACTAAAACCATTAATACCATCCGATAGTCCACTGTTTCCTGAATCGGTCGGTATGTATGCCTATCCCAGGGACACAAGCTATATTTCCATTTCGCAAAGCCGGTATTTCAACGGCGAATATGATGAGGACCGGCATGTATTCAGCTGTAACATTACCAGCTACCTTCAGGCTTATATCAACGAAGAGGTGGATAACAACCGGTTGTATATACAAACCAGGGATTTTCGGTATCGCCCCGGCCAATTAATTATATCCGGTGCCAATCATACCAATCCGCTCAAACTCAGAATCAAATATTTCAAACCCTAAGCAATATGTGTGGAATTGTCGGCTACATTGGCAATAGGGAAGCTTACCCCATTCTTGTTAACGGTTTGAAAAGGCTTGAATACCGTGGATACGATTCAGCGGGTATTTCTCTTCTGGGCAAAGACCAGGCAGCTTCTATATACAAAAAGAAAGGCAAAGTAGCTGATCTGGAAACATACGCCAAAACCCATGATATTTCGGGAGATATTGGCATTGGTCACACCCGCTGGGCCACACACGGCGAGCCCAATGACATCAATGCTCATCCCCATGCCTCTGAAAACGGCCATTTTATTGTGATTCACAATGGCATCATTGAAAACTACAGCCATTTAAAGAAAAAGCTGGAAGACCGGGATTATACTTTTAAATCGGAAACCGATACCGAAGTACTGGCCAACCTGATGGAATACATTTACCTGAAAGGCAGGGTTTCCGCTGAAATAGCGGTTAGGCTGGCTCTACACAAAGTGATTGGTGCCTACGGTCTGGCCATTATTTGTAGAGAAGAACCCGACACACTCATTGCTGCCAGAAGAGGCAGTCCGCTGGTAATTGGTGTCGGAGAAAATGAATATTTCCTTGCCTCTGATGCTACCCCCATCGTGGAACATACAAAAAGCGTAATCTACCTCAATGACAATGAGATGGCCGTACTGGGCCGCGATAAGATGTTACTGAAAACCCTTAACAATGACCAATTAACTCCCAAAGTCCAAAAGCTGGATATGGAAATCGGGGACATTGAAAAAAATGGATACCCCCATTTCATGCTTAAAGAAATCTTCGAGCAGCCCCGTTCCATTAAGGATACTTTCAGGGGGAGAATTTCTCAGGAGATGACGGAAATCTCTCTGGGGGGTCTGCATACCGTTATGCCTGACCTGGAAAAAGCACGGCGAATCATAATTCTGGGGTGCGGAACATCATGGCATGCCGGGCTAATAGGAGAATACCTTATTGAGGATCTGGCCCGCGTACCCGTAGAAGTCGAATATGCTTCGGAATTTCGTTACAGAAATCCCATTATCCATAAAGACGACATTGTCATAACCATCAGCCAAAGCGGGGAGACTGCCGACTCTTTGGCCGCCATTCAGTTGGCCAA
>JAIPBX010000146.1 GCA_021738485.1 Bacteroidales bacterium | reverse complement strand
TTCTGTAGCATGGTGTATAGTGTTTGGAAACTTTGTTAATATACTACATTTCAGTATATTAACCTAAACATCATGCTACTTTTTTTCACATTTTTTTGTTAATTTTCAAGGGTTTAATCAAGTGCGAAACTTGAGTAATAATAGAGTCAGGGGGCTAAAATTTATACGGAAAGCAGAAGCATCTCTCTTCAAGCTTATTTCACGGATCAAAAAAAGCGACACATTTTGCTGCGCCGCTTTTCAGCTAAACCAATTAACAATTTACCTATAATATCTCTACCTCTACCTCATAAGTATTATCAAGGCCGAATTCCATCATGTCCGCTTTCATAGGCCCATGCCTGTCAACTGTCAAAACAAGGTGCAAAGGATCTGTTTCCAGGTACTGCATAATATTTTCTCCAAAGGTTTCAAACACAACTGTATTTGACTCATCATCAATTTCGGTGATTTGAGCAACAGTTACAAGTTCTTCCCCTTCGTTGCCAACCTTAAGGGTGGCGCCACTCATAAAGTGGAATGGATTTTCCGGTTCAAAAGGATCATTGGGAAAAAGCTCTGCTTCTATCAATATTCCATTCGAAAGATTATCTATTGAATACCCATTATCTTCAAGTACTTCAGCTACGTTGACGCTAATTAGGGTGTCAAGAATCACCACATTTTCATTCGTTGCTTTTGTGCTATTAAAAGAAGAAGAATCCACGTTGAATGATATTTCCTTAGGATTTACTTCCACTTTTTGTTTGGTTTTATCCTTTAACTCATCACATGAGGTGGTACCAATAACTAAAAGTGATATAACAGCCAAGGATGATGCGGCTAGTTTAAATTTTTTCAGTAAATACATAATTTCAGTTTTTAATTTTTAACTTTTAATTACTAAATAAAAATGTCGACCTTTTGTTCGAGAGAAAATTGTGAACAAAATGTTAAAGACCACACATTCAACGCTGAGAAGCCTAAAACGTAACAGAACGAGCCCCCACATTTTTCCCGAAAAAATAAAAGGGAACATGCCCGATTAACTTCAGGTTCAATTTTTAGTAATTAAAAGCTTAGTGAGTTATCTTATCTCCTATTTAATCTTTTATTTCTATGATCGCTTACTTTTGGGCCCATTCGGCAATAAAAATGTTCGTTTCTCTTGTTCCCCCGTTATTGCGATTGGAGGAAAACACCAGCTTATCCCCTTTATTGGAAAATACCGGGAATGCATCAAAAGTATCATCATAAGTGATTTGCTTGAGATTACTTCCGTCAAGGTCAATCATAAACAAGTTAAACTTATATCCCCTATCAGCATGGTGATTGGAAGAAAAAACAATCTTTTCCCCGGAGGGGTGAAAAAAGGGAGCCCAGTTGGCTTTTCCCAAATCGGTAACCTGCCGCATATTACTGCCGTCCACATTGGAAACAAAAATCTCCATTTCCGAAGGCGTCACCAAGCCTTTTTCCAGTAACTTCTTATATTCTTCTTTTTCTTTGGCGGTCTGCGGACGCGAAGCACGCCATACAAGTTTATCTCCATTAGGGGAGAAGAAGGCGCCTCCGTCATAACCCAATTCATCGGTAATCTGTGTTACATTAGAGCCGTCAATGTCCATAGTATACAACTCCAAATCGCCGCTTCTCGTTGAAGTAAAAACGATTTTATCGCCTGTGGGTGAAACGGTGGCCTCGGCATCGTATCCGGGCCTATCGGTGAGCTTCCTTTTAATATTCCCGTCCAAATCAGCCACATAGATGTCAAAACTGGAGTAGATTGGCCATACATATTTTCCGTCCTCTCTCCTGTCGGGTTCCGGAGGACAATCTTTGGAGCCTTCGTGTGTTGAAGCATACAAAATGGTACTATCGCCGGGTAAGAAATAGGAACACGTGGTCCGGCCATTACCGGTACTTACCATTTCAGGCGCTTCTTTTTTCATCCCCGGATTATCTACTTGCGTGACATAAATCTGGTCACATGAAGATCCCCATTCTTCATTAGTGGCCTGAAATACGAGCTCTTCATCATCAAAACTCCAGTATGCTTCCGCATTATTTCCACCAAAAGTCAGTTGTTTCAAGCTCGAAAAATATTCCTGCTCCTCGGGATAAATCAGTTGGCCATCTTTCAACTTATTCCCTTCGGATTGATCCTTATGAGGGTTTTCGCCCGTATTCATACATCCTGCAAAAGCAATTGCTGTAATTATCAGAAGTGTTGTGAAGCCTTTTATCATTTCTGCGCTACTAATTTTATGATACAAATATTTAGATACATTAATGCATTTTAACTTGTTGCTGGAGCAATTGTTCAAAAGAACTTTTATTCCCTGCGATTTTCAATTTTTTAATAGCTTTGCATGCTTGAATTACTGGTATAAATCTATCAAAATCACTATGGAATTACCGAAGAAATACAACCCTGAGAGCGTCGAGGGGAAATGGTATAATTATTGGCTTGAGCAAAAACTCTTTCACTCTGAGCCGGATGAGCGTGAACCATACACCATCGTCATCCCGCCGCCGAATGTAACAGGTGTTCTTCATATGGGGCACATGCTCAACAACACGCTTCAGGATGTTTTGGTACGTCGTCAGCGGATGCTTGGTAAGAATGCATGTTGGGTTCCGGGAACCGACCATGCTTCTATCGCTACCGAGGCAAAGGTCGTTAACAAGCTCAAAGAGGAAGGCATAGAAAAATCTTCATTGTCGCGCGAAGAGTTTCTGAAACATGCATGGGAATGGAAAGAGAAACACGGCGGAATTATCCTCGATCAGCTCAAAAAACTTGGTGCGTCCTGCGATTGGGACCGAACCAAATTCACCATGGATGAGAATATGTATGAATCGGTGATAGATGTCTTTATTGACTTGTACCGGAAGGGGTTGATATACCAGGGCAAGCGCATGGTAAACTGGGATCCCAAGGCATTGACAGCCTTATCGGATGAAGAGGTGGTCTACAGAGAAGAAAATTCCAGGCTCTACTATGTGCGGTATAAAGTAGAAGGGGAATCCGATTGGGTCACCATTGCCACCACCCGCCCGGAGACCATTTTGGGTGATACGGCGGTATGTGTCAATCCCAATGATGAGCGATACACCCATCTTCTTGGTAAAAGAGTTGTCGTGCCGTTGGTAGAGCGCTCCGTGCCTGTCATCCAGGATACATACGTAGATATGGAATTCGGAACAGGTTGTCTGAAAATCACCCCGGCCCATGACGAAAATGACTACGAAATAGGGCTGCGACACAAACTTGATTCGATCGATATCTTAAATGATGACGGGACACTCAGTAAAAATGCTCAGCTTTTTGTCGGGGAAGACCGGGAGGCAGCCAGAAAGAAAATGGCTGAAGCTTTAGAGAATGAGGGATACCTCGTCAAGCAGGAAGACTACAAAAACAACGTAGGATTTTCGGAAAGAACAGATGTTCCGATAGAACCCAAGTTATCCCTGCAGTGGTTCGTAAAAATGCAGGAACTTGCCAAACCCGCATTAGAGCTGGTTATGGACGATACTATCAAATTCTATCCGGCGAAATTCAAAAACAGCTACCGTCATTGGATGGAGAATGTCCGCGACTGGTGCATCTCTCGCCAGCTTTGGTGGGGACAACGTATCCCGGTTTATTACCTGCCCAATAAAGAGCATGTGGTAGCCAAATCAAAAGAAGAAGCTTTAAAAATTGCCCGGGAGAGATACCCCGAACTCGAAAATCTTAAAACGGACGACCTCCATCAGGATGAAGATGTTCTGGATACATGGTTCTCCAGTTGGTTATGGCCCATTTCCGTTTTTGACGGTATCCGGAACCCGGATAATGAAGATATTAATTATTACTACCCGACAGACGACCTGGTTACGGCGCCGGAAATACTCTTCTTTTGGGTAGCACGTATGATTATGGCCGGCATAGAATACCGCAAAGATGTTCCTTTCAGGAATGTATACCTTACGGGTATCGTGCGCGACAAACACGGTCAAAAAATGTCCAAATCGCTTGGGAATTCCCCGGACCCCATACGCCTGATTAACGATTACGGGGCCGACGGTGTGCGCGTAGGTATGTTGCTGACCTCTCCCGCAGGAAACGATTTGCCTTTTGACGAAGTACTTTGTGAACAAGGCCGCAACTTTAGTAACAAAATCTGGAATGCCCTTCGCCTGGTCAAAGGATGGGAGGCTGATGAAACGCTTGAGCAAAAACAGAACAATCAAATTACCATCCAGTGGTTTGAAAGCCGCCTGAATCAGGTTAATCATAAAATCAACGATCATTTTAAAAAATTCAGGATCTCGGATGCCTTAATGACAATTTACCGCCTGATATGGGACGATTTCTGCTCGTGGTATCTCGAAATGATCAAACCCGCTGATGGACGGCTGATCGATAAAGCTACCTTTGATACTACGATTGCAAATTTTGACAAACTGATGCGATTGCTGCATCCGTTTATGCCTTTCCTTACTGAAGAGGTATGGCAATCGTTGACAGAGCGGAAAGAAGGTGAAAGCATTATGGTTTCCTTAATGCCAGAGGTTGAAAGCTATGATGTGAATATTCTTGAGCAATTCGAAGAGACACGGGAAGTTATTATGGCTATCCGTAGCCTCCGCCAGGAAAAAAATATTCCCTACAGAGAGCCGCTCGATTTGTATGTCAAAAGCAACAAGCAAGAGGCCCCGGATAAAACTTTTGACAGTATCATAACCAAACTTTGCAATCTGCAAACTATGGATTATACAGAGTCAAAAGTCGATGATGCGCTCTCCTTCATCGTTCGCTCATCGGAGTATTACATTCCAGCCGATCAGGCCATCGATGCAGAGGAAGAACGTAAAAAGCTGCAGGAAGAGCTTGAGTATATGAAAGGCTTTTTGCAAGGAGTAATGAAAAAACTCAATAACGAAAGGTTTGTAACTAATGCTCCCGAACAGGTTGTAGAAAAAGAACGCAAGAAAAAGGCCGATGCCGAAGAAAAAATAAATGTTATTGAGCAGAAAATCAATAATTTATAAATTTTTTCTCATTTTTTTTAAAATTTTTTTGGCTAACTATTGTGTCAGCTCCCAAAATGATCTATATTTGTAATTGGGATTGCGTGCTAGCAAATCAGGTAGAATGTTTTTGGGGTTGCCCCGTCCTGGGGCAACCTTTTTTGTTTGGTATTTTTTGTGACTTTCATAGCTTAAATCTCATGATGAGGATCAGGCGTCCTTAGTTTTTCTAACACCCATTTTTTATATAAGTTACTAGCGATGCATAAAAACATACTGAATAATGTTGCTACCCATTTGGAGGGCTTTTCTGTGCTTCTCCTGAGGATCGCCGTGAACGGCAGGGTCTTCCCATCCGTCGCCTAAATCTGTTTCGTAAGTGTAGTAGCACACCAGGCGCCCTTCATGAATAATACCGAACCCTTGCGGAG
>JAIPBX010000039.1 GCA_021738485.1 Bacteroidales bacterium | reverse complement strand
AAAGCGGCCGGAATGGGCAGCCGCTTTTGCCCGCCGGGTTCTGCCATAATCCCAACAAGATCAAGTCGTCTCGAGCGAAGCGAGAGACCTCCTCATTTACACCAGTACGTGTTCTTAAATCCCCTGGGATTTCCATGTTTATAAAAAAAATGGCAAGAAAAGCGTCCAACGACTCTATCGGAGTCGTATGCTGTAAGAAACAATCAGCCACCTCCCCACTCATCACTTCAAATTCGCATAATACCCAAATTAACCTTCCACTGGTCTACAAAAAAATTTTTCGATAATTTTATCCCCTACTTTTGGTGGCATAACCAAAACAATAAAACTATGGAACCGATTATTTCAAAAATGAACGACGGCGGGATACTCATTACCTGGCCTATTTTGATCTTACTTATTCTGATTTTAGCTCTGTTTGTCAAAGAGATCATTATTCAATCTAAAATTAAAAAAACAAAAGAACTCATTGCCTCTATCGGGTGGTTTGTCATTGCCTGGGGCTATCTGGGACGCACTATCGGACTGATAGGCGCTTTTGATAATGTGGCGGCTGCGGGTAAAATCACTCCCGAACTATTAAGCGGCGGATTGAAAATGGCCCTGGTCGGGCCGCTTATGGCTTTGGTGACTTTTGCCATTGCTCGCCTGTTTATCATCGTTTTTATCTTGACAGAAAAAGAAAACAGTCAGCCAATAAAAACAGCGGAATCCTAAAACGAAATTGCGGTAAAATGAAAGCACTAAAAACCATTTCCGGCTTCTCAGGAGCAGTACTACTCATCTATTGGTGGTTGGGAATTATTTTCGATTACCACGTGAGTTTCTACTTCTTAATCGCCGGACTCATTCTTTTTGGACTGGTCTTTTGCCCACTCGCCTTATTGGATAAACACCGCCGCGAAAACCGGTGGGATACTATCAGAGATGATAAGAAAAAGCAACCGCATTCGCAGGCGGAAGGGGGTAAAAAAAACAAACGAAAAGGTTACGGAGTCAGCAATTCACCCTATCGCGAAAGAAGCTCGGGACTGCGCTGGGAAGGCGGAAGTGTGTATGGCGCCAATGCTAAAAGGGGAAGCCGCCGCTCCTTTCTGAGAAGAAAATAGAATCGTTCATCACTTAAAAAATTCATAATGAAAACAACAAAACTCATCTTCGTTCTCATTCTTTTTCCCGCTTTAATGCAGGCCCAGGACAAAGTGGCAATGCTCGACAGCTTGTTTCAAACCATGCATCAGCGCAGCCAATTCAATGGCAATGTTTTAATTGCTCAGCAAGGTAAAGTTCTCTATCAAAACAGTCTTGGATATGCCCATCGTGGAAAACAAATACCCCTGAAAGAAAACATTCTTTTCAATACCGGTTCGGTTAGTAAAGCTTTTACGGCCCTGGCTATACAGCAGTTAGCTGAAAAAGACCAACTTAAACTAACGGATAAGGTTCAAAAATATTTATCGGATTTTCCTTACTCAGCAGTTACCGTACATCACCTTTTGATACATGCCTCCGGCTTGCCGTGGGAATATCAAATGCCTAAAGACTGGGATAATTCGAAAATGGCAACGAATGAAGAGGTGTTGAAAAATCTGTATTCCAAAAAGCCCGAACTGGAATTCATACCCGGAGAGCAAGCCAAATACAGCAACCTGGGCTACATGGTGCTGGCCGAAATCGTGGAGGAAGTCTCCGGGGCAGGATTTGAAACATATCTTCAGCAGCACATCTTTGAACCGGCCGGGATGACCCGGACCGCCATTTACAATGCCGAGGAAATTAAAAAGGTTGAAAACGTGGCCAAAGGTTACCTTTTTTATCCTTTTACCGGCCGGTACGAAGAGGCCATCAAGGTCGATGAGTTTTCTTCTAACTATGCCATCAGCGGTTTGCATGGCGACGGTAATGTTTACTCCACTGCGGGAGATTTATTCAGTTTTTGTAAGGCCCTGAAAAATGAAAAACTTTTACCCAAACCTGCGCTGAAGAAAGCATTAGAGAAACACATCAGCACCGGCGATCAGTCCGGCAACAGTTTTGGGTATGGTTGGACGATCTCCGGAGCTCCCGGAAAGCTGGTTCAGCGTGGAGGGGAATTACCGGGTTATGTCTCCGACATCATCTGGGATGTGAAAAACGATAAGCTGTTGATTTACCTAATGAATGACTATCTGGCCTACCTCTCCTACAACCGGCAGATTTTTCCGGCCTACGCCGGGGTGGTTTATTCCAACCAGCTAAAAATCCCCAAACTACTGGCTAGTGTTGAATTGTCAAAAATAGCTGTTACCAGCTCCCTGGAGGAGATGAAAACCAAAATCCGGGAAATCAAAAACAACCCGGAATTGTACCAGACGGATATCGGTGGACTAAAATTTTTGGTCAAAAAGCTGCAGGATCTTGGAAAAACACAAAAAGCCGACTTAATGATGCGTATGTTTGGTTCTGGGAGGTAGTTCGTTACTTGTAGTAAAATGAATTGCCATACCTACAAACCCAGCAAGTTCCCGTTTTACCTGGAACTTGCTTTCATTTTCGCCTTCCGACTGATTTGTGTTAAAAATACACCGACAAAAACCACGGATAATCCTATGATATCCATAGTTTGAACTATATCCCCAAAAGCTATCCAGGCCATCACCATGGTCACCGGGGGACCGAGATAAAAGAAGCTTGCCACACGAGTAGCATCCAGACGTTCGATTAAAAGCCACATCAGGGAATAAGCCCCCAGCGATACAGCCACTACCAGCCATATCATCGTATAAATAAACTCCGGTTCCCATTGGGTGGATAAATTTTCAACGAAAACAGCAGGTAAAGCTAAGGCCAGGGTTGTGGCAATGCTTTGATAAAAGAGCGACAAGTCGACAGGTAGTTTACTGGTTCTCTTGTTTATTTCCATCCGCCGCTGTATCAGGCTGGCTGTGGTAATCCCTATAACCGATCCCAAGGGAATCAGGTAACCAAACACGGACGTATAGCTCGCGAAATCCATGCGATAGACTACGGTGATACCCACACCCAAAAACCCCAATACCAGGCCCATCCATTGATAGAAATGGGTGCGTTCGCCTGTCACCAAACCGGAGAATGCACCCGTGGCCAGGGGTTGTAGCGCCACAACCAAAGCGACTATGCCCGCCGGAACCTCAGCATCCAATGCCAGAAGAACGCAAGTAAGCCACACTCCATGCGACAAAACACCAATTAGCATGTTAGGCGCTGCCACTCGCCATCCGACCCATCGAAAACGCTTTCTTGCCAGCAGGTACATAAAAATAACCAAAGTCAACGCCAGGTACCGCCAGAAAAGCAAAGTGAATGGGCCGGTGTAAGGGAGCCCATACTCTGCCCCGATAAATCCTGAGTTCCAAAAAAATACAAATCCTATGGCTAATAATAAAACCTGTCTCTGCATGGGCTTAAACTGCTATTTTTTTAGCTGGCAAATAAAAGTATATATAATTACAATACCAATCAACTAAATCATTTTCAAAGCCTTTCCAAAAAATTGAATTTCTGACGGACATTTTTCACAAAACATTAATATCTTTCTCTTTATCAGGCGTCTCATTCTACGATAAAACATTTTTATTTCAGGGCTGTTAATTAGTAAATACGAAAAGCCCCGGTGTGGCTTCATCTTGTTAAAATTATAGACATGCTTAGTAGATGGTAGTTAGCCTGCTATTATATTTGATGTTTTCTATTGGGATATTTTTCTTGCCCAAAATTCTCCGGAAATACACTTCCGTTTGGATTGCCTTCTTGCAGGTGGGTGTTTTTTCATTTTTTTTGACTCGCATACCAAATATTATTAATGGAGAGGTTTTGAGTGCTGCGATAACCTGGGTCCCTGCCCTGGATTTGAATCTTTCCTTCATCCTCGATGGGTTCAGTCTTTCATTTGCTTTACTGATCTCTGGTATTGGAGCCATGGTGTTTTTTTATGCCCAGGCTTACATGAAAAAATATGCCGGCACCGATCGGTTCATACTCTTTCTGACACTGTTTAGCGGTGCCATGCTCGGGATGGTGCTCTCAGAAAACCTGATACAGCTTTTTATTTTCTGGGAGCTGACCAGCGTGCTTTCGTTCCTGCTAATTACTTTTTTTCATGAAAAAGAAGAAGCCCGAAAGGCCGCTTTTCAATCGCTTTACATTACTGCTTTTGGAGGGTTGAGCCTTCTTGCCGGGATTATTTTACTGGGAACTATTCCGGGAAGTTACTCCCTGAACGAATGGATAGCCTCTGCCGAAGCTATCCGCGAAAGCAGCCTGTATTTACCGGGTTTGTTGTTGATTCTTCTCGGAGTAGTCACAAAATCCGCCCAGTTCCCTTTCCATTTCTGGCTTCCGGGAGCGATGCAAGCGCCCACGCCGGTAAGTTCATACCTGCATTCGGCGACTATGGTCAAAGCCGGATTTTTTTTGCTGGCCCGACTGCATCCCGTGCTTGGAGGCACTTCCGAATGGATGTATATCATTTCTTCGGTAGGCGTCATAACCATGTTTATGGGAGTCTATTTTGCCGTCACCAAAACCGAACTGAAATCTATCCTGGCCTACACCACCATCAACGCACTGGGGGTGTTGGTTTTGCTGATGGGGATTGACACACAGTTATCCATCAAAGCAGCGTTGCTATTCCTGTTTGTGCACGCCCTCTACAAAGCCACGCTGTTCATGGTGGCCGGACTTATAGATAAGAAAGCCGGAACGAAAGAGTTTTCAAGCCTGGGAGGATTAGCACGGACCATGCCTTTGACTTTTGTAATTACTTCACTCTCGGCCCTGTCCATGGCCGGAATACCACCTATGCTGGGTTTTCTGGGGAAAGAGCTTATTTATGAAGCAAAAGTACAACTACCCGGTATTTCATCGGTTATTCTTGTGATTGGTGTAGCTGCCAACATTTTACTGGTAGCTGTTTCGCTTACCTTTATTTACCGGATTTTCCTGGTCAAACGTACCACCGATAAACCAATCCCTAAAGAAGACAGAAAATCTTGGTTGCTCTTGGCACCGGCTATGCTGGCTATACTGAGCCTGCTGTTTGGCTTGTTTCCGAAAATACTTGGAGGAACGCTTATCGAGAGTGCGTTGGGTTCAGTTATTGATGGTGCTGGAGATGTTAAGCTAAAGCTTTGGCACGGATTTAACGATGTGTTTTTCCTGAGCCTTTTCACTGTTGTAGCAGGATTTATGCTTACTTACCTCATGAATACGAAGCAAATGCTTCTTAAAAACTGGCAGGCATTTAATGAGCGCATCGTACGCTTTAGTCTCAGCGATAAGTTTTTATCTGGTGTGGATGGCTTTGTTGGTTTTGCCGACAAGAAAACACAGATCATCCAGCATGGGTACCATCGCTATTATATCATGACGATAATGGTTTTGGCAGCGGTGGCGATGTGGTATCAGTTTTACGCCTCCGGCGCACAGCTTACTATCAACAATCCCGGAACCATTCCATACTATATGGCCGGATTAGTACTTGTATCAGTGTTTGCCGTGGTCATGGCGATGTTTTCACGTTCAAGACTGGCTGCCATTGTAGCCATGGGAGTCGTGGGATACGGCATCGCGTTGGTGTTTATGTACTATGGCGCCATTGACCTGGCCATCACTCAAATACTGGCCGAAACACTCATCGTGGTGCTGTTTGTGCTGGTAATGCAAAAGATGCCACGGTTTCTGCGCCTGTCAGATAAAAAACAGCGCGTCAGAGATCTGGTTATCGCTATCGGTTTTGGAACTGTCATGACACTGGTGACCATCCAGTCGATGGACATCAGTCTTCAGCCGGCTATATCGGATTTTTTCATCGAAAACAGTTGGAGCAAGGCTTTTGGGAAGAATGTGGTCAATGTGATTCTGGTTGATTTCCGCGCCATGGACACTCTGGGTGAAATCATCGTGCTGGCAGTAGCAGCCCTGGGGGTATCGATGCTTTTGAAGAAAGGAGGAAAAGCATGAATTCAGGAATACTGCAAATAGCAGAAAAGTATTTGAGATGGTTGTTTCTGGTCTTTGCCATTTTTGCGCTGTTCAGAGGCCATAACCTTCCGGGAGGAGGCTTTATCGGCGGACTCATGGCCGCTATGGCTTTTGTATTCAGAGGATTTGCCTATTCAGCCGACGAGGTTTATCAATCAATGAAAATCAAACCTGAAACGTATCTGGTGATCGGCTTTACGGCAGTAATCCTGAGTTTTGTTCCGGGAATGATTGCCGGGAAGACTTTTTTTGAAGGGGTTTGGTTGAGCGCCGATTTGGGGCAACTGGGCCTTCTGAAACTCGGAACCCCGTTGCTTTTCGACATTGGAATCTTCCTCGTGGTGATTGGGGTTACCGTATTGTTTTTATTCTCATTAAAACGTTCAGATTAATGGAAATTATAATGGCCATATTCGTTGGAATTTTATATGCCGCAGGTGTTTACTTACTGCTCAGACGCAGTATACTCAAATTTATCATCGGGATATTGTTTTTCAGCAATGCCACTAACCTTTTGGTGTTCCTCTCTGCCGGACTCATTCCCGGAGGGGCGGCTTTTGTCGGGGAGAAATCCGCAAATGGCACGGTGCTAACCGATCCTCTGCCACAGGCGCTGGTGCTTACGGCGGTGGTGATAGGTCTGGGTGTGGTGGCTTTCACGCTGGCACTGAAATACAAGTATTTCGAAGTGAGCGGAACAGACGATCTGGATGAAATGAAACAGGAAAAATCTGAAACGAACTTAAAAGAAGAAAAATGACGCTGGCTATCCCCATACTAATTCCCTTGGTATTCATGATTTTCATGATACTTCGGCTGCCTGAAAGGGTTACGCGCACAGCCGGCATTTCAGGAAGCACCCTGATGTTGGCTGCTGCCGTCTTTATCCTGATAAAGGTGAAGACAGAAGGGATACAGACCCTTTACCTGGGAGCCTGGGAAGCCCCTTACGGGATTACTTTTGTGGCCGATCCCTTCAGTGCTTTAATGCTGGTGGTTTCTTCCGTCATCATGATGGCCATTTCGCTTTACGCGATTCATTTCCTGAGCTCAGAGTACCGTTCCGGTAAGTTTTACATTTTCTTTTTCACGCTGGCTGTCGGATTGAACGGAGCTTTTCTTACGGGGGATGTTTTTAACCTGTACGTCTGGATTGAAGTGATGCTGCTGTCTTCATTTGTATTGATGACCATGGGTAAAACCCAGGACAAGCTGCGGGGAGGAATAAAATACCTGGCTTTAAACCTTATTGGCTCGCTCTTCTTCCTTGCCGGGATAGGTTTGCTGTACGGAAAAACAGGAACATTGAACATGGCGCACCTTGCGCAAATTGTTCAAAGCAGCGAACAGACACAGTGGCTTAACACACCGGCGATGCTTATTTTCCTGGCCTTTGGCATAAAATCGGCTGTATTCCCGCTGTTCTTCTGGTTACCGGCATCATACCATCGTCCTAATATCACTGTTTCATCAATGTTTGCCGGACTCTTGACAAAGGTGGGGGTTTACGCCCTGATCCGTTTTTTTACGCTGTTTTTCGTTCAGGACCCGTCATTCTGGCACAACCTGATTCTGATCATCGCAGGCTTTACCATGGTGGTGGGTGGAATGGCTGCCAGCACACAATACGACACCCGCCGTATCCTGTCGTATCACATCATCAGTCAGATTGGCTACATGGTGATGGGCCTGGGTATTTTTACTCCCCTTGCCATCGCCGGGGCTGTGTATTTTATGATTCATAATATGATTGCCAAAACCAATACTTTTCTGGTGGCCGGCATGATTCAAAAGGTGAAAGGGTCTTTCGACCCGAAGAATATCGGAGGGCTCTTCACAGAAAGTCCGTTTCTGGCCGTGCTGTTTATAATTCCGGCGTTTGCTCTGGCAGGCATTCCACCACTTTCGGGGTTCTTCGGGAAATTTATCCTGATAAAGGCAGGCATTGAAAGCGGGCAATACCTGATAACGGCAGTGGCGGTGCTCACCGGATTGCTTACGCTCTATTCGATGATAAAAATATGGAATGAAGCTTTCCTGAAAAAGGGAGAAGCTGACAGTGAGACTAAAAAACTAACATTTTCCGAGGCGCTGCCATCAGTGATACTGGGATTAATAAGTGTCTTGATGGGAATATTTGCCGCACCGGTTTTTGACTTTGCATCAGAGGCGGCGGAAGTGCTGATGGAAAACACAAAATATATTGAAAGCGTTTTAAAGTAGGAGTTTATGTTAAAGCTTTTGAAGAAAACATATTATTCGCTGATTTTTCTGGGGTTCTACCTGTTTAAGCTGGTGGAAGCAAACCTCTTTATGGCCTGGGACATCCTCACTCCGAAGATGCTCGATCAGCCGGGTTTTATTGACGTAGAGATAAACCTGGAATCAGAAACCGGCATCCTGATGCTTAGCAACCTGGTTTCTATGACACCGGGAACGCTGGTGGTAGACGCCAACCTGGGTAAAAAACTTCTGAAGGTTCATGTTTTATACATGCGTAATGAAACGAAAGAAAGGGCAGAGATTATGCGATTTCAAAGAATGATAAAAAGAATTACTGAGTAAAATGACAGAAAACGTTACAAATATCATTTTATACATCTCGCTGGGCATCCTGGTTGTTGCATTATTACTGGTCTTTGTCAGGATGTTTAAAGGCCCCTCCATCCAGGACCGGGTGGTGGCCCTTGATCTGACCGCTTTCATTGCCATGGGTTTTATCCTGATTTACGGAGTAATGGCTGAAAATGCCATCTATTTCGATATTCCGGTTATCATCGCACTCATCTCATTTATTGGCACGGTAGCCATCTCAACCTATTTAAAACAAAAAGAAAAATCATCATGATAACAGCGCTGCTCATACTGATTGGTTCTGTGTTTATCCTGTTGTCAGCTATCGGACTCATCCGGTATGACGACCTTTACAGTCGGATGCAGGCCACCACAAAAGCCACTTCGTTCGGGGTTTTTTTGATTCTAATTGGCGCTTCCATATTTTTCAATAACTATTTTGTTTACCTGAAAGCATTATTTATCATCATCTTTATTTATCTTACAGCCCCTTTGGGGGCGCACTCCATATCGAAATCAGATAAGGAAGGTCGACTGGAAGAGTAGGACGAGTTATAAATTATAAAATTAAAATTCCTTATTTTGCAAGTCGATATTTATTGGATAAAGGTTCTGAAATGAAAAAAATCAAGCAGCTTTTTGCAAAAAAACTCCCCCGGAACTTTCTGCTCAGGAATCCGGTTTTGGGAGGGGTAACGCTGGCTTTATTTATGCTGGGCTTTACGGTTGCATACCGACCATTGGGCTCGCATGCTTCCCTGGGTATTAGCTACATCGAGACGATGGCGCTTTACTCCTTTATCGCCGGATTTTCAGTAATTATCGTGATTTACCTGCTTAACCAACTCCCTTATTTTTCTGTTAAATCAACCTGGAATCTGAAAAAAGAGCTTCTGGCCATATTGATTACACTTTTCGGACTGGGTGTAGCTATCTTTCTTGCGGCCTTCATTGTGGAGCCACCTGCAGACCGCTGGAATTTTCCCACATTCTTCGATTCGGTATTCAATGCGTTCCTTGTCGGGATTTTGCCTTTTATCTTTTTTACTTCCGTGAATATTCCATACCTGAGCGCACATTTTGTGGAGTTGGAACAACCGGAAAAAAATGATAATCAGCAGGCCGAACCAACCGAAAAGCGCATCAACATCTCCTCGCAACTGAAAAAGGAATCCCTCAGCTTTTTTCCGTCGCAGTTTTTGTTTGCTGAATCGGATGGAAATTACGTGCACTTTCACCTTTCTGAAAACGGAAAAGCCCGCAAGGTAACCATCCGCAATTCCATCAGCAATATCGAGGAGCAACTTTTGGAGAATCGTGAGTTCTTCCGCACTCACCGGGCATTCATCGTGAATTTGAAGAAGGTTCAGCAAAAGCTCGGAAATTCCTCTGGATATCGCTTAAAACTTTCAGATTCTGAAACGGAAATCCCCGTTTCCAGGCAGAAATCGAAAGAGCTTGATTCAGTACTGAACTCTAACGTGGATAAGCCACAATACAAACAATAAATCACAAATCTCAAAATACAAATAACAAATAAATTATAATCAACAAAATAACAACTTCAAAACCAGTATGAAGAACGGACTTTTTAGTTAGCAAAACAGGTGGATTATATATCAATAAGCTTTTTTAAATAATTGCTAATATTGAACCAAACGAAGCATTTAGGATCTGGACTAAAAAGCATCAGTTTTTCATTAAACAACTTATTGTATGGGTTATCAGATAGTTACAACATATCGATCTTTATTTATGTCATAGAATATCAAAATAATAACTTATTAACTTAAGAGCTTATTAAACTGGACTCATTATTGAAAAATCTAAGAAGTTTGTTTTGTATTTGAAATTTTGATATTGTTTATTATTTGTATTTTGCAATTTGTTTTTTGACGTTTTTTGCCAGATTTTATACGAATATGATTGACAAGATATTAAGTAATGTATATTTCCTCTCTACCACCCACCCCAAAAAACACCATTCATCACAGAAAAATGCTGTAGGTAACAAACCCTTTCAGTATATCCCAAATACTTGATTATCAGGTTTTATATGATTCTATTTGCATTCATAATCGCAATAAAAACTAAAAACTGAGAATCATGAAAAGCTTAACTGAAATCAAAAAAATCGCTGTTACCTTGTTCTTCTTAGCAACAACAGTCTGTACTTTCGGACAACAAAATGACGTTTTCAATGGAATAATCAAGGAAGCCATGAGTGGCCACCCTATTCCATTTGCATCTGTTGTTGTTCTGAATCCGGGAGATTCTTCAATGATTACCGGAACCGTCAGTGGTCCTGAGGGAAATTTTACTTTCGAGCATCCCGTTAAGGAAAATACCATTCTGCAAATAAGACACATGAGTTATCAAACCAAAACACTCAATTGGGAACCTTCTGAAACTCAAAATGAACGGGTCATTTTGCTGGACAGCAAATCGGTGACAATGGAAGAGCTGGTAGTGGTTGGTGAACGCATCAAAGTAAAAAATCAGGGCAGCAAAACCACTTACTTTATGAACAAACAATTGAAAAAAGCCACACACAGCGGTACGGATGTGCTCACACAACTTCCGGGCATACAAATGGATTTGATGCGCAACCTATCGCTTGAAGGTAGTGGCAACGTCGTATTGATGGTGGATGGCCGCGAGCGCGACCTTCAGTATATTTCGCAGCTCACCGCAAACGCTATTGACAAAATAGAGGTCAGCGATGTGGCCGGAGCAGACATGGAAGCTGATGCGTCTGGAGTCATTAATGTCCTTTTAAAAGAAAAAAACCGGGGTTTTAGTGGTAGTGTTTTGGCTGATATCCCTACCTCAGATAAAGAGGTTTACTTATTCCCCAACTACAGCCTTCAGTATGATCACCGAAAACTCAGTCTGCATACTTCCTATACAGGCGCTATCAGCAATTTCGACATCATCAATACCAGTACGATACGCTTTGGAGACGCAAAGGAAATTTTTGAGCAGCAAAAGGTCAGGCAAAACAACTGGTCGCACCGCTTCAATTTTGGAGTTGATTACTCCTTCAACGAACAAAACCGGATTAGCTATTTTGGTTATTACAACCCTTACTCTCAGGAACTCAACGGACATGTGATTTTTGAATCGGAAGGTACTGATGCCGAATCTTCTTATTGGTCGGCAAAAAAGGAAGACACCGACATCAACCGCCGCACTTTTCACTCGCTTTACTACAAACATTCATTTAATCCTGAAAGCCAGCTCGAACTCGAAGTGAGCTATTACACCCTGGCAGCCAATAACACGACGAATTATTTTGCCGACAGCCTTTCCGGATCCTATCCTTCAGAATTGAAAAGCCAAGTAAAGCCCGTTCAGCACTCTGTTTTTGTGAAAGCAGATTATTCATCAAAACTCTCGGAACAATGGAACCTGAAAACCGGGCTCAAAGCCACTTTCAGGGAAATGACCGACAAAACCCGCGAAAGCTACAACTACACCGGGCAGGTCTTAGCTGCTTACGGAAGCACTTCATACGCTACGGGAAATTTAGGGCTGAATGCCGGGGTCAGAGTCGAGTCGGCCACCTCAGAATATCAGCAGCAATTTGATTACGTGCACATTTCCATTTTGCCTCAAGCGAGCATCACCTATGATTTCACTTCCGCACAAAAGATCAAACTCAGCTACAGCCAATCACTTTACCGCCCGAATGTTTACCAATTGAACCCGGTAGCTTTCAACGAAAACCCGATGATGCTGAACAAAGGCAATCCCGAACTAAAACCCGGGCATCATGAAAACCTTTTCCTCGAACACTCCATCCGTTTTGATAACAACTTTTTAGCTACCCGGATTTTCTATTCGCAAACAAAAAATGCCATTCAGAATTTACTGACATTCAACGGGAATAACCTTTTTGAAAGCACGACCCAAAACCTGGGAGATATCACAAGATACGGATTGCAACTCAAAGGCTCTCTCAAAATTGGTAAAAAGGTATCGCTAAACCCCTATTTCAGGGTGTTCAGGATGGAAGCCGAACCCAATTCTTTTGAAAACACCACTCATCTTAACAGCTTTAACAGGATAGCTTATGCTTCGGGACTTTCAGCCATTGCATCTTTTGCTGGTGGCTACTCGGCCACGCTGCGTTTTCAATACAGCAGTCCGAACCCGCTTTTGCAGACTGAAGTTTTTAGCGATGCACTCTATTTTATGTCTGTGGATAAAAGCATTAGCGACAAGCTAAAGGTGGGACTAACTACCGCGCTGCCCTTCGACAAAAGCTTCAATTATTACGGCAATGAAATCAAACAAAATGCACTCTACAGTCTTTCCGAAGGAACAATCAACACTTCAGGCTTCCCTGTATGGCTGAAAGTCAGCTACCGGTTCGGATCAAAAAAGACAGACAAGTCCATTCAGCGTGAAAAAGAGAATATTGAGCAGATAAAGCGTAAGGGATTTTGATAAATTCTAAAGTATAAATCTTTTCGTAATCATCCTCTGACATGATACATAATTTATTAAACAAAGGGCTATTTCATACTTTTCAAAATAAAAGTGCTATAATGAGGTGGCATTTTTAAACAGGGACGGCTATAACACGTTGAATAAGTAACTCAAAATGATTGATTAAATGAATTACAGTTTATTAAAATCCCACTTCCCATATATTTTTTTATTGATTGTTGCTGCATTTTTTACGTTAATTTTTGAAGGATGTGTTGAGGACAAAGACAATAGTCCTAATAGTACTCAATCCCCAAAAAAAGAAAAGAAAGATTCAGTAAAACAAAAGCCTACCGCAAAGCAAATAGCAGGCGATCTGCCCGATTTTTCTGTATATGAGGATTCAAAAGAAAAAAAGAAGGTTTTCTTCGACTTTCTGCGGCCCATTGTGAAATTTGAGAATAACAAAGTGATGGAGGAGAGAGATTTTATTCTTGAAAAGTATCAACAGGTAAAATCGTCGGATTCTTTGACCAATAAGGATAAATCGAAACTATTGAGCTTAGCAATGAAATACCGGGTTAAATCGAAGGTAAAATTCGATGAGAACTTTTTCAGGAAATTGCTCATCAAAGCAGATAAAATACCTGTCGAATTAGCACTGGTTCAGGCGGCCAACGAGTCAGCATGGGGAACATCATACTTCGCAAGAAAAGGAAATAACCTTTTTGGCCAATGGTGTTTTAAACCCGGCTGTGGTATAGTCCCCCGAAAAAGAAGCGAAGGGTCTACACATGAAGTAGCAAAGTTTGAAACCGTAAATGAGGCTGTTGCTACTTATATTAGAAACCTGAATTCTCATCCGGTATATGAACCTCTCAGATTAAACCGCTATGATGCCAGATTGAATAATAGGAAACCTGCGGGGTATGATATGGCCATTGGATTACAAAAATATTCTGCCAAAGGGATGGAATATGTGGAGATTATTAGAGCAATGATAGATAAAAACAAAGAATACATACATTAAAATTTTACCTGGATCGTAGCAAACTATTTCTAAAATACGTGTTATTCACTTTTATAGGTAGTTTCTCTTTACCTTTCTTTTGATACCTCAATGTTCTTTTCAAAATCTAAAATTATCCTACTTTTGCAAGCCGAAAAAAAAATAGAAAATCATGCATATCCATCGTATAGTATTAGGACTCCTTGTTTTGTTTATTGTGCAATCCTGTTCGACCACCTCGCTGGTTGAGGAAGGGGAAACAGCCTTCAAAGAAGGCAATTACAAAACCGCACTCACCAAGTGGGAACAAATCATCAAAGAAATCGAACAGCAAGGAAAAAAGGTTGATTCCAGTCTTTACTATAAAACCGGAAAAGCAGCTTTGAAGCTAGAGCAGAAGGGAAAAGCGCGGCAGTACTATGAATGGGCCGATGATGGTGGCTATTCATCTCCCGATATGTATCTATGGCTTTCAAAGAAATACAATGAAATAGACAACCTTACGCTTGAAATAGAAGCGCTGGAAAATTACCACAAAGACTACCCGGACGGAGAAAAAATCGATAGCATCAACGTTCGTTTATTTGAAACCTACGTGGAAAGCAAACAGTGGAACAAGGCAGAAAACTTGTGGCCGGACCTTGAAGAAGAGGTAAAATCAAAGCTGGACATGCAGAAAGCTTGGTTTAAGGTGAATAAAGAGCTTGAGAATGATGAAAAGTGCGACAAACTTGCTGACCAAATCCTCGAAAAAGACCCCGATAACTTGTCGGCCCTAGAGTGGAACGCCTTAAAATATTTCTGGAAGGCTGATGACCTATATGTCAAAGTAATGAAGGCTTACCAGAATAACCGGACTACAAAGCAATATAAAAAGCTGCTGAAAGCCTGGGACAAAATCTGGCCGGATTTCAGAAAATCACGCGACTATTTCAAAAAATTATACCAGCTCGATCCAAAGGCCCGATATGCAGAATATCTGGGTCACATCTATAAACGCATGGATAAAGATCAAAAGGCAGAATATTGGAATAAAAAGGCGGAGAAGGAAGATTAAATTAAAAAAATGTCATGCCGGGACCTACGAAGTCTCCATAATCAGCTTAAATGTTTTTTCAATATAACCTTCTTCCTGATTTTCCGATCGGAACGTTATACGTATTTTAACCTTCGATTGCATATACTCCATCAACCGGGCTCCCTCCACATATTTTACCTTGTTATCGCCGGTGATCACATGCAGCAATTTTGTGGAACCCACAGGACCTTCTACCGTTACGCTGTAAATGTTATCCCGGAGGTTTGTTCTGATAATTCGCAGACCATCCGACTTATCTCCGGGTTGGGGAGTAGTTGTGGGTGGTACAACAGCAAAACCCTGGCTGTAGTAAACGGCAAGACGGGCTTTACGATCCAGGGAGAAACCTGATTGCAGTTGAACAAATTCTTCGCCCCGGCGAATTTGATAATCGAGGCGGGAGCCATTGAGCATTACGGAATCAATCCGGGAACCGACCGGCAGGTAGGGATTGAAAAGCATTTTTAGCTTCCGGCTTCCGGTTTTCTTCATTCGGTAATTGATAGAATTTGTCTTTCGATTCATCGTCAAGTCCACACCCTGGTCTGCCATGCGGATGTTTTTTACTTCCGCATTATCCCATTGCACGGGGAATGCAGGCTCCAGGGTCATCTTATGTTCCGTGGCATTGGGCCGGAATCCCAGCATTCCTTCTATCAGGGGCTGAAGTGCCATAGTTTGCGACCAGCACTGATGAGCACACACTCCCGATGGTTTATATTCCACGCCGTGCATCACTTCCTCGATGAAACCTTTGCTCCAGTCATCATAGACATGCAGGTTGTTCATGGTATGTATAAAGCCCTGCAGCGGCCGGTCGTTTTTATACTCGGCCAGCGCCGTCCAGCCTGTGTAGAGGGGCCAGACAGTTCCGGTGTGGTAACCTTCGGGATCAAAATGGGGATTATCCTTTCCGACAATCCGCACACCCCAGTCACTGGAAAAGTTATTGCGGGCAAATTCGCGGAGTACAGGCGTGCTTTTCTGCTTTTCAATCTGCCGGAAGTAAAGCGGAATAGCCGGCATTACGGTTTTATCTTCAATAAACGTTCCGTCGTCTTTAATGCTGTGACGGAAAAATTGCTGCTGTTCATTCCACAAAGTATCATTGATTAACTCTCTAACTTTTTTCGCTTCGTTGCGATAGCGTCGCTCTCCTGACTTACCCACAGCATTGGCCATATAAGCGGCTTCTTCCAGGGCGCCGGCCCAGCATCCCGACAGGTAGAGAGTAGAGCGTCCTCCGAAAAGGTGGCCTCCTTCCACCCATCCATGACCCACCAGCTTGTTTTCAATCAAATGATCGTTGTTACGATCGGTAGAAAAGCAAAAATCGATGGCTTTTTCGATGTGGCGCCAATTATTTTTGATGAACTCCTTATCGCCTGAATGGCGAAGGTAATGCCCGGCCAGCACAATAAAAAGCGGTGTGGCATCGGCAGCATCATAATGGGCTACGCCCGACGTTGTCAGCTCATGAAATATTTTGCCCCGCGGACTCTGAAAATCCATATAAATTTTAAGGATATCCCTTACTTTTTTAAAATCGCCGTAGCCGTCCAGGGCAAACCCGCTCCACTGTCCGTCCCGGCCGAAGTACCATGCGTAACCGGGACGTCCGCTAATGTCATGGTCCCCGTCCCAGCCGTTTGCCGTTGTGCCGTAACCGGCCACTAAAGATTTGCCCAATCCCGGTGTATTAACGAAAAAGCGGTCGGCACCTATCATAGCCCATTTGTAGGCTTCGTTGAATTTTTCATCCGGCGACTCAATGATCAGGTGCTCTGCCAACAGCTCTTCGTAATATTTTTGGGATTGCTCATAGACTTTTTCAGGGCGCTTCATGTATTCCCTGTACACGGATGTGGCTGGCCCCATACCCCGGTTAGTGGCTGCAATCACAAAGTCGAGATGATCAACTGAATTAAGCTGATATTCGGCGATTGTAGCAGCTACAAAGTCATTAGTTCGTTGACCTTTAAAATCACCCTTTTCTGTTGTAAAACCGGAATATTGACCACTCAGCCGGTTTACCGGCTTTTTGCCGGCTCCGGTAATACAGGTCATGTCGCTGGTGTTGTCGATATACAGATGTGCATTCAGGTTATCATTCCAGGTTTGTTTGATAACACTGTTTACCTTCGATGAATAGGGCCACATAGTACGCATGCGGGTTTTATACTTGATCACCAGCCGGATATCCTCTTCCCCCGTGTAGTCATAATGTACGGCGCCGACAGGGTCTTTGATATCTGCTGTTATGATTTCCCGGAGTTGACTTTTCCCTATCGAATAGGTTCGTATTAAAGCATTCGGCGTGATTTTCACTTTTCGGATACTGTTGTTCAACCAGTTGACGCCGGCACTATCGCTATGACGGTAACCGATTTGATAATCCTGCAGGGCCATAAAGGGATGGGCCCAGATTTCTTCGATGCCTTCATTTTCCTTACCCATTATGAGCATACGCTCGCCGGCAATATCCCAGAAATTATCCGTGGGTGGGTTTTCAAAGGCCAGGCTCCAGTCTTTCTCATTCCATGCTTTAGACTGTGGCAGATTCATTTCCCGGTCAACGACATTGAAGGGTTCCACACTATTGCGGTCATAATTCCAGTAATTACGTTCACCCCCTACAGAACCGGACAGGTAGCCGAAAACATTGTTCATAAATTGCTCCAACTGGGGTTGATGTTTGTTGGGTGTATCAAAAATGGTGTAGGCTCCGATACCGATCACTTTACCTTCCCCTTTGCGGTATTCCACCATCAGCTTTTTGCTCTCTTTAAAATTAACGTAAGACCAGTCTACGGCAATAACCTTTCCGTTTTCCGGCACCGTATTCCCCATAAATCCTGTCTGTTGCGTGATCGTGTCTGTTTCCGGCCCGAAAATAAAGGCCCCGCCGTTTAAGTCCTTAAACACAGGGTGATGCTTATAGGCATGTAGTCCCCGCTTCCTTCCGTAACCATTGTCAATAACTTTCACCGTGTCCGCCGTGGGAATGGCTTTTTCGAGGCGCAGGTCATTCAGGTATTTCATCCCCTCCATAGTAAGCAACATATGACCGCCGTTGTTAAGGTAAGCTTTTATAGAGTCATTCATCCTGATATTGTTTAACCGATCGGGGACTTTTTGAGTATTAAGCTGATGGTACCACAGCACATCGAATTTTTCTAACACGGGCAGCTTGGTTAGAGATTTGTTTAAATCAATGATATGATACTTAAAAAACCGGTTTTCATCAAGGTAATTTTCTATAGCATTCAGCTCTTTTTGAGGTAACGAATCAGTTGCCAAAATCCCGATAGTAATCTTTTCCTTAGAGTTAGAAGGAATAAAAATGAATGCCAGCACAGCGGCAATAATGAATAGTAATCCGAAAGTAAGCCAATATGCCCGGCGCTTTAATTTCCATTGAATAGCAGATTTTAAAGTCGAAAAATTCGTTCCGGTTTTCATAAGTATTCATATTTGTCACTAATTTAAAAAAATATCCGTTAAAATAATCTGTATAAAGAAAAAGGTCCCTAAAAAACGCCGGAGAGGGCAGCATTTTTTGCGGGCCTTTTTTACCCTACTCTCCCAAAAGACCCGTTATTAAAGACGAATCGCGAAACGAGAAAGAAATATTGAAACGATAAATCCCGGTTATACCTTAATAAGTCGCTTTTTATTTTTAAGATGTTTTGCTTCCATCCTGCCCGTATCATATTTAACTCATTAATATTTTTATTATGTTTGTGTTAATATATCATACAAAAAGTCCCGAAAGGATAACATTTTCCCGATATGGGACATCAGGCTGGGCCTAAAAAATGCTAAGTAACTGAATTTTAAAATACTGAAATTTTGGTATTATTTTTTGATATGAGATAAAAAAACAGGAATTATGAAAAAATATTTTAATACCCGTTGGATTCTACTCGCTTTTATTCTGCCGTTTATCTTTACCTCTTGCGAAAAAGGGGAAGAAGTGAGAGACGAAAAGCCCGAATCGTTTGAAGAACTGTTGGTTAACCCGTCCTTCAAGTTTAAAAGTACCACAAAAGTCAATGCTTCCTTTACCGTGGAGCCCGCCAACCAGGATGAACTTCAACACATTGTCAAAATCTACACCGATAAGCCTTCGCAGGGTGGAAGGCTCCTCACCAAAGGAATTACAAAAAATTATGAATACAATGTAGATTTGACGATTCCTTCTCGTGTAGATAAGTTATTTGTTGAAAACAGGAATGCAGAAGGGTTGTATGAAGTGGTGGAAATTCCTGTAACGGGACAATCCATTTCCCATACTTTCAATACCCTGAAATTGATTGCTCCGGATTATCCGATCGAAAAAACCGTTATTGCTGATCCGGGTTGCGAGGAGTGTGAAGAATCCGTTTCAGGGAATCACAACAACCTCACACTCGACGGCGCGGATTATTGCGTTTTGGAAGGCGATAATCTCACGGTTTCCAACCAGTTGAAATTCAAAAACGGCGCTACGCTTGTAATTTGTGGGTCGGCCAATATAAGTAAATTTACGATTACCGGAAATGACGCTTCAAAGCTGTATGTCAGCTCCGGCGGGACGCTCTCCACATCCGGACATCTCAATATTAATTCGAAACTTGATCTGTTTGTCTTTGGAATCCACAATATAAGCGGAAACGTAAACACCAAAAACCCTTACAAATTCTATAACTACGGTACGATGAATATCGCCGGATCGGTGAATAATGGTACCAATGAATTACGTAACGAGGGAACGATGAATATCAGCGGACATTTTAATGCCAACAACAATGTCGGTTTTAAAAATTACGGTTCCATGGATATTACCGGCAACCTTAATATAAATGGTAATTCAAAAGCTTACAATTATTGCAGCCTTTATGTCGGGGGAAATCTGATGCTTAACAAAACCATGGAAAACCACAGTTATATAGAGGTGGCCAACTCATTAACCGTCAACGGATCGGGTTTGCTCTCGATGCATAACGGAGCGCTGGTAAGTACGAAAGACCTGATGTTAAACGCGACAATTAAAGGCGAAGGAAATTCTTTTTCTAAAATCGACATATCCAATACTACGACCCTCAATGGGGGAGCTGCTGTTCAGGGTAAGATGGATATTTGTGATGAAAATGGGATTGAAACCAACAATGGGAGTATTGCCAATGAAGTAGTCTATTGCGAGGTAACCATACCCTCTACCTCCTGCAACCCGGGTTCGGGAGGCAATGGTTCCGGCGACCCGGAGGATACGGATGACGACGGCGTGCCCGACGTTGATGATGATTATCCCGAAGATCCGGAAAGGGCGTTTAATAACTATTATCCTAATAAACATGATTTCGGAACATTTGCTTTTGAAGACCTGTGGCCTTCCAAGGGGGATTATGATTTCAACGACCTCGTACTCGATTTTCACTATAAAATTGTTACCAATGCCGATAACCTGATTGTTGATATCATTGCTAAAACACATGTGAAGGCTGCCGGTGCGAATATGAACAATGGCTTTGGGATCGCTTTCCCGGTCGATCCGTCCAATTGCGGCGGTGTGAGTGGTTATGTCCATGCCGAAAATAATCTCGATATCAATCCTAAAGGCTATGAAAATGGCCATACGGATAATACCGTGGCTATCTTCTATGATGCTGTCAATACCATATATGGCAGTTCGCTTTTCAATACCATTCCCAATGGTAATTTTGAGGAAACAGACACCATTACCGTGACGACCTATTTCAATAATCCCCAGTTGGCTATGGGACAAGAGCCCTACAATCCTTTTATCTATGCCAACCAGCAAAGAGGCAAAGAGATTCACCTGATCGATAATGCACCTACGGATTTGATGAATATGGAGCATTTCAATCAAAGTCATGATGACTCGGATGAAAATAGCGACCGGTGGTATGTTACCGAAAACAACCTGCCCTGGGGTGTTGAAATTCCGTCAAGCTTTGATTATCCTATAGAAAATGCGGATATCCTGGATGCTCACCTGAAATTTGCCGACTGGGCCGAATCATCAGGAACGGTTTACACGGACTGGTACCTCGACGAACCTAATTACAGGAATGATGATAATATTTATAGCAGGGAGGAATAGCAAGCTATACCTGCTGGCAGAGTGATTTTCAAAGCTGCATTTCAGAATTTTTTTTTAAAGATTACAAGATAGCCGCCCGGTGGTTCCAACCTACCGGGCGGCTATTTATTTTATGGGGCTAATGACAGCCCGGGTTTATCCAAAAAGCACTGTTTAATTTCGCTCTATTCTAAAAAAAGATTGGTTTGCATAAATTAATTGATAATGTCTTTAATATACTGTGAAAATCCAAAATCCAAATCATAAATCAAGTTATCAATGCGACTCAATCATACTGTTAAAAAGAGCGAAGCCCTAATCCGTATAAGCACAGGGTGAAATGAAATGAAACCCTGTGTATAGGGAAAAACGTATAATCAGAGGGCTGAAAGCCCGACACGTACAATCGATTTGGATAATGCGAAGGGGTACGGTTGCAGGTAATTACGTAACGCTCTTTCAGAGCTTTTGTTATAACGAGGCTCATTCTATCACAGGGTTCCGCTGCGCTTCACCCTGTGCTTTTACCTGAATGCCTTTCAGGCATTTTTCAGATTGCACAGTGAAGGTTTATTTTGTCATAAATTATTCACCTTGACAAAAGATCGGTGATATGCAGTTGTATCTATGTACTTTTTTCTTAGATGATAAAATCCAAAACTGTCAGGACAGGCACTGAATTAATCGATGTCCACATTGATAATACCTATAAATAATTACATTCAATCAACCATTTATTAGAATAGAGCCTTTAATTTTAGACTGCACTCATTTATCGGAAATTCATTACACAGCTATTGGTGATAACCATTTTAAAGCTTAATCACCTTTCCGACGCCGGCCTCGTTTTCGAGTTTTACATTTATGAAATAGATGCCCTTGCTGTAAGGGGACATATCAAGTTTCACAGGATTATTCTTCGAGTTAGGATATCTTTTTTCCCATATCAGCCTTCCCCGGGTGTTGAGTAATTCGATTTTTTTCACTCGCTTACTCGTTTTAATGAAGAGTCTTTCTTTTACAGGATTCGGATACAGGGTTACTCCAATTTCTGTCAGTTCGGGAATAGAAGCGCTGCTTTCGATATAAAGCGTGTCTGCGGAAGTACATACTCCCTGTGTAGCATTAACCCATACATTAAGTCCATCCTCGTCCACACTATCTCCGGGAATTATCAGTGAGTCGCCTGTGGAGCCGTCAGACCATAAGTAGCTATCCAAAGTATCGGCTACAGACAGGATTAGAGTATCTCTCGGGGCTATTGTCGTATCCTTTCCCAGGTCAATTGAAAATCCCTGCTGTACCTCCACAAAGAGGGTGTCTCTGTTCCAGCATCCGGACTCGGTAGCGTACTCCAGGGTGTACATTCCTGATTCTTGTACGTTAATCCAATTGTTTTCACTCAGAGTATCATTCCAGTAATAATAGGCCATGTCCTGGGGCGCTTCCAGCACAATACTATCGCAAACCAGGGTGTCCGGTCCGAGAGAGAAATCCGAAGCGCCTCCCCGGTTAATCTTAGTCAAAACCCCATCCGAAATATTCACGGAATGACTCTGCAAAGTATCATTCTGAAGATAAAGTTCTCCCCAGTAACTCCCTGAGACCAATAAGTTATTACAATTGTCCAGTCTAATATTATTCGGATCAAAACTCCAGGAGCATTCCGAAAAGGTGAAATAATCGAGGTTGCCCTGTGGACCTATTTTACCTACGAAAGCCTCCGGGTAATAATCGGTATCAAAGATAGTATCAAAAACTGCAAAATCTTTCTGACCATTGGCGGCAAAAAACAAGGTGTCTTCATATGTGGCCAGGTCAAAATGAGGAGCCACATCTCCCTGGAGGGATTCAGCCGTATGGTACCACACCGGTTCATAGTCTGTATTCAGCTTGACTAACAGCCTTAAATCCGAATATTCGTCAGGCGTTATCGTATCATTATCAATGACCATCTGTCCCCAGGGTTTCGACGAGAAATAGAAGTTCCCATAAACATCACGCTCTGTATCCGTGAAAACCATGTGCCAGTCGGGTATAGCTCCTGACAAAAAGTTACCGGCCGAATCAATCTCCAGGATATATGGCCGGGTTTCTTCGGGTTGGGGATGCCCAATAGTATCCTGCCTGTAAACCAAATCATGGTAAGTCCTGCCGGTCAGCGTTAAATTATTATTTTCCCCGTGAATGAATAGATTTTCGGGTATACTTAGGTTGGGTAAGCTATGTTGCCATACCAGATTTCCCTGCGGATCAATCTTTGCCAGGGAATTCATCAGACTTGATATGATGACCGTATCCTGATTAAGGATATTCACCGTGTCGACCCCACCTGGGCCTCCACCTTGATGATGAGTGAGTACATAGATGTAATCTTCCGGTGAAACGATGATCTCGACCACTCGATCAAGGGTTTTACTACTAATCAAATGATGCCACTCCATTTCAAAAAATGAATTGAATTTGGCAAGTGTGACATCCAATCCGACTTCCGGGGAACTTTCAGCAGGATATATGGTGGAGTCCTTTATGGTTACCTGGCTTTGAAAATCGGTGGAGACATAGAGGTTTTCCTGACTGTCGGAAGCCGCTTCCAGGTCATAAATCACCTCTCCGGGCAGCGCCATAATATCCATAGCGTTCAGCAACTCTCCCCGTTCATTGTATTTGACTAAAGCCCAGTTGACCCATCCGTCATATCCGTATTCGTGATGAATAAAAGATGTATCACCAAAGAAAACCGAATCGCCATACTGCGTTTTGATGTACACATTGTTTTGAAAATCCGTATCTTCAAGATGATTTGAAGTAGAAGTACTTGTCAGGGTAGTGGTCACACCCCATTCCCATTGCCAGTTTTGACTAAAAACACTGTTAAACAGGAAAATAGTCAGGCAGGTTAAGAAGAAAGATTTAAGTAAATTCATTGATTTGAGGTTTGGTTGATATTAGTTAGACGGGGACAAGATATAAAATATGTCAGTTTTTTGAAATTTTTTTTGATAAAAATTTGCATAACTAAGTTTTTAGTTGTACTTTCGTACAATAAGAAACTAAACTTTTAGTTAATATTAAAAACCAAAAAGGAATGAAAGAATTAACGAAAGCCGAAGAAGAAGTCATGCAAAAACTGTGGGATTTGGGATCCGGGTTTGTCAACGATATCCTGGCGCAAATGGAGGAACCCAAACCCGCCTACAACACCGTCAGCACGATTGTCCGCATCCTGCAAAAGAAAGGGTTTGTCGGACATGAAAGCCATGGACGCGGACACAAATACTATCCGTTGATTTCCCGTGAAGAATACCGCAAGAACTTTCTGAAAGGATTTCTTAGCCGCTACTTCGGAAATTCCTACAAACAACTGGCTTCCTTTTTTGCTAAGGATGATTCCGTATCTGTCAAAGACCTGGAAGCCATCAAAGAGATGATGGAAAAAGAAATCGAACGTAAAAAGAACGAACAATGAATGATCTCCTCACATACCACCTCGAATCGGCGATTGTATTAGCCCTGGTTTATCTTTTCTACCGGGCTTTCCTGCGCAACGAAACGTTTTTCACCCTCAACCGCTTCGTCTTGCTGGGCAGTTTACCCCTGGCTTTCACGCTTCCCCTATTAGATATTTCGGTGGGTTCTTCCACTGTCGGAGCCGCCCCTCAGGTTTTTACCATGCCGGTGGTGAATGTAGCGGAAGTTCCCGTGCAGGCCACGGCTGAGGAGAGTTCAACTCCCATCCTCTTGTATGTTTACCTGGCCGGTATGGCTCTGTTCCTGCTTCATGCGCTTTACGGGTTTGTTAGCATTTTCCGGTTAAAGCAAAAAGCCACAAAGCAGGCATCAGATGCAGGCCGCATCTTTATAGTAGACAAAGGCCATTCTTTCAGCTTTTTCCGGATGATTTTCCTGAACCGGAAGCATCATTCCCCCAAAGACCTTGAACAAATCAAAGCCCACGAACAGGTCCACGTCCGGCAATACCACAGCGTGGATGCGCTGTTAATTCACCTGGCTATTATTTTCCAGTGGTTCAACCCGTTTGTGTGGCTTCTGAAATACGCGATATACGAAAATCATGAATTCATTGCCGACCGGGAGACGTCCCACAAGGCAACCGATTACAAATACCAGGACCTCATGC
>JAIPBX010000145.1 GCA_021738485.1 Bacteroidales bacterium | reverse complement strand
AGCGTTACCGATGGACTGGAAGCAATTATTATCAATTACCCGCTACGGGCAGGAAGCCCGAAAACAAGATGAAAGCAAATCCGTTCGCTCGGAGTTTCAGCGCGATTACGACCGTTTGATTTTCTCCTCGCCATTCCGCCGGATGCAGAACAAAACCCAGGTCTTCCCTCTGCCGGGAAGCGTCTTTGTTCATAATCGTTTGACGCATAGCCTGGAGGTGGCCAGCATAGGACGTTCCCTGGGCCACATGGTGTCGGAAAAACTACTGCAACAGCCCTCTTTATCAGATATCCACGAACTCCACGAAATCGGGACCATCGTAGCCACGGCCTGCCTGGCTCATGACATGGGCAATCCGCCTTTCGGCCATTCGGGGGAGAAAGCCATTTCTTCCTTTTTTGAAAAAGGGGAAGGGAGACAGATTATTGAAGACTATGAGCTAACACCACAGCAAAAGAACGACATCATCCGTTTTGAAGGCAATGCCAACGCTCTGCGCCTTCTTACTCATCAATTTAAAGGCAGAAGATTCGGAGGTTTTTCACTGACTTATACCACGCTGGCAGGCTTAATCAAGTACCCGTATCCTTCGGTCAACGACTTTGAGAAAAATAAATACGGCTTTTTTCAAACCGAACAGCAAACCTTCTCGAACATTGCCGGTCAGTTAAACCTGAAAAAGCTTTCGGAAGGCCATTATGCGCGTCACCCGCTGGTTCACCTGGTGGAAGCGGCCGATGATATCTCCTACCTGATTATGGACCTGGAGGATGCCCAGAAGCTCAGCATCATTGATACCCCGCGAGCCAAAAACCTTCTGCTGGATTTTCACACCACCCATGAAAAGCAGCATATCAACAAAGTGTTGAAGGAAGTCACCGATGCCAACGAGCAGATCTCTTACCTGCGGGCAATTACCATCAATAAATTGGCCCAGGCTGCCGCGGATGTTTTTCTCAACAATCATGACGAAATACTGGAAGGCACATTCGAAGGTTCGATTATCAACCGGTTGGAAAACCATCTCAAAAATCCGATGGAAGTACTAAGAGATGTTGGTTTTGCAGAAATCTACAAGCACCGGAAAGTAGTTGAAATCGAACTTGCCGGGTTCAATATCCTTGAAACTTTGGTAAGAGAATTCACCCTGGCCCTGCAGAACCCGGACTCCAAATACTATGAAAACATCCTAAAGCTTGTCCCCGGACAATTCCGGATTTACGATCGAAATCCTTACGAAAGACTGCGGTCGGTCATCGACTACATCAGTGGTATGACAGATTTATACGCCCTTGAAATTTACCGCACGATTACGGGGATTGAGATGCCGTCGCTGCGGTGAAGGATTATCTGAATCTAATTTTTTCCCAATATTCTTTTGGGGTAATTATGGCAGTTCCTCTAAAAGTCTGCATTGTAAAATCATTGGTATTTCAGGTAATAATGCATTTGTATCAAGAATAAATTTATCCACGACGCAGGTACTTGATCTCTTTATCGATTTCTTCCGGCGACATTTCTGAAAGTCCGGTCTCTTCTGCTTTCTCTATACATTTATTTAAAGCTTGCTTTGTAAATTCTTTATTTATAAGATCGGCCGGTTCAGTAAAAGAAATATTCTGCCTATCCAAGCCAAGTCGATTAAATGCATAGTCTGATATCGTGACATTTATTGTTTTCAACATTAACTATTTTTATACAAAAATATCAATCAAAAAAAATTCTATATGAATCAGATTTTTTTGTAATATTGTAATATCATTTTAATATCACTTTAATATTAAACATTATGGAACAAGAAAAAACTTATCAGGCAATCAGTGGCTATCTGATGTTAACAGTGGAATTACTCTTACTCGCCGGAGCAATCCTGGGGATTGTTATGACACACAACTTTTTATTCCTTATTGCGATACCGGTTATTATCTTTCTGGCTATCGGGTTTGTGATTGTTAATCCCAACGAATCCAGCGTTCTGGTGCTTTTTGGCTCATACAGCGGAACCATTAAACGTTATGGCTTCTTCTGGGTTAACCCGTTTTTCACCAAACAAAAAATCTCTTTACGAGCCAGGAATTTTGACAGCGACCCCATAAAGGTCAACGATAAAGTGGGCAATCCCATCAAGATCGGGCTGGTATTGGTATGGAAAGTTGAAAACACCTTTAAGGCCGCTTTCCAGGTAGACGACTTTCAGCATTTCGTCCTGGTTCAGAGTGAAGCTGCGCTAAGAAAACTGGCCGGTGTATATCCTTACGACAATTTTGAAGACGAGGAAGCCGATCTGACGTTACGTTCAGGGGGAGAGCAAATCAACAGGGAGTTGGAAGAGGAGGTCTCGGAGCGGCTCGTATTGGCGGGAATCAAGGTCATAGAAGCGCGTATCAACTACATAGCTTACTCTGAGGAAATTGCCGGCGCTATGTTGAGACGTCAGCAGGCTACTGCGATTATTGCGGCTCGCGAAAAAATAGTGGAAGGCGCCGTCGGTATGGTCGATATGGCACTTGATAAATTCAAAGGAAAGGATAATATCCAGCTGGATGAAGACAGTAAAGCCGCGATGGTTAGCAACCTTATGGTGGTCCTCTGTTCAGATGAAGCTGCCAGTCCCGTGATCAATGCGGGGACCTTAAATCAATAAAAAAATCGGTCTATGGCTAAGAAGAAATTTGTGCTCAGGTTGGAAGAAGAAAAGATGAAGGCTGTTGAAAAATGGGCTGCGGATGAATTCCGCAGCACCAATGGCCAATTGGAATGGATTATTAGCAAGGCTCTTAAAGAAGCAGGGCGATGGAAAGAGAAAGGCAACGAATCTTCAGATAATAAATCACAAACTTCTTGACCTGGTACTTTTTACCAAAAAACGAAAATCTTATAACCCAATCTTTACCATGGAAAATGAAAATTCGTCCTCCGATACACTCAAAGCATTTGCTAAAAAAAGCGGTCGAGACATAGAATTCATCAAAGCCCCTTATGAAAAATCTTACGTTCATTGGGTCAGCAGGGTTTGGCATCAAAGGAAACTGTATATCCCCAACAATCCTAAGGGGACTTCCTTTTTTGTTTCATTTGCCGATGCGCGTTCGGTAAACCTCAACTCTGAAGATGTGCTATACAGCGGCGTTTTTATACCCATACCACTGCCTTCTGCGGCAAAGATCACTATGCGCAAGAAGGATATCCTGGACAAACTCAATGTCTTCAATAAAAAAAAGTTCCTCAAATCGGGTTTCAGCCATTTCGATGCCCGTGTTACCATTAGAGGGAATGATTCGCTAAGCACCCAAAAACTTCTCAAAAGCCGGAAAGTACAGGATGCTATTTTTGAAGCCTTCAACAAAGAAGAAAGCCTCGCCGCCGGCATAAATACGGTAAATGCTGATTTTGTGCCCCAATTAAAAAACCATTCTCTATTCGGCATCTACAGTTTAAGCGGTTGGATATTGGAGGAAGAACTCATTGAATTTCTTTTTGAGCGTATGGAAGAAATCCGCGAGAGGCTGCAAGGATAGCGATCATGCAGGTAGCTACTTTTCGGTCATTCAGCGCCAACCTGTCAGCCTTCAGCGCTAGTCATATGGGCGGAGTGGGATGGCAGGTTTTGTTTATCCCGGAGCGATTGAGCTCTGGCGCTAAGCCGATTCTGCCGTTGGCTGAAAAAAGATCTCCTGAACCTACAGAAATTGATTAGAAATATGGAAGTAGAATCGGCTAAGCGCCGGGGCTGCGATTTTCACACTTACTCCAAACACGAGCCGCTCGCGCACGAATTTTTCAAGTGCGAATGGTCTTTGCAACTGTAACGCACCGGCAAGAATTTTTTTTACAGCGCTCAAACTTCCGAATTGGCGTTACAAACGCCAAGAGCCTTGCCACGCGTCGAAGACGCGCGGCAGCGCTTAGAAATAAATCAAAACCATTCTATCATACAACCATTCATTCATCCATCCATACAATCATACATCCATTCAACCATTCAAACCTACAAACACCTTTCTGCAAAAACCATTATTTTAGCACGACATAAACCGAGGAAGAGCATATGAAAAAATATAATTTCGACGAAATCATTCCCAGAGAAGGGACCAACAGTGTAAAGTACGATTTCAGAAAACGCATGTTCGGTAAGGAGGATGTAATCCCAATGTGGGTGGCCGACATGGATTTCCGGACGCCGGACTTTGTTATGGAGGCTATCCGTCAACGCACGAACCATGAGATTTTAGGCTATACGATACGCCCTGATTCGTTTTATGAGGCTATCATCAACTGGAATCGCCGTAAGCATGGCTGGGAGATTCAAAAAGACTGGATTTCTTTCAGTCCGGGCGTAGTGCCCGCAGTCAATATGGCTATCATGGCCTTCTCCAGTCCCGGCGATAAAATCATCGTTCAGCCTCCCGTTTACCATCCTTTCTTCCATTCGATAGAAAACCACGGAAGGGAAATCCTGAGAAATCATCTGAAATTGGAAAACGGACGTTTCAATATGGATTTTGAAGACCTGAGAAAAAAAATCGATAACAAAACCAGCATGATACTTCTGAGCAGCCCGCACAACCCCGGTGGGTCTGTATGGCACAAAAGCGAACTGGAAGAGCTGGGCCACATCTGTAAAGAAAACGGTGTCACCATTATCTCCGATGAAATCCACGCCGACCTGATTCTTTTTGAAAACAAACATACCCCGCTGGCCAGCATTTCCAAAGAGCTGGCAGACATCACCGTAACCACCATGGCCCCGAGTAAGACCTTCAACCTGGCAGGGATGTCAACCTCGTACGTCATTGCCTCGAACCCCGAATTACTGAAGAAATACAACAAAGCCCTGGAGAAAACGCATGTATGGCATGGAAACATTTTTGGATCTATAGCCTTGCAAGCGGCTTACAACAAAGGCTCGGACTGGCTGGAACAAGTACTCGATTATATCGAAGAGAACATCAACCTTGTTGACCGTTTTTTCAGGGAAAACCTGCCGGAAGTAAAGGTGATTATCCCGGAAGCCACCTACCTTGTTATGCTTGATTTCAGACAGCTGGGCCTCAGCAACAAAGAACTCAAAAGACTGATGATTGAAGAAGCCGGTGTAGGCATGAACGACGGAGCATCATTCGGAAAAGAGGGCGACGGCTTTCAGCGGATGAATGTGTCCTGCCCTCGCGCAATCGTGGAAAAAGCGCTCCATAACATTGAAAAAGCTATTAAAAAAAATAAGTCATGAAGTCATTGTCATTTTTTCTCCTGTTTTTCCTCGGTACTTCACCCCTGTTTTCCCAGTGGGATCCTGATGCGGGCATCATTGAACCTTATACGGAAAATGCCTTCATTGAAGCCAGGGGCAAAAACAAGGAGGCTATCCATGACAATGATTTTGAAACGAAGTGGGAATCCTCCAACCCACTCCCGCAGCATTATATTAAGGATAAGAGCCAGAATGTCTTCCTGAAGTATGCC
>JAIPBX010000144.1 GCA_021738485.1 Bacteroidales bacterium | reverse complement strand
CACCGGGCCTGAATTGACAGTAGCGGTTTAGCTGAAAATGGAATAATCATAATACTGACTATCAGATGTTTAATTTAAATCTAAAGAATACATTTCATTGTATCTTAGCGGTTTGCTAACAAGTGCGAAACTTGAGTTACTAACTTAAACACCTAAACACATACGCACTTAAACACTGACTCCCAACCATTCAACTTCTACAACTCCTTCATCAAGTTGGCCATTTCAATAGCTGACATGGCAGCATCAAAGCCTTTGTTGCCCGCCTTGCTTCCGGCACGTTCGATGGCTTGTTCGAGGGTGTCGGTGGTTATGACCCCAAAAATGACCGGTTGTTCGGTTTCGAGACCGGCCTGTGCAACCCCTTTAGCCACTTCGTTAGCAATAAAATCAAAATGAGGTGTTGACCCGCGTATAACAGCTCCCAGAGTTATCACAGCATCATACTTTCCGCTGGCGGCCATCTTTTTAGCCATTAGAGGGATTTCGTAGGAACCCGGCACCCAGGCCACTTCCACATCATCCGTAGATGTATCATGACGGCGAAGCGCATCCATAGCTCCATCCAGTAATTTACCGCTGATAAATTCATTAAAACGGCTGATAATAATGCCGACCTTTAATCCCTTACCTGAAAGTTTTCCTTCTATCGTTCTCATATTCAATATTTTTTACTATTAATCTTTTAACTGATGTGTATTGATTTGTTTAACATGAAGCATATGTCCCATCTTCTCCATTTTTGTAGACATATAATATTCATTTTTCTCGTTGCAGGTCATTTCTATAGGAATACGCTCCACCACTTCAAGATTATAACCTTTCAGGCCTTTAATTTTCAGCGGATTGTTGGTCATGAGCCGCATCTTACGCACGCCGACACTAGCCAGGATTTCCGCACCTATACCATATTCTCTTAAGTCGGCTTTAAACCCGAGCATATGATTTGCTTCCACGGTATCGAAACCCTGGTCCTGCAAGGAATAGGCTTTAAGCTTGTTAATCAGGCCAATTCCGCGGCCTTCCTGGCGCAGGTAGACCACTACTCCTTTTCCGGCTTCTTCCACCTGGCGCATTGCTTCATGAAGCTGGTCCCCACAGTCGCACCTGAGGGAACCTAAAGCATCCCCGGTCAGGCATTCCGAATGCACCCTCACCAGCACCTCATCGTCGGGATGAATCTCGCCTTTCACCATGGCAAGATGATGCTCCCCGGTTTTTTTGCTCTCAAAACCTATTGCTCTGAAATTACCGTGCTTAGTGGGTAGATTGGTTTCTGTCACTCGTTTCACAATACTTTGCTGTGCCCGGCGATATCGAATCAAATCCTCGATAGTAACAATTTTCAAATTAAATCTTTTGGCAAAATCCATCAAATGAGGCACGCGTGCCATTGTCCCATCATCATTCATCACCTCACAAATCACTCCGGCTCGCTGATATCCGGCAAGTTCGGATAAATCAGCAGCCGCCTCAGTATGTCCGGCTCTTTCCAGCACACCATATTTTTTGGCAGCTAATGGGAAGATATGCCCGGGTTTTGTAAAATCTTCCGGACCGGCCTCGTGGTCCACTAGTTTTTTAATGGTATGAGCCCGCTCAAAAGCCGAAATACCGGTACTACAATCTGCTGCATCTATCGAAACAGTAAATGCCGTTTGCTTTTTGTCGGTGCTGTTATGCACCATCATATCTATATCGAGATCGTCCAGTCGTTTTTTGTCGACCGGCGCACATATCAATCCTCCTGCCTGTTTAGCCATAAAAGTTATTGCTTCAGGGGTCACCCTGTCCGCGGCCATTATCAGATCTCCTTCATTCTCGCGGTTCTCATCATCCACAACAATCACCATTTTCCCATGTCTGATATCTTCTATGGCTTCTTCTATTGTATTAAACTGTGTCATCTCCACGTATGTATATTTACAAATAACCGTTTTCTTTCAGATAATCCATCGTAATATCTTTCCGGGGCTTTTCTCTAAAAGCCAGAAAGCGTTCTATATATTTTGCTGTCATATCGCACTCAATATTCACCTCCTCACCTTTCGACCGGTAAGCAAGCGTTGTTTCCTGTAAGGTATGCGGAATCACGGAGACCGTAAAGCTATCCTCACTTACATCCACAACCGTCAGCGAAATCCCGTCGATACCTACAGAACCTTTTGGAATCAGATACCGGATAAAATCATTCGCTAGTGAAACTGTATACCAGACAGCATTTTCCTCCTTATCGATCGACTGAATAATTCCTTTGCTATCCACATGTCCGCTCATCATATGTCCTCCCATTCGGTCGCCAACTCTCAACGCACGCTCCAGATTAACAGGCGTCCCTGCATGCAGATTTCCGAGATTCGAGCGGGTCATGGTCTCAGGTACTGCTTCCACGGTAAATCCACTTACATCATACGCCGTAACCGTAAGGCACACGCCATTGATAGAAACACTATCGCCCGTCTTCAAATCCTGAGGAATTACTTTAGAGCTGATTCTTAACTCTGCGGAATTCACCCCGCTTTTAACTGTTTCCACTCTTCCTATATCTTCTATAATTCCTGTAAACATTACTGCTTCACTTTACCCCGTATCATAAAATCGTTCTCAATAGACATCGTTTTTACATCGGTCAACTCTATCGCATCTTTCATCAAATCCACTCCTTTTCCGGAAACCGGTGTTTTAGAATTCTCCCCTCCTACTATTTTAGGAGCAATAAAAGCAAACACTTCGTCGACTAATCCAGCTTCTATCATAGAATAGTTCAGTGTTCCGCCTCCTTCCAGCAATATACCGTCTATACTTCTCTTCCCCAGTTTTTTAAGCAATGCCTCCAGGTCTACCTTTCCTTGTTTCTGCGACAGAACAAGGGTAATTATTCCCCCTTTATTGAAAATCTCCCTCTTTTCAGGCGAGACTTTTTCTGTAAATGCTAGAATGGTCTGTGCCTGTTCCTTACTATTGACAACATCAACATCCGTAGGAATTCTACCCGAGGAATCCACCACGATCCTCACCGGGTTTCGCTTTGCTCCTTCCCTGCGAGTAGTGAGGCCGGGATTATCTGCTATTACGGTATTTACACCCACCATAATCCCGGCATATTCATTACGCAGCTCATGGACCAACGCTCGGGCCTTTTCCCCGGTCACCCATTTAGAATCCCCTACCCTGGTAGCTATCTTACCGTCGAGTGTCATCGCCGTCTTCATGGCAACAAAAGGGAGACCGGTGGTTATATATTTGACAAAGACCCGGTTTAAATCCCCGGCATCTTTTTGCAATACACCTTCTAGAACCTCAACTCCACCTCTTTTCAGGATATCAATACCTTTCCCGCTTGTTTCCGGATTCGGATCACGCATAGACAGTACTACCCGGCTGACCTTTGCTTTCACTAATCTTTCGGCACAGGGGGGTGTTTTACCATGGTGAGCGCATGGTTCCAGGTTTACATAAACGGTAGCTCCTTCCACGCTCTCGGTGGCATTGTTCAGGGCATCCACTTCCGCATGGTCGCCGCCAAAGAAATGGTGATAACCTTCGGCAATAACCCGGTCATTTTTAACGATTACCGCTCCTACCAGGGGGTTGGGATTTACTTTACCCACACCGTGGCGGGCCAGCTCAAAAGTTCTTTGTATGTATTTTTCGTCTTGTGTCATAACAAAAAAGCCCTGAAAGATCCGGTATCTATTCAGGGCTTAACTCTTATTTCTCGTCAGGCTGTATTCCACACACCCATTTCTCATGTTCGAAAAATATTCGTTTCTTCTCCCATCCAGACTATACTGTCGGCAACGGAATTGCACCGTCTCAATCCCGGAAAAACCGGGAGTCGCGGACTTTACCGCCGGTCGGGAATTACACCCTGCCCTGAAGAAACATTCGGTCTAAGAACTCGTCAAAAATAACGAATATTTATTTTTTTTGTTCGATGCCTAACAATTTAGAATCAATCTATGCTTGGCGTTTCAGAACGAATGGAAGCTCACGGGTTATGCTTATTTCTTTCGGTGATACTTGCGCGTGAACGGCGAAAACTTCCACGCCTATTCCATATGCCTCCTCCAGCTTTTTAGCATAGTCCGGGTCAATATCCCGGGCGGGTGAAAAATATTGCACATCACTTCGCTGTATCACATAAAACATGACAGCCCGCAAACCGCGCTCACGGATTTTAATCAGCTCATCCAGGTGTTTTTGACCTCGCTTTGTCACCGCATCCGGAAACACCGCATAATCACCTTGTTTCATCGTAACATTCTTCACCTCGACAAAGCACTTTTCTTTTTCGTTTTCGGCATAAACATCAATCCGGCTTTGCCCTGTTTTCACCTCCCGTTGCACATGGGTGTAGCCCTTAAGTTTATCAAGCACGCCGTCGCGAATAGCTTCATAAGCAAGGAGGTTCGGGTGGTTGGTGTTAATTCCCACCCAATCGCCATTGATTTTAATCATTTCCCAGGTAAACTGCGTTTTGCGTTTCGGATCGCCATGGTAGGTCATATAAACCTCAGCGCCTTTTTCCAGGGCGGTTTTCATTGAACCGGAATTGGTGCAGTGAGCCGTAACAACATCACCGTTATCCAGCTCAACATCAGCAAGGAAACGTTTGTAACGTTTTATAAGACGGCCGTGTACAAGATCATTACTGAATTTCATGATTTCGTTTTCTTTTGATTCTGATGAAACAACATAAAATTTTTAACAGAACAAAGCGGGCTTTGTTTTTCAGGGGGATTATAAACAATCGGATAAAATAATTTTCATCTTTCAATAAAAAACCAAATCTTTGCCTCGGGCAATAAAATCACAATCCATGAAAAGTACCACCAATATTAAAGGCGCCATGCAGGTAGAACTACCCATTAAGATTTACGGGTACGACATTGATGTTATGGGAATCGTTCACAACATCGTTTACATCAAATGGTTTGAGCACCTCAGGCAGGAATTTCTCGATCAATACTGGCCACTTGAGAATATGCTTCAACAAGACCAGGCTCCTATCCTGCAAAAAACCGAAGTGGAATATAAGCAGCCTCTCACGATTTATGACAAACCTACCGGACGATTATGGGTGAGCAAAATCAAACATGCCCGTTGGGTGGTGGATATAGAGATCCTACAAAAAGAACAAATATACTGTACGGGACAGCAGTCAGGATTTTTCTATGATCTGAAGGAGAAACGGCCTGTGCTGTTGCCCAAAGAATTAATAAGGATGTATGAGGAGTTTCAGGAAGAAACTCAAAAATAGATGATCGCGATAGTAATTAGGACGTTGCTTAAATAACAGGTCAAGAATTGGATTTTTCTAAGTTTGTTTTTCATAATTTCTTTATTTTTACCCCCTTAAGAATAAGACCGATGAGGATAGTATTATTGATAGCGTTTTTGGGAGTATGGTCTGCATCAATTGTCGGACAGATAAAGACCACCGGATTGCCCTATATCCGGGATTATCCCAAATCGGATTATAAGGCAGGTACCCAAAACTGGGATATTT